>NZ_CP043505.1:1266700-1583375 GCF_008365295.1 Agromyces intestinalis
CAGCGCGGGTTCGCGTCCCACTCGAGCTGCAGCTCGGCAGCGGTCTGGGTCTGGTCGCCGGGGCGGGCGGGCTGGGTGCTCATCGTCGTGCTCCTTCGGTGGTGATCGGATGCCTCGTGCCTCGGCCGGCCGTGGTCGGCGGCGTGCGACGGGGCATCCGGTGGCCTGTGTCCTCCACTGTGCGGGGCGTGCCGGGGGTGCGACCGAGGATTCGGGGGGTGAACTTCCGCGGTTCTTCTGCGCCGCGGAAGGAACCCGCTCTCAGCGGGCTCGGGCCTCGCGCCCTGCCGCCGTGCACGGCCGGGGAGTGCTCCCCATCGGATGCGGCGCAGGGAGTCCGTATCGTTGCGTCGGACCCTTCCCGATGAACGAACAGGAGCACGTCGTCACCCGACGCCCCGCCCGCATCGCCCTGCTCGGTGCCGCAGCCGCCGCCGCACTCGTGGCCTCCGGCACCGCACCCGCCGTCGCCGCAGACCCGGCGCCGACCCTCGCCGACCTGCCCGCCGACTGCCAGGGCGCGCTGAGCATCGTGACCGCCGACGGCGCCCTCGAGACGCTCGTCGTGAACTCCACCCGAGCGCCGGGCGAGGTGGCCCGCTCCGAGTCGCCCGAGGGCAGCGACACCTTCGACTTCGTGCCGCGCGATCTCGTGTGGATCGGCGGCTCGGGCGACGAGGAGGGCGGCCATGGGAGCTACCTCGCGGTCTCGCCGACCGGTCGCCTGCTCGAGGTCGAGTACCGCACGCACCTCGGCGAGCCCGACCGTCTCGAGATCACCGACTCCGGCCAGGCGGGCGGCGCGCCGCTCACCGTCGCAGGGCCCTACCTGTTCTCCCTGCGCACCCTGCCGACGTCGACGACGCCGCAGGGCGTGCTGTGGCGGTTCGAGTTCAACGGCTGGGACGAACCGGGCGTCTTCACGAACCCGGGCACGGTCGGCAACAGCCGTCAGCTCGGCGCGATCGAGCAACTCGCCGCGGTCTACGGCTCCTACACCGACCCGATTCGCACCCTCTACGGCTCGACCGGCGACGGCGAGCTGCTCGAGATCACCGTGCCGAACGACACTCCGAAGTCGCACACGGTCCGCACCGTGGCAGCCGAGGGCTTCGACGACCTCACCTCGCTCGAGGTGCGCAACTGCTACGAGAGCGGCGGCCGCACGTTCACCGGCACGACCGACGACGGCGCCGTGGTGGTCTGGTACGACGCCGACCGCACCGACGGCATCGCGGGCGCCGACCTCGTGCGCATCGAGACCGGCGCGACGCTCGAGCCGGGCGACCACGCCTTCGGGTACTGAGCACAGAACCGCGGGGCCGGTCCTCGCGCGACGACCGGCCCCTCCGTGCGTCGGCGCACGCTCGGCTCGCCGCCGGGCGTGCCGCCGCGTTCGACCGCGATACTCCTGGTCGGGGCTACCGGCTCGACCCGGATGCCCGCCACCCCTCGAGCGCCGTGCGGAACGCCGCAGGTTGCTCGACCCACGGGTAGTGTCCGCACTCGGCGAGCATCCGCAGGTCGGCTCCGAGCGCGTCGGCGTACGCCCGCACCGGGCCCACGCCGACCAGGATGTCCCCGTCGCCGGCGACCACGAGGGTCGGGCGGCGGGGCGCCGCGAGGATACGGGCGGCCGCGTCATCCGGAATGCCGGTGAAGTAGGCCTCGATCGACGAGAGCCGCCAGGCTCCGACCGTCGCGTGCGCCCGCTCGCGCTCGGTCCAGCGCGCGTAGCCCGCGGGGCCCTCGGTCACGCGGGCGCGCTCGAACTCCGCCTGATCGCGCGGCCCGTCGCCCGTGATCGAGGCGAACGCGGCATCCACCAGCGGGTCGCGACGCGCCCGGGCGAGCGCATCGCCGTCGTACGCGACGCCCGTCAACCATGCCGCGGGCGGGGTCACCAGCGCGAGGCTGCGGATGCGCGCCGGGTGCCGCGCCAGCGCGGCGAGCGCGAGCCGGGTGCCGGCCGAGTGCGCGACCACGTCCACGGCGTCGAGCCCGAGGTGGTCGGCGAACGCGACGAGGTCGTCGGCGTCGGTCCACCAGCCGCGTGAACGGCCGCCGGTCGTCGGGGTGCCGCGCGGGTGCAGCACCGCGATCGGGCGGTCGGATGCCACGCCGGCGAGGTCTTCGAGGTAGTCGACGCCGCGGCAGGGCCCGCCGGGAACGAGGAGTGCGGGTTCGCCGGCGCCCGGTTCGCCGGCGCTCGGCTCGCCGAGGACGTGGTAGGCGATCGGGGCGCCGTCTGCGGCGACGAAGGTCTGCACCCGATCGACGGTAGCCGACCCCGACGGATCGCGACGGGCGAGTTGTCAACAGCTCCGCGATGCGGTCGCACACGTCGCCCCGCCATCGCATAGCATCGGGCGACGGCCCGTGTTCGGCCGCCGCCCCCAACCCCTCGAGGAGCCGCAGTGACCGCTGCCCCGCCGACGATCGGCATGCCCGTGCCACCGCAGCCGCAACCCCCGCGCCCCCCGCGCAAGCCCGGCTTCGGCTGGGCGATGGCCCTCGCCATCGTGGTGACGGCGCTGCCCGTCATCCTCGTGCCGGTCTACGTGGTCGGCGTGCTGGCGACCACGTTCGCCACGATCGCCGCCGTGCAGAGCGAGGTGCGCGACCAGGCCGACGGCACCGGGCTCGGCATCGACTCCGAGGCCGGCTCCGATCCCACCGACCTCGCCGTCGGCCCCGACCTGCCGGTCGATCTGCCGTTCGACGTCGAGGTGCCCGAGGGCGTGTACGCGGGCGTCAACGACACGCTCACCGCCGTCGACGCGTGGACGCCCACCACCGAGGGCGCCATCGGCTACCTCGGCTACACGAACGCGTCGACCGGGTGCGCGGTCTCGTACGAGAACGGGTCGCTGCCCGATGAGATCGACCGCTCGCAGGGCGACCAGGCCACCAGCCACGGGTTCATCGAGTGGATGTTCGACACCGAGCCCGACCCCGACTCGTTCACGACGAGCATCGTGCACGGCGACGTGGTCGGCGAGCCGGTCGGTGAGGCCGAGGCGGTCATCGAGTACTTCACGACGGATGCCTCGCAGATCGCCGTGATCGCACGCACCTTCTCGCCCGCCGGCGAGGGCGTGATGATCTACGTCGAGTGCCCGACGACCGAATCGCTCGACGAGGCCCTGTCGGGCGACGTCGCCACCCACCTCACGCTCTCGCTGATCTGACCGGAGACACCGTCATGACTCACCTCGCAGCCACCGACGCGCTCGCCGCCAGCATCGGCATGTTCGTCGTCATCTGGGCGCTCATCGGCCTCATCCTGGTGGCCACGTACGTCGCCACGGGCGTGCTCCTCTCCAAGGTGTTCCAGGCGACCGGCCAGCCCGGCTGGCCGGCCTGGGTGCCCCTCTACAGCTCTTGGAGGCTGCTCGAGCTCGGCGGCCAGCAGGGCTGGATCGCGTTGCTGTCGTTCGTGCCCGGCGCGAACATCGTCGCCGTCGTGTTCCTGATCATGGCCGTGCACAAGGTCAACGAGGGCTTCGGCAAGGGCGTCGGCCACACGGTGCTGTACGTCTTCCTGCCGCTCGTCTGGATGGCGCTCATCGGGTTCGGCGGGTCGCCCTGGCGCGGCCTGCAGCCGCCGGCCGGCGGGTACCCGCAGCCGGTGCCCGCGTACCTCCCGCCCGTCGCCCAGCCCGCCCAGCCCTTCCCGCCCCAGACGTACCAGGCCCCTCCCGTTCCGCCGGCCTGAGTCGCGCCGGGCGGGAGTCTGATCCCGGGACCACCGCCGCCCGAGCCCGCTCACGACTGCGGGGCATCCGTCGGGTATCGGCGGGCGAGCGCGGCGCCCAGTTCGCCGAGCCGCACCCGCAGCTCGGCGGGCTCGACGACGGCGGCGACCTCGGCCCAACCGGCGAGGCGCCGCGCGAGCACCTCCATCGAATGCCCGCCGACCCGCACGCGCACCCGATCGCCGTCGCCCGGCAGCGACGGCAGCCGGTCGGCCGGGCCGACCCAGCCGCGGAACTCCGCGAGAAGGTCGGCCTCGACCAGCACGACCGCGGTGGCCCGCGAACCTGCGGCTCGCGCGACCTCGCCGAGCTCGGCCCACGCCTCATCCAGGTCGAAACCGGCGGGTGGGTCGAACCGATCGTCGAGGATTTCGAGCCGTGCCATGCGATCGAGTCGATACGTGCGTCGGCCGGCATCCGTGTCGGCCAGCAGGTACCAGGTGCCGCCGCGGTCGCCGAGTCCGAGGGGGCGCGCCAGCCGTGCGCCCGGCTCGCGACCCCAAGCGGTGTAGTCGAACCGCACGGCGCGGCGGTCGATCACCGCGTGCTGTAGAGCGTCGAGGTGCTCGGGCACGGATGCCTCGCGCCAGTCCCGACCGCCGACGACCACCGCGGCCGATGCCGCCTGCGCATCCCGCCGGAACGGCTCGGGCAGCGCCCGGAGCACCTTGCGCAGGGCCGAACGGCCGACTTCCGAGGCATCCGCCCGCGGCCCGAGCAGCAGCAGGAGCGCCCGCGCCTCGCCGGCCGTGAACCCGCTGAGGTCGGTGCGACCGCCGCCCAGCAGCGACCACCCGCCGCCGCGGCCCGGCTGCGGGTAGACCGGCACGCCGGCGCTCGACAGGGCGAGCAGGTCGCGGCGAGCAGTCGCGACCGAGACCTCGAGCTCCTCGGCCAGCTCGGCCGCGGTCACCCGGCCGCGCGCCTGCATGACGAGGAGCGTGGCCACGAGCCGGTCTGCACGCATGTTCCGATTCTCCTCGGAAAAGT
Source organism: Agromyces intestinalis (assembly GCF_008365295.1). NCBI lineage: Bacteria > Bacillati > Actinomycetota > Actinomycetes > Micrococcales > Microbacteriaceae > Agromyces > Agromyces intestinalis. Next base: position 1,271,449 of record NZ_CP043505.1, read on the forward strand.
GGTCAGAAGGTGAGCACTTCTCCGTTCGACCATGGATGCATCGACACCAAGGGCCGGCGACATCCGGCCCCGACCATCCAGGAGGAACCCCATGCTGCGAGGCATCGCCACCGTGAACGTCTACGTCGAGGACCCGGCCGCGGCGGCCGACTGGTACGCCGAGGTCCTCGGCATCGAGCCGTACTTCACCCGCGAGGGTCCCGAGGGGCGGCCCGCCTACGTCGAGTTCCGCATCGGCGATCACCAGCAGGAGCTCGGCTTCATCGACCGCCGATTCGCGCCGGCATCGTTCGCGACCCCCGCTCGGAACGACGACCCGGCGGCCCCGGCCGGCGCCGTCATCCACTGGCACGTGAACGACCTCGAGTCCGCTGTCGCCAGGCTGCTCGACCTCGGCGCATCCGTGCTCGATCCCATCACCCCGCGAGGCGAGGGGTTCGTCACCGCTTCGGTCGTCGATCCATTCGGCAACGTGCTCGGCGTGATGACGAACGTGCACTACCTGCACATGCTCGACTCCTGAGGGCCGGCCATGATACCTTGCGGTTCTAGATACCTTGCAGTGCGGGGTATCTAGAACCACGAGGCATCCGTACGACGCACCCCCGGAGGCACCCCATGCGCATCGGCAAAGACCTGGTCGCGGCCGCCGCGACGCCCGTCGTTCTCGGCATCCTGGCCGAGGGCGACTCCTACGGCTACGCGATCCTGCAGCGCATCACCGAGCTGTCCGACGGCGAGCTGCAGTGGAGCGACGGCATGCTCTACCCGCTGCTGCACCGCCTCGAGCGCCTCGGCCACGTCGACAGCGAGTGGAAGCAGTCCGACGCCGGTCGCCCGCGCAAGCACTACCGCCTGAGTGCGCAGGGCGCCGCCGCCCTCGCCGACCAGCGTCGGCAGTGGGCGGTCGTGGGCGAGGTGCTCGGCAAGGTGTGGGACGGCCGCGACCCGGGCGCGCGCTTCGCCCTGGGGGGTGCGTGACCATGGCGACCGACGAGCGGCACGAGCTCGACGAGCTCATCTCGTCGTGGCGCGACTGGGTCAGCGCCGGCGACTCCCTCACGTCGCAGGACATGGACGAACTCGAAGGCCACCTCCGCGACCGGGTCGACGCGTTCCGCAGCGCGGGCCTCTCCGACGACGAGGCGTTCCTCATCGCGGTGAAGCGACTCGGAGCCGTCGACGAGCTCTCGCGCGAGTACGCCCGCGAGCACTCCGAGCGACTCTGGAAGCAGCTCGTCCTCTCCGACGGCGACGCCTCGCGCGGGCCCACGAGTTCGGATGCCTCGGACGAGGCGCGCGATCGAGCGACCCGGCCACGAGGCATCCGCTCGCTCTGGGTCGCGCTCGGGCTCGGCGTCGGCGCCGGGCTCGCGGTGAAGGCGCCCGAAGCGTTCGGCCTCGACGTCGCCGACGACCCCGCGTTCTTCGTGCGGAACTGGTCGCTGCTCGTCCTGCCCTTCGTCGCCGCCTACTTCGTCTGGCGGCGTGCCCTCGGCGTCGGCGCGACCGCCGTCGTCGCCGGTGCCTTCGCACTCGTGGCGATCATCCTCAACGTCTCCCCGTTCGACTCGACCGCGGCGATGGAAGCGTTCGGCGCGCCCGTCGCGGCGACCGAACTGCTTGCCTCGGTGCACGCGGTCGTCGTGCTCTGGCTCGCCGTCGGCCTCGCCTACGCCGACGGCGACTGGCGCTCGGGGCGGGCCCGCATGGACTTCGTCCGCTTCAGCGGCGAGTGGTTCGTCTACTACCTGCTCATCGCGCTCGGGGGGGGCCGGGCTCACCGCCCTGACCGTCGGCGTCTTCTCGTCGATCGGCGTCGACATCACGTGGTTCGTCAACGAATGGGTCATCCCGTGCGGCGCCGCCGGCGCGGTGCTCGTCGCCGCCTGGCTCGTCGAGGCGAAGCAGCGGGTGATCGAGAACATCGCGCCCGTGCTCACGAAGGTCTTCACGCCGCTCTTCACGCTGATGATGCTCGCGCTCATCGTCGCCGCGATCCTGCAGTGGAACCTCGTCGACGCGAGCCGCGACCTGCTCATCGCGTTCGACCTCGTGCTCGTGGTCGTGCTCGCGCTGCTCGTCTACTCGTACTCGGCGCGCGACCCGCTGCTTCGGCCCGGATGGTTCGACCGACTGCAGCTCGTCATGCTCGCCAGCGCGCTCATTATCGACGCCCTCGTGCTCGTCGCGATGATCGCGCGCACCGGCGAGTTCGGATGGAGCGCCAACAAGACGGCCTCGCTCGGGCTCAACCTCATCCTGCTGGCGAATCTCGCCTGGGCGGCCTGGCTGCAGCTCGGGTTCCTTCGCGGGCGACGGCCGTTCGCGGCGCTCGAGCGCTGGCAGACCGCCTACCTGCCGGTCTACCTCGCGTGGGCGCTGGTCGTGGTGGTCGTCTTCCCGCCGCTGTTCGCGTTCGAGTGACGCGCGGCCGCTTCCGCTGCCCCTCCTCCTTGTGCCGGGGACGCTCGTCGCCGCACCCCTCCCCGCCGGGGACGCTCGTTGCCGCACCCCTCCCGCGCCGGGGACGCTCGTCGCCGCACCCCTCCCGCGCCGGGGACGCTCGTCGCCGCACCCCTCCCCGCCGGGGACGCTCGTTGCCGCTTCGACCCCGGCGACCCGACAACGAGCGACCCCGACGACGTCATCCGCTCCATCCGCGCTCGATGAGGGCGAGGCGCGTGCGCTCCACGATCTCGGCTGCCGTCGTCGCCTTCGTGACGCGGATCACGCGCCAGCCGTCCTCGATCAGATCGTTGAGACGGTCGACGTCGGTGTGCCACTGCTTCACGTCGGTGAGATGGTGCTCGCCCTCGTACTCGACGAGCACCTTCCATTGGCGGAACACGAGATCACCGCGAGTCCGCCGACCGCGGCGCAGGACGATGACACCGTTCGGCTCGGGCTCCGGCAGACCCGCCCGCACGAGGACGAGCCGGGTCGTCGTCTCCCGTGCCGAGTACACCTCGGCCCGCAGTTCGAGCCGGGCGCGATGCAGCCGGTCTGCGCCGGTTCGGGCACCATACCGCGCGATTGCAGCATCGATCTCCGAGGTCGTCGCGATCGGATACGGCAGCCCGAGCAGGCGGTCTCCGGCGACGATCAGTTCGTCGACGGACGATTGCGAGGCCAGCGAACACCAGGTGTCGGCCGGCGAGAATGCGATCAGTCCGTGAACACGGCGGATCGCCACGTTCACGGACGTCTTGTGCCCGGCGATGCCCGAAGCTCTCGGGGCGCGCCGGCCACCGCGCGCCGTGACATGCAATCGCGCATCCTGTTGGAGTCGCAACGGCAGCGGCATCCCGTGCAATCGGGCCGCCGTCGCGTGCGAGAAGGCGTGCGTGGGCGACATGATGACGGCGTATTCGGCGCATCGCCGCTCGAACGACTCGGGCATTCCGACGACGGTGCGCACACCCCGGTAGGGGGCATGCAGGTCGGTCGCGCGCATCCTCCTCCGCGACGCTCCCGCCGCGAGAGCATCCGCGACCGCGAACGGGAAGACATCGAATCCGTCAGGCAATGGCAGAGGACGTGGCATCCGCCCAGCATCGAAGCTACCCGAGGCACCCTGGCCCGCGGCGGCATCGATTGTGGAGCATCCGCGTTCTCCACGGTCGCCGCGCGGAGTACTCGCGTCGACCCCGCCCACGCCGAAGACGACCCGTGCGGGGACGCTCGTGGTCGCTCGCCCGAGCCGCAAACGACGAGAAGCGTCCCCGCGGGAATGGTGTGGGCGGCCGCGCCGAACGGCACCACCGCGCCGGGGACGCTGGTTGTCGCGCAGCGCGCTCCTGAGCGACCACGAGCGTCCCCGACGCGGGAGCGCGGGAGCGCGGGAGCGCGGGAGCGCGCTCAGCGCGCGGCGAGCTTCTGGATGAACCGCGTCTGCGCGACGATCATGCGCTCGATCTCCTTCGGGTCGACCGACTCGTCGGACGCGTGGATGCGCGCCTTCGCGGTGTCCTCCGCACCCCACAGGATGATCGCGGCTCCGGGCGACACCTTCTGCAGCGACGCCACGAGCGGAATCGACGCGCCGCTGCCGATGAGCTCGACCGGCGCGCCGTACGCCTCCTCGAGCGCACCCTCGGCGGCGACGATCGCGGGGTGCGACTCGTCGACCGCGAACGCGTGGCCGACCTTGACCCGTTCGACCTCGACCTCGACGTTCCACGGCCGCTGCGAGCGCAGGTGGGTCATCAGCGCCTCGAGCTGGCCCTCGCCGTCGCTGCCGGGCACGATGCGCATCGACAGCTTCGCGGTGACCTGCGGCAGCAGCACGTTCGAGGCCTCCTGCGTGTTCGGCACGTCCATGCCGAGCACGGTCACGCTGGGTTTGGCCCACAGCCGGTCGCTGAGCGAGCCCGTGCCGAGGAATTCGACGCCGGGCAGGATGGCCGACCCGTCGCGGTAGACCTGCTCGTCCATCTCGGCGCCGGGCCACGACGCCCCGACCCCGTCGACGCCGGGGAACACGGTGTCGCCGTGCTCGTCGTGCAGCGTGTCGAGGATGCGGATCATGGCGGTGAGCGCGTCGGGCGCCGCACCGCCGAACAGACCCGAGTGCACGGGGTTCGCGAGCGTGCGCACCGTGACCGTGCACGCGACGTCGCCGCGCAGCGCGGTCGTGAGGCCCGGCTTGCCGACCTCTTGCGGGCCGATGTCGCCGATCACGTACGCGTCGGCGGCGAACCGTTCGGGGTTGGCCTCGACGAACGCCTCGAGGTGAGAGATCGTCTCCTCCTCGCCCTCCACGAGCAGTTTGATGCGGCAGGGTCGGTCGGGTCCGAGCAGCTTCAGCGTGCCGTAGTGCATGACGAGGCCCGACTTGTCGTCGGCCGCGCCGCGACCGTAGATGCGTCCGTCGTCCTTGGTGACGGGTTCGAACGGCTCGCTCGTCCAGCCCTGCTCCTTCGGCGCCGGCTGCACGTCGTAGTGCGCGTAGAGCAGCACGGTCGGCGACCCCTCGGGCCCGGGCAGGTCGGCGTAGACGCACGGGTAGCCGTCGGGCACGTCGAGCAGCGCGACGTCGGTCGCGCCGGCCGCGGTGAACAGGTCGACGACGGCCTGCCCCATCTCGTGCACGGGCGCGGGGTCGAACCCCGGGAACGCGACCGACGGGATGCGCACGAGCGCCTCGAGGCGCTCGATCACCTCGGGCATGAGCGCGGCCGCCCGCGCGGCGAGGTCGGAGGTGTCGGTCATTTCGGCTTCCTTCTTCCTGATCGGATGCGACGGGCCTTCGTGCCCGGATGCGACGGGTCGGCGCCGCTCAGACGACGAGCTGGACGAGCAGGCCCACGACCACCACGGTCACCCACGACACCAGCATCGGGATCGTGAACGAGTGCCACACCGGCACCTGGGTGAGCTTCGTGGAGCCGGTGAGGTCGGTTTCGACGGCGGCGATCTGCGACCCGTTCGCGGGGAACAGCCAGACGCCGACGAGCGAGGGCCACATCGCGGTGATGACCCCGGGCGCGAGCCCGGCGGCGAGCGCGATCGGGATGAGCGTGTTCGTCGTGGCCGACTGGCTGGTCGTGAGGCCGGCCACGAGGAACAGGGCGACCGCGAGCAGGATCGGCACCGCATCGATCAGGTCGCCGAGCGGGTCGATGATGGTCTCCTGGTTGGCGCTGATGAAGGTGTCGGCCATCCACGCGATGCCGAAGAGTGCGATCGCGGCGACGAAGCCGGCCTTCAGCAACGACTGCTCGACGATCGCCGCCGGCTTCACCTTGCGCACGAGGATGATCGCGAGCGCCACGCTGAACATGATCATCTCGATCACGGGCGACATGCCGAGCGGTTCGAGCGTGCCGTCCTCGCCCGTCGGGAACGCCGGCCGCAGGCCCGGGAAGAGCCCCAGCAGGACGACGAGGAACGTGCCGGTGAGGAAGATCCACGCGGCGGTCGCGCCGCCGGGCGGCACCGCGTGCTCGATGTGCTTCGTCGAAGCGGGTGCCGCGTCGCTGCCGCGCTTGCCCGTCCGCGTCGACCCGGAGGCGGCCGCGCCGGAGGCGTCCGCACCGGGGGTGGCCGCGCCGGAGGCATCCGCACCGGAGGCATCCGCACCGCTCGCGGCGCCGCCCGCAATGAGCCCGCGCGCCGCAGCCTGCTCGGCGAGCGCCGCCGGGATCTCGATCCGGCCCTGTCTGACCCGCTCGAGGAACACGGGGTCGTCGAGCAGCTCCTTGCCGATGCGCTGCTGCACGAACGACGTGACGAGGCACGCCACGATCGCCGCGGGGATGGTGATCGCGAGGATCCGCGGCAGCGCGAACCCCGACCCGTCCATGAGCACGAGGTAGGCCGCCATCGCCGCCGACACGGGGCTCGAGGTGATGCCGAGGGCGCTCGTGACGGTCGACGCGGCGAGCGCGCGCTCGGGCCGCTGGCCGTTGCGGTACGCGGTCTCGTAGATCACCGGGATGAGCGCGAAGAAGATGTTCGACGTGCCCGACAGCAGCGTGAACACGAACGCGACGAGCGGGGCGACGTAGGTGAGTCGCTTCGGATTCGCCTGGATGACCTTCGACGCGATGGACACGAGGTAGTCGATGCCGCCGGCGGCCTGCATGGCGGCCGACGCCGTGATCACCGCGATGATGATGAAGAAGGCGTCGACGGGTGGGCTGCCCGGCGGCAGCCGGAACACGAACACGAGGATCAGGGTGCCGACCACACCCCAGAGCCCCAGACCGACTCCCCCGACGCGAACACCGAGCACGATCGCCCCGATGACGACGACGGCCTGCAACACCACGAGCACGATTTCCATGCGAGCTCTCCCCCTGAGCTAGGACCGCGGTCAATGAGGTCTGGGGGGAGCGTATCGCCGCAGACCGGTCCGGGGCGAGGATCCGAGGCTCACGAGTCGTCGCGCCCGGGCGGCGGCGAGCTGGAGGGCCGCCGGACGGCGCTCAGAATCCAGACGATTCTTCACAGTCGGATGCCACGCGAGCGCCCTCCTGTTCGGCGCAGAGCGCAGCATCCGTGTGAACTTCCCTGATTGTTCTGTTTGCAGTGCGGTACTCCGCGTGTGACCATGAGGCATGGTCACCGCCGATCGCCTCACCCCAGCCCGCCACGGCTCGCTCGCGGCGGCGCTCGCCGACCCGGCACCCGAGCCCGACGAGACCGAGGTCGACGCGCTGACACTCGGCCGACGCATCCGCGACCGCCGCCTCGCCCGAAGCATGACGCTCGGCGAACTGGCCGCCGCCATCGATCGGGCACCGTCGCAGGTCAGCGCGATCGAGAACGGCAAGCGCGAGCCGCGGCTGTCGATGCTGCGCACCATCGCGCTCGCGCTCGGCACGACCGCCGACGAACTGCTGCAGCCCGATGCCCCGTCCGAACGCGCGGCGCTCGAGATCGCCGTCGAACGCGCCATGCGCGGTCCGGTGTTCGACACCCTCGGGCTCGAGCCGTTCCGGGTCGCGAAGTCGATGAGCGATGCGACGCTGCAGACGATCCTGTCGCTGCACGACGAGATCACCCGCCTGCACCGCGAACGCGCAGCAACCCCTGAGGAGGCGCGACGCGCCAACGCACAGCTGCGCGCCGAGATGCGCGCCCGCGACAATTTCTACCCCGAGCTCGAGCGCGAGGCATCCCAGCTCCTCGAAGCCGTCGGGCACACCGGCGGCCCGCTCTCGAACCAGCTCGTCGCCGACATGGCCTCGCACCTCGGATTCTCGCTGCACTACGTCGGCGATCTGCCGCACTCGACCCGGTCGGTGACCGACAAGCGGCACGGGCGCATCTACCTGCCGACCCAGTTGTCGCCCTCTCGCGACTCGCGCTCGCCGATCCTCCAGGCGATCTCGTCGCACCTGCTCGGCCACGCCGAACCCGCCAGCTACGGCGAGTTCCTGCGCCAGCGCATCGAGACGAACTACCTCACCGCGGCGATCCTGCTGCCCGAGGCCGACGCGGTGCGGTTCCTCACCGAGGCGAAGAACCTGCGCCGCATCTCGATGGAGGACTTGCGCGACGCGTTCGCCGTGTCGTACGAGACCGCGGCGCACCGGTTCACGAATCTCGCGACGGCTCGGCTCGGCATCCCCGTGCACTTCACGAAGGTGCACGAGTCGGGCACGATCATCAAGGCGTACGAGAACGACAAGGTGCGCTTCCCGTCCGACGCGCTCGGCGCGATCGAGGGCACCACGATGTGCCGCAACTGGACGGCGCGCACGGTGTTCGACGTCGAAGACCGGTTCAGCCCCTGGTACCAGTACACCGACACGCCCGCCGGCACGTTCTGGTGCACGTCGCGCATCGAGAAGGCGAAGGAGGGCGAGTACTCGGTCTCGGTCGGCGTGCCGTTCGAGCACGTGAAGTGGTTCCGCGGGCGTGAGACACCGCATCGTGCGGTGTCGCGCTGCCCCGACCCGGCGTGCTGCCAGGCCCCGGCGGGCCTGGCCGAGAAGTGGGCGGATGCCTCGTGGCCGGCCGCGCGCACACCCACCTCGTTGCTCGCGGCGCTGCCGACGGGCACGTTTCCCGGCGTCGACCAGACCGAGGTGTTCCAGTTCCTCGAGGCGCACGCCCCGCGCGGGTGAATCGGGACGGACCGATTCGTGAACGGCACTGCGCGACTCAGAGCCGGGGCGGTGACGGATGCCTCGTCGCTCGCGCTCGACGCGGGTACCGCGTGGACCGTGCGCGAGACGCTCCGCACGGTGTACATCGCGCCTCGGTAGGCGCCGGGCCGCTACTCCACGAGGGTGTCTACCGGCGTCGGCTGGCCCACGTTGACTGTCCCCGTGCGGATGACCGGATTCGACATCCAGATCGTCATTCCACCGGTCGGCAGGAACACGCCGCCCCCTGCGACTCCGCCGACGTTCATCGGCTGGGGGTTCGGCTGCGTCGGCTTCGGCGTGTCGGGCTTACGTTGACAGTCGACGCGCTGCGGCGGCTGCATGCCGCCCTCGAACCACACCTCTGCCTGGTAGTAGTTCGGGCCGAACGTCTCGTAGACGACGGTCGAGAGGTGGTAGGTGTTGTAGCGATAGGACGAACGAGTGCCCCGGTAGTTGTTGCTCTGGTCGTACCAGGTGTTGGCCGAGGGCGGGCGGTCGGCGCTGTCGCACCCGCTTCCCGAGGCGTGCGCGGGCGCCGCCCCGATCAGCAGACCCGCCACGAGCGCTCCGGCACTCACCGCCGCATACCCTGCATGCCTCATCCTCATCCTCTGGCTCCTCACCCGTCGGGAATCGAAAGTACGCTTCGGATTCTGCCAAGGCTGCGCGCGAAGGGGAACCCTCCGCGACGGATGCCTCGGCGCCCGCCGCTTCGCTCGACCGGTCGGGCACGACGGGATCGATGCGGAACGTGCGCGTGAACCTCATGAGGAACTCTCGGCGCCCGGCGAGGATCGACACCGCCGACGGGTCGGCCGTGCCCGCGAGCAGGTCGCCGAATCGTTCTGGATCGAGCATGAGCTCGAGGATCGCCTCCGGCGGGCCTTGAGGTCGCTGTACCGACGCGCGCCGGCGAGCAGGTCGCGGAGGATGAGCAGTGCCCATCGCTCCCTACCCCCACCCCTGTACGCAATTCAGGTTCGCGCACGGCGTGTCGGGTGCGGGCCCGGCGTGTCGCCGGCACGACACGCCTCCCGACCTGAATCGCCTACCAGGAGCGGGGCTCGTGGCGGGCTGGGGCGAGGTGCGAGAGGATGGCACCACGACGACCGACTGGATGCGAGTGCCCATGGCAACCACCGTCTACGAACGGCGCCGGCCGCCGGCATCCGTCATCACCCACGCGCTCGCCGACTCCCGCCAGTCGGTGTTCTGGCTCGATGATCTGCCCGCCGGTGCGGTCGGCGGCCGCCCGAGGCTCACGGGCCGCAGCGTCGCCGAGCTCGCGGTGGTCGGCGGCGGGTACACGGGCCTGTGGACGGCGCTGCTCGCGAAGCGCCGCGAGCCCGACGCCCGGGTCGTCGTGCTCGAGGCGAAGTCGATCGGCTGGGCGGCGTCGGGCCGCAACGGCGGGTTCTGCGAGGCATCCCTCACGCACGGCCGTGAGAACGGCGCGAGCCGCTGGCCCGACGAGATCGACCTGCTCGAGCGGCTCGGTCGTGAGAACCTCGACGCGTTCGAGGCGGACCTCGACGCGTGGGGCGTCGACGCCGACTGGCAGCGCACCGGCACCCTCGGGGTGGCCGTCGAACCGCACCAGGTCGAGTGGCTGCACGAGTGGGCGGCCGAGGCATCCGCCCGCGGCGAAGCCGACGAGGTGACCCTCCTCGACGAGCACGCCGCGCGCGAGGCGTTCGCGTCGCCGATCGTGCTGGGTGCCGTGTGGGAACGCCGCACCAGCGCGCTGGTGCACCCGGCGAAGCTCGCCGCCGAGTTGGCGCGCGCGGCCGAGGAAGCGGGCGTCGAGGTCTTCGAGCACGCCGCGGTGCGCAGGGTCGAGACGCCCGGATCCACCGGCGCGGTCGAGCTCGTCACCGACGACGGACGGCTGCTCGCCAAGCGAGCGGTCCTCGCGACGAACGTCTTCCCGTCGCTGCTGCGCCGCAACCGCCTGATGACCGTTCCGGTGTACGACTACGCGCTGATGACCGAGCCGCTGAGCGCGGCGCAGCTCGCCGAGATCGGCTGGCACGGCCGGCAGGGCGTGAGCGACCTGGCGAACCAGTTCCACTATCTGCGGCGGAGCGGCGACCGCATCCTGTTCGGCGGTTACGACGCCGTGTACCACCGTGGCGGCTTGATCCGCCCCGAGTACGAAGACCGCCCCGAGAGCTTCGAGCGGTTGGCGAGCCACTTCCTCACGATGTTCCCGCAACTCGAGGGGGTGCGGTTCACGCACCGCTGGGCGGGCGCGATCGACACCTGCACGCGGTTCTGCGCGTTCTACGGCACGGCGCGCGAGGGTCGCGTCGCCTACGCGGCCGGGTTCACCGGCCTCGGTGTGGGTGCGACGCGGTTCGCGGCCGAGGTGATGCTCGACCTGCTCGAGGGTCGCGAGAACGAGCGCACGTCGCTGCGGATGGTTCGCGAGCGGCCCATGCCGTTCCCGCCCGAGCCGGCCGCCGGCGTCGCCATCGACACGGTGCGACGCGCGCTCGACCGGGCCGACCATGCGGTCGGGCGCCGCGGTGCGCTGCTGCGCACGCTCGACGCGCTCGGGCTGGGGTTCGATTCGTAGGACGCAAGCGGCGCGCAGGTCGCGTCGTGCGCGCCCGTCGTGCAGCACACGCGCGGCGGCGCACGCGCGGCACCACTACGCCACGGATGCCTCGCCTGCCGCCTCGCCCGAGTCACCGGGTGCGGCCGGCTCGATGCAGAACGTCACGCCGAACCGCGCGACGAGCGCGGGTGGCCCGGCCAGCACCGTCGGCGAATCCTCGGGCCCGACCGATGCGCCCGCGAGCAGGTCGCGGAATCCGGCCGGCGCCACCGCGAGTTCGACCACGTCTTCGGGGGCCGCCACGGCGGTGCGCCGCCGCGGCTGCGGCAGTGCGCCCGGGCCGATCGGCACTACGTCGAGCACCGCGCCCGCGACGACCGCCGACAGGCTGGCGCCGCCGACGTGCAACACGTACTCGGTCGGTGGCAGCGCCGAGGCGACCTCGGGGCGGAACGCCGCGTGCAGTGAGACCGCGAGCGCGTCCGCCGAGACGACCTCGCCTTCGGCGGGTTCGCCCAGCACGTGCCATCCCCACCGCTCGAGCGCGAGCACGACGGGTTCGAGCGCGCGCCCGGCGTCGGTGAGCTCGTACCCGCCGCGCACCGTCGGCACGCGCCGGACGACGCCCGCCTCTTGCAGCTCTTTGAGCCGGTCGCTCAGGATGTTCGTCGGGATGCGCGGCAGCGATGCCTTGAGATCGCTGTACCGGCGCGCGCCGGCGAGCAGGTCGCGGACGATGAGCAGTGCCCACCGCTCCCCGACCCGCTCGACGGCCCTGGCCACGCCGCTGTACTGGCCGAAGCCGCGCGCGACGCGCGTGCCCACGCGGTGGCCCGGCTCAGGCCGACGCCTGCGGCGCGCCTGCGCCCTGCTGGGCGAGGTACGCATCAGGCCCCTGCTCGACGGCGGCCTGGTCCATGTAGAGGAAGCCGATGAGGTTGCCGTCGGGGTCCTCGAGGTCGCGCGAATACATGAAGCCGTAGTCCTGCGCCTCGCGGGGCTCGGTGCCGCCGGCCGCGACGGCCTTCGCCACGATCTCGTCGACCGCTTCGCGCGAGTCGCGCGTGAGCGAGATCTGCGTCTGCGCGCTGGTCTTCGGATCGATGATCGGCTTGTCGGTGAACGTCTGCAGGTAGTCGCGGGTCACGACCATGAAGTAGATCGTGTCGCTCAGCACGACGCACGCGGCGTTGTCGTCGGTGAAGAGCGGGTTGATGGTGAAGCCGAGCGCCTCGTAGAAGGCCTTCGAGCGCTCGAGGTCGGTCGTCGGGATGTTGACGAAGATGCTCAGGGTCATGGTGTCCTCCGGTGAATCGTGTACGGTGCGATGTCGGGTTCGAGCTTCAGCTTGCTCTTTGCAAGTTCACTTGTCAATAGCAAGTAAGCGACTGGATGCCACGAGCCGCCGCCGCGCGCGAAGCGCGGCTAGCCTGAATCCATGGACTCCAGGGGGCGACCGCGCGAGGGGATGCCGCGTCGCACCTTCCTCGCGGCGGCACTCGCCGGCGTCACGACGGTCGTGCTGGCGAGCTGCACGCCCGAGCCCTCACCCACCGGCTCACCGAGCCCGTCGCCGTCGCCCTCGCCGACCTTCACCCCGCGCCCCGGGCCTGACGGCCTGCCCCGCCTCACGGCCATGCGGCGGTCGCGCTGGGGCGCCGACCCGTACGCCCTCGGCGCATTCAGCTACGACGACGTCGGCAGCACCGAACAACTCCGGGTCGCGCTGTCACGCCCGGTGCGCGATCGCGTCTGGTTCGCCGGCGAGGCCTGCTCGACCGACGCGCCCGGCACCATGCAGGGCGCGATCGCCTCGGGTGAGGCCGCTGCCGCAGCGGTCGCCGTGCGTGCGGGAGACGACGAACGCGTAGTCGTCGTCGGTGCCGGACTCGCGGGCCTCACCGCGGCGAATGCGCTGGTGCGCCGCGGCCTGCGGGTCGTCGTCGTCGAAGCGCGCGACCGGGCGGGCGGGCGCGTCGACTCGGTCGACGACGACGACTTCGGCGGATCCGCGCAGCTCGGCGCCCTCCTCGTCGGCGAGGACGCCGACGCGGTCGCCGAACTCCTCGACGAGGCATCCGTCGACACGCTCCTGATCGATGTGCCGGCCACGGCGCTCGCGACCGACCGCGACTGGGTGCCGATCGACCCCGCCGGGGTCGAGGCGATCGCCGAGGCGCACGACTGGGCCCTCACCCAGCCGCAGGATGTCTCGATCGCGACCGCGCTCGTCGGATCTGGTGCAGCCGCCGCGCTCTCGAGCACGCCCGACGCGCACGGCGTGCGTGCGACCGACTGGCTCGCCCATGCGATCTCGAGCGGCGTCGAAGTCGCCACGGGCGCGCCCACGTCCAGGGTCTCGGCCGTGAGCATCGACCGCGACCGACTGAGACGCACCCTGCGCGTGGTGCAGGGCCGGCTCGGCGACGTGATCGACGCCCTCACCGCCGAGGTCGACATCGCGGTGTCGAGCACCGTCACCCACATCGCGTACTCCGACGATCGGGTGAGCCTGCGGCTCGGCACAGGCGAGTCGATCACCGCCGACCGGGTGATCGTCACCGCGCCGCTCGGGGTGCTGAAGACCTCGACGATCCGCTTCGAGCCGCGCTTGCCGCTCACCCACCAGCGCGCCATCTCGCTGCTCGGCATGGGCGTGCTCGACACCGTGTGGCTGCGGTTCGAGGAGGCGTTCTGGCGCACCGACGCGCCGAGCGGCGATGCGTCGGCGTCGATGCCCGACGCCGACGCGCCCGCCGCGACGCCCGACGTGCTCACCGTCGTCGGCACGAGCCCCACCGTCGCAGCCTGGATCGACATCGGCCGTCCCACCGGCGAGCCCGTCATCGTCGGGGTCATCGCCGCGGCGCAGGCGACGCGACTGGAGTCGCTCGACGACGACGAGTTCCAAGACGAGGTGCTCGCCGCGCTCGCGCCCTTCGCCACAGCCACCGATTGACCGCCACGAGGGCCGCGGTCACCGTGACGAAGATCACCAGGCACACCACGCACCAGAACACGACGCCCGACCAGCCGCCCACCTGCGTCTCGTCGAGGAAGAAGTAGGGGTACCAGCCGACGTCGGCCCCGCGCCAGAGTGCGAACACCAACCACGCCGACGGGAACAGCAGCACCCACCCGACGGTCGTCCAGGGCACGGGCGGGTTCACCGCGAGGATGCTGTCGACGGTCCACGTCAGGCCGATGAGCGCGGGCACCACGAAGTGCAGCAGCGTGTCCGACCACGGCACGTCGACTCGGTACGAGTACGACGACGCCTGGGCGACGATCACCCCGAACACGATGCCCGACACGATGACGTAGACCGTCACGCACGTGCGCACCACCCCGAGCCACGGCGGATCCTTCGGGGCGGTGAGCGCAAACCACCCGGCCACGATCAGCACCACGACCGCGGCGAATGCCGATTGCACGGTGAAGTAGCTGAAGAAGTTGGCCGTTGCGAACAGGCGGAACCCGAGCACGTACTCGAAGTTGCCCACCAGCGCGACGATCTCGACGGCCGCGACGGCGAGTCGGGTTCCGCCGAGGAGCCGGCGCGCCGTGCGCGGGGACATGACTCAACGGTACGCGGCCGGGTCGCATGCCGTCGGCGGCATACCGGCATCCGGCGAGCGGGCGCAACCCCTCGCGGCCCCCGAGACGGCCTCGCTACCGTGGCGGAGTCGTCACCCCCGACGACGCGCGGATCCCCGCGCTCACCGCTCCCCCAAGGAGCGCTCCCGAACCGGAGACACCATGATCACCCTCAGCTGGCTCCTCGTCATCGCCCTCGCGGGCGGCATCCTCGGCCTCATCGACGGCATCCTGCGACTGCGCGGCCGCGGCAGCTCGGTCCTCGGCATCATCGAGCTCGTCGTCGCCGCGTTGTTCCTGCTCTCGCTGTTCTTCGCCGGCATTCCGCTGGGGTCGGTCGTGCTCGCCGTCGTGCTGCTCGTCGTGCTCGTCGTCGGGCTCGTGCTGCGCGGCCGGCAGGGCCTCGGCATCACCGTCGCCGCCCTCGTGCTCGTGGTCGTCTACCTCGTGCTCGTCAACCGCTGGCTGGTGATCCCCGGCGTCAACTGAGCCCGCGGGCGCGGCCTCGGTGAGCCGGCCGGGCCCGACCTGCGTCAGAACGCGTTCAGACCGGTCAGGGCCCGGCCGATCACGAGCTGGTGGATCTCGTCGGTGCCCTCGTAGGTGCGCACCGACTCGAGGTTGGCCGCGTGCCGCATCACGGGGAACTCCGCGGTGATGCCGTCGCCGCCGAGGATCGTGCGGCACTCGTGCGCGATCCGCAGCGCCTCGCGCACGCTGTTCAACTTGCCCGTCGAGATCTGCGCGGGCGCCAACCGGCCGGCCTCCTTCAGGCGCCCGAGGTGCAGCGCGAGCAGCATGCCCTTCTGGTACTCGACGACGAGGTCGGCGACCTTGGCCTGCGTGAGCTGGTATCCGCCGATCGGCCGGCCGAACACCTCGCGCGACACCGAGCGGTCGAGCGCCGCCTCGAGGCAGGCGCGGGCGGCGCCGAGCGCGCCCCACACGATGCCATAGCGTGCCTCGTTCAGGCACGAGAACGGACCGGACAACCCGGATGCCCCGGGCAGCAGCGCGTCCGCAGCCACCCGCACCCCGTCGAGCACGACATCGCACTGCACCGACGCGCGCATCGAGAGCTTGCCCGCGATGGGGGTCGCCGTGAAGCCCGGAGTCGAGGTCGGCACGATGAACCCGCGCACCGCGCTCCCGCCCGCGGCGGCCGCGGCGGCGGCTGGCGGCGCGGCGGCCGCGGCGGACGAGCCGGGCTCAGAGGCATCCGACCCGTCGACCACCTTCGCCCACACGATCGCGACGTCCGCGACCGAGGCGAGCCCGATCCAGCGCTTGCGCCCGTCGAGCACCCAGCCGTCGCCCTCGCGCCGTGCCGTGGTGGTCATCGCCGCGGGATCGCTGCCGCCCTGCGGTTCGGTGAGGGCGAAGCATCCGATCGTCTCGCCCGCGGCCATGCCGGGCAGCCACTTCCAGCGCTGCTCGTCGGAGCCGTGCTTGCGGATCGCGCTCATCGCGAGCGATCCCTGCACCGACGCGAACGTGCGCACGCCCGAGTCGCCGAACTCGAGCTCGTGGCACACCAGCCCGTAGGCGACGGCGCCCGCCCCGGCGCAGCCGAACCCGCTCAGGTGCATGCCGAGGAATCCGCCGTCGCCGAGTTCGTGCGCGAGCTCGACGCGGAACCGCGCCTGCTCGTAGTCGTCGGCGATCGTGGGCAGCACGTGCTCGCGTACGAACCCGCGGGCCCGATCGCGCCAGGTGCGCTCCTCGTCGGTCAGGAGCGCGTCGATGGCGATGAGTTCGTCGATGCGAGCGGCAGCGGTCATGGTCGGTCCTTCCGGTGGGCGGCGGCGCCCGCACATCGAGTGGGCGAAGAACGCGACGCGACGCGGCTTCGCGCGGCGCGAGCGGGATACCCGGCGAGCACGCGCGAGCAGTCGGCGACGCGCACGTCGCCGAGCACCCTGCGACCCGTCATCGCGTCCTCCTCGGCCGGCGTTCGCCACGATACCGGCGGGCAGGGTGCGACCGGGTGTACCGCGCGTCGAATGGATGACTCGGATGCGCCGTGCCGGCGAGTTCCCGCAGCGGGCGCGTCGGCATAGGCTGGTGGCCCCGAGTGTGCATCGACGCCGTTCCCGGCCCTGGTCGTGCACCGTCTGAGAAGGAGCACCATGAGCTACGCCGTGGTCAATCCGGCTACCGGAGAGACGATCAAGACCTACCCGACGATCACCGACGCCGAGTTGGCCGACGCGATCGCCGCCGCCTCCGCCGCCTACCGCGAGTGGGTGCCGACGACGACGGTCGACGATCGCGCCGCGCTGATCCGCCGCGTCGGCGAACTGCACGTCGAGCGACGTGAGCAGCTCGCCGAGATCATCGTGCGCGAGATGGGCAAGCCGATCGAGCAGGCGCTCGGCGAGGTCGACTTCGCCGGCGCGATCTACGAGTACTACGCCGATCACGCCGCCGACTTCACGAAGGACGAGCCGATCGAGCTGCTCGCGGGCGAGGGCACCGCGGTGGTGCGCCGCTCGCCGCTCGGTGTGCTGCTCGGCATCATGCCGTGGAACTTCCCGTACTACCAGGTCGCGCGGTTCGCCGGCCCGAACCTCGTGATCGGCAACACGATCCTGCTGAAGCACGCCGAGCAGTGCCCCGAGTCGGCCGCCGCGATCGCCGACATCTTCCACGACGCGGGCTTCCCGGCCGGCGCCTACGTCAACGTCTTCGCGTCGCACGACCAGATCGAGCAGGTCATCGCCGACCCGCGCGTGCAGGGCGTGTCGCTGACCGGCTCCGAGCGCGCGGGCGCCGCGGTCGCGCAGATCGCGGGCAAGCACCTCAAGAAGGTCGTGCTCGAGCTCGGCGGCAGTGACCCGTTCATCCTGCTGTCGACGAACGACCTCGACGAGGCGGTGCAGAATGCCGTCGATGCTCGCCTCGACAACAGCGGCCAGTCGTGCAACGCGGCCAAGCGGTTCATCGTGATCGACGAGCTGTACACGCCGTTCCTCGAGAAGTTCACGGCGAAGCTCGCCGAGGTCGAAGCGGGCGACCCCACCTCGGCCGACACCGCGCTCGGGCCGCTGTCGTCGCTGAAGGCCGCCGAGAACCTCGACGAGCAGGTCAAGCGCGCGGTCGAGCACGGCGCCACCCTGGTGCACGGCGGCTCGCGCAACGGCGCCTTCTTCGAGACGACAGTGCTGACGGATGTCACGCCCGAGAACCCCGCATCGAAGGAGGAGTTCTTCGGGCCGGTGGCGCAGGTGTATCGCGCGACCGACGAGGCCGACGCGATCCGCATCGCGAACGACACCCCGTTCGGGCTCGGGTCGTACCTCTACACCACCGACCCCGAGCAGGCGCAGCGCGTAGCCGACCGCATCGACGCCGGCATGGTGTTCGTGAACGTCGTACTCGCCGACGGCGCCGAGCTGCCGTTCGGCGGCGTGAAGCGCAGCGGCACCGGCCGTGAGATGGGCCGGCTCGGCGCCGACGAGTTCGTGAACAAGAAGCTCATCCGCATCGGGTGAGCGCGCCCCGCGAGACCGACCCCGCCCCGCCCGTGCGTCGACGTGTTGTCGTGCACGGGCGGGTGCAGGGCGTCGGGTACCGCTACCTCGCACGCAAGCACGCACGCCGACTCGGCATCTCCGGCTGGGTGCGGAACCTGCCCGACGGCAGCGTCGCCGCCGAGATCGAGGGCTCCGAGGCATCCGTCGCGACCATGCTGCGCCGGCTGGAGGCCGGACCGCCCGGCGCCCAGGTCACCCGCATCGAGGTCGACGAGGTAGCCACGACCGGTGAACGCGAGTTCCAGATCGTGCGATGAGCGGATGCCTCGGGCCGACGCGGCCCGAGGCATCCAGCCCATCCGTGTGGTTCGAGCCCGACCCGCTCAGCCGACCGCGTCGTCGAGCGTCTGCTGCAGCCGCGCGAGGTCGGTGCCGTCCTCGGTGATGGCGAAGCGAACGCCGTCGACGAGCAGGGTCGGAACCCCCGTGAGCACCTCGCCGGTGTCGCCGATCGGCTGGCCCACGGTGCGGTCGTTGACGTCCTGCACCCACGCGTTCCACGTGCCGCCGGTGATCTCGTCGCGCATGCCGTCGTCGACCTGCAGGCCCGCGCTCCCGGCGAGTTCGATGAGTCGAACGTCGTCGGGCATCGGGTCGTCCAGGGTCGGCGCCTGCTCGGCGATCGCTGCCGAGTACACCGCCGGAACCACGTCGCCCTGCCCGTGATCCGACGCGACCGCGAGCAGGTTCATGACCCGGGTCGAGAAGTCGGTGTCGTCCCCGCGCCTCGCGCTGACGAAGTTGACGGGATGGATGCGCAGGGTGATCTCGCCCGCCTCGGCTCGCGCCCGCAGTTCGTCGCCCGCGGTCGCGTCGAAATCGCGGCAGTGCGGGCACGATGCATCGGTGAACAGGTCGACCACGATCTGGCCATCGCCCGTCTGGAAGGCATCGTCGACGACCCCCTCGGGAGCCTCGGTCGCGACCTGGCCGGCGGTCGACCCGACATCGCCCGATGAACCGTCCGACGCCGACGCGCATCCCGACAGCGCGAACACGACCGCCGTGGCGATCGCGACCAGCGACCCGAGTGCGCGCGTGCGGCCCCGGCTCATCGCGCCTTCGCCGCGTCGATCTCGTCACGGCGCGCGAGCACGATGCGTTCGACCAACGACGAGGGCAGCGGGTGCTCGGCGGTGAAGCGGATCGTGCCTTTCGATCGCGAGTAGCCGTCGAGCTCGCCGGCGAACGCGTCGATCACTCCGGGGCTGAAGGGATACAGCCCGATGTGGTCCTTCGTACTCATCACGCTGAGGAGCGGCGAGTCGCGGTAGCGCAACGCGGGCATGCCGTAGCTGCGCCCTTCGGATGCCTCGGGCACCAGTTCGGCGGCCCTCGTCAGGATGGCCCCGATCAGCGCCCGATCGGCGCCGTCGAGCTCGTTCAGGTAGTCGGACACGTCCCCCATGGCGGCATAGTACCCGCGGGGCTATCCTCGCTGCATGGTGCGAGTCCACGTCGTCGTGCACGGAATGGTGCAGGGCGTGGGGTTCCGTTTCAGCGCTCGGGTCGAGGCGCAGCGGCACGGCGTCACCGGGTGGGTGCGGAATCGGTCGGATGGCGCGGTCGAAGCCGAACTCGAAGGCGAACCCGCCGCGATCGACCGCATGCTCGCGTGGTTCGACGAGGGGCCGCCCGGGGCATCCGTCAGCTCGATGACGAGCAGCGACCTCGAGCCGACCGGAGAACCCGGCTTCCGCGTCCTCTCCTGACCGGAGCCAAGCTGTTCGTAGGACACCGCGCCGTTCGTCGGACACCGCGGGCTTTGTAGGACATCACGGCCTTTGTAGGAGCGGGGGCGGCGGGGCCGCACCGACCGAGAGACGACGAAGGCCCCGCCGAAACGGCGGGGCCTTCGGGACGCAGAGTGCGTCAGATGGCGTTGACGTCCAGCGGGATGCCGGGGCCGAACGTGGTCGACACGGCGCCCTTCTGGATGTAGCGGCCCTTGGCGCTCGACGGCTTGAGACGCACGACCTCTTCGAGGGCGGCCTTCAGGTTGTCGTCCAGCTGCTCCTGCGAGAACGAGGCCTTGCCGACGACGAAGTGCACGTTGGCGTGCTTGTCGACGCGGAACTCGATCTTGCCGCCCTTGATCTCTTCCACGGCCTTGGCCGGGTTGGGGGTCACGGTGCCGGTCTTCGGGTTCGGCATGAGGCCGCGCGGGCCGAGCACCTTGCCGAGACGGCCGACCTGGCCCATGAGCTCGGGGGTCGAGACGGCGGCGTCGAACGCGGTGTAGCCGCCGGCGACCTTCTCGATGAGCTCGGCGCCGCCGACCTCGTCGGCGCCCGCCGCGATCGCAGCCTCGGCCGCGGGGCCGGTCGCGAACACGATGACCCGGGCGGTCTTGCCGGTGCCGTGCGGGAGGATGACGGTGCCGCGCACCATCTGGTCGGCCTTGCGCGGGTCGACGCCGAGCTTCAGCGCGACCTCGACGGTCGAGTCGAACTTGCCCGAGCCGGTCTGCTTCGCGAGCGCGACGGCGTCGGTCGGGGTGTAGTACTTGCCGGCCTCGATCTTCTCGACCGCGGCCCGGTAGGCCTTGGACTTCTGTGCCATGTGGATTCTCCTAGCGAGAGTGTGGTCATCGCGCCTGGCCGGCGCTGCCACGAATGAGAGTTCTGGTGAAGCGGTCTTATTCGACCGTGATGCCCATCGAACGGGCGGTGCCCGCGATGATCTTCGAGGCGGCGTCGAGGTCGTTCGCGTTGAGGTCGACCATCTTCTGCTCGGCGATCGCACGCACCTGGTCCTGGGTCAGCTTGCCGACCTTGGTGGTGTGCGGGACGCCCGAGCCCTTGGCGACGCCGGCGGCCTTCTTGATGAGCTCGGCAGCGGGCGGGGTCTTCAGGACGAAGGTGAAGCTGCGGTCTTCGTAGACGGTGATCTCGACGGGGATCACGTTGCCGCGCTGCGACTCCGTCGCCGCGTTGTAGGCCTTGCAGAACTCCATGATGTTCACGCCGTGCTGACCCAGCGCCGGACCGATCGGCGGAGCGGGGTTGGCGGCGCCGGCGTTGATCTGAAGCTTGATCAGACCAGTGACCTTCTTCTTCGGTGCCATGATTTCTCTCTTTCTGTTCGAACGCCCGGGTGGCCCGGGCACTCTCCCGCGGACCCGGCGGTTCCGGGTCGCGGTGGCATGGGGAGGTGCGCGCACGCGGCGCGCAACCTGTCAATGATAGCGGAGGATTCCTTAGAGCTTCGTGACCTGGTCGAACGAGAGCTCGACCGGGGTCTCGCGCTCGAACAGCGAGACGAGCACGGTGAGCTTGCCGCTCTCGGGCTTGATCTCGCTGATCGTGCCGGGCAGGCCGGCGAACGAGCCGTCCTTGATGGTGATCGTCTCGCCGATCTCGAAGTCGACCTCAGCGGGAATCTGGCGCGCAGCAGCTGCGGCGACGCCGCCCTTCGCGCCCTTGACCGGAGCGACCTCCTTCGGCTCGACCAGGCTCTTCAGCATGTTGAAGGCCTCTTCGAAGCGAAGCGGAGTCGGGTTGTGGGCGTTGCCCACGAAGCCGGTGACGCCGGGGGTGTGGCGGATGACCGACCAGCTCTCCTCGTTCAGTTCCATGCGCACGAGCACGTAACCGGGGATGCGCACGCGCGTGACCATCTTGCGCTGGCCGTTCTTGATCTCGACGACGTCTTCCATCGGCACCTCGACCTGGTGGATGAAGTCGGCCATGGCCATGGTCTCGCGGCGCTGCTCGATGTTCGCCTTCACGCGGCGCTCGAAGCCGGCGTACGAGTGCACGACGTACCACTTGCCGGGCAGGAACCGCAGCTCGGCACGGAACTCCTCGTACGGGTCGAAGGCGTCCTCGGTCTCGTCTTCGGTCGCCTCGACGGCGGCGAGCGCCTCTTCCTCGGAGTCGATGTCGAGGGCGTCGTCCACGACCGCGTCGGCCTCGGGGTCGGCGGCCTCGGCCATCGCGTCGAGCACGGCGTCGAGGTCGATGTCGTTGCCCTCGTCGTCGACGACGTGTACGGCGATGTGCTCAGCCGATTCGACCGACGTCTCGTCGTGCTCGAGCGTCGAGCCCTCTTGGGCCTCGTCGTCCTCGGACGACTGCTCGGCCGCGGTCGCCCAGTCGACGTCGTCGCGCTCGTACTTCGTCACTTCGTTGATCCCTCTCTCTGCCCGGATCGGAGACCCGATCCGGGATTCCGCTTCGGAGCCGAGGTCTCGATCAGACGCCCGGCTGCCCGAAGACGTACAGCACCAGCAGGCCCGCCAACTGGTCGAAGCCCCACACGATGGCCATCATGATGATGACGAACACGAGCACCACGACGGTGAAGCTCACGAGCTCTTTCCGCGTCGGGGTGACGACCTTCTTCAGCTCGGCGAAGACCTGTCGGATGAACAGGGCGATCCGCGAGAACGGGTTGCGCCGTGCCGCGCGATCGCGCTTGGCGTTGGCGACGACGTCCTCACTGGGTTCGTCGATGACTTTCCGGGCCACTCGTATTCCCTTTCGTGGGCCGGCGATACTGCCGGCTCGCAGGGCGGACAGGACTCGAACCTGCAACTTGCGGTTTTGGAGACCGCTGCTCTACCAATTGAACTACCGCCCTTCAGGGGGTTTCACCCCTGAATCCGATCGCCTCACCCACCCGCCACGCCCCGCCCGAAGGGCAGGAAGAAGCTTGGTCGGCTTGGCAACCTCAGCAAGTCTAGGCGACGGATGCCCGGCGGCCAAACCGCGCCCGAACCGGGCGCGTTGCCGCCGCGTCGCGCCGGTCAGGCGCTTTCGCGAACCACGAGCGACGCCGGCAGGGTGACGTCCTCGTGGGGCACGCCGTGGATCTGGTCGACGAGCAGTGACACCATCTCACCGCTGATGCGGTCCCACGGCTGACGCATGGTGGTCAGCGGCGGTTCGTGCTGGGCGGCCAGGCCCGAGTCGTCGAAGCCGGCGACGGCGACGTCCTCGGGCACGCGCAGGCCGGCCCGGCGCAGGGTCGCGATTGCACCGGCGGCCATGCTGTCGGATGCCGCGAATACCGCGTCGAGGTCGGGGGCTCGCGCGAGCAGCGCCGACATCGCGGTCGCGCCCGACTCGAATCCGTAGTCGCCGGCCTCGACCAGGGCGGGATCGAACGCGTCGCCGAGCTCCTCGCGATACCCCTCGAGGCGGTAGCGCCCGCCGGGGGTGTCCTGCGGACCGGCGATCATCGCGATCCGCCGGTGGCCGCGGTCGATGAGGTGCCGGGTCATGGTGCGCGCCGAGCCCGCCTCGTCGATCGACACCGCTGGCACCATGCCGACGTGTCCGAGCGGCAGTCCGCAGCACACCGTCGGCACTTTGGCGTCGAGCAGCGAGTCGATGAGCGGGTCGTCCTCGTGGGACGAGATGAGCAGCACCCCGTCGACGTGCCCGGCCCGCACGAACTTCGCGACGTTCGCGCGTTCGGCAGGGGTTCCGGCCACGAGCAGCACGAGCGTCATCGAGCGCTGGGCGAGGGCTTCGGCCGCGCCGCGCAGCAGCAGTGCGAACGTCGGGTCGGTGAACAGCAGGTGGTGCGGCTCGGTGAGCAGGAAGGCGATCGAGTCGCTGCGCCCGGTGGCGAGGCTGCGCGCGGCGTGGCTCACGGTGTACCCGGTCGCGCGGATGGCGGCCTCGACGGCACTGCGGGCGTCGTCGGAGACCCAGTGCCCGCCGTTGATCACGCGCGAGACGGTGCCGTACGACACGCCGGCTGCCGCGGCGACGTCGCGGATCGTCGGCTTGCGCTTCGGCTTCGAGGGCTCCACGAACCCGGACTCTACCGCGCCGGGGCCGGATCACCGGGATCGTCCGCGCGACATGCCTGTGACCGGTCACAGTTCGATAACGAGACCCGGTCGGATGTCGCATCCGCCCGCCGGACTGGAACAGACTGTGACCGGTCACAGTCGATCCCGACCCGATGGAGTGTCATGCGTTCCCAGCCCACCTGGCCCGCGATCCGGGGCATCGCCTACGGCGGCGACTACACCCCCGAGCAGTGGTCGCGCGAGACGTGGGACGAGGACGTCCGGCTGATGCACGAAGCCGGCGTCGACCTCGTGAGCGTGGGCATCTTCGCGTGGGCCCTCATCGAGACCGACGAGGGCGTGTTCGAGTTCTCGTGGCTCGACGAACTGCTCGACCTGCTGCACGCCAACGGCATCCGCGTCGATCTCGGTACGCCCACTGCGTCGCCTCCCGCCTGGTTCTTCGCGAAGCATCCCGACGCCCGCGTCATCACCCGCGACGGCACCGTCATGGGGTTCGGCGCCCGCGGCATGGCCTCGCACTCGTCACCCGCGTACCGCGAGGCGATCGTGCGCATCGCCTCGGCGCTCGCCGAGCGCTACGGCGACCACCCCGCGGTGGTGCTCTGGCACGTGCACAACGAGTACGGCGTTCCGGTCGGCGAGGACTACTCCGAGCAGTCGGTCGTCGCGTTCCGCGGGTGGCTGCGTGAGCGGTACGGCTCGCTCGACGCGCTGAACACGGCCTGGGGCACCGCGTTCTGGGGCCAGCACTACACCTCG
Organism: Agromyces intestinalis; assembly: GCF_008365295.1. Taxonomy (NCBI): domain Bacteria; kingdom Bacillati; phylum Actinomycetota; class Actinomycetes; order Micrococcales; family Microbacteriaceae; genus Agromyces; species Agromyces intestinalis. The sequence goes on from NZ_CP043505.1 coordinate 1,296,274, forward strand.
TGGCAGCACATCGGCGCGCCGACCGTCGCTCCCTCGGTCGTGAATCCCGCCCAGCGCCTCGACTTCGCGCGCTTCACCGACCACCAACTGCGCGAGTGCTTCCGCGCCGAGCGCGACGCCATCCGCGCGCACGCCGACCAGCCGATCACCACGAACTTCATGGCCAACCAGGCGTGGGTCGCCGACCTGTGGGCGTGGGGCCGCGAGGTCGACGTCGTCAGCGACGACCACTACCTGTGGGCGGCCGACCCCGAGGGCGAGATCGGGCTCGCGATCGCCGCCGACCTGTCGCGGTCGGTCGGCGGCGGCAAGCCGTGGGTGCTCATGGAGCACTCGACGTCGGCCGTGAACTGGCAGCCCCGCAACGTGGCGAAGCGCCCTGGCGAGATGGCGCGCAACTCGCTCGCGCACCTCGCGCGCGGCGCCGACGCGATCCTGTACTTCCAGTGGCGGGCGTCGCGCTCGGGCGCCGAGAAGTTCCACTCGGCGATGCTGCCCCACGCGGGCACGTCGTCGCGCATCTGGCGCGAGGTGGTCGACCTCGGGTCCAAGCTCGACCGACTCGACGAACTGCAGGGCAGCGTCGTCGAGGCGAACGTGGCGATGCTCTGGGACTTCGAGTCGTTCTGGGCGCAGGACCTCGAGTGGCGCCCCTCGGAGGATCTCTCCTACGCCGAGCGGGTGCGCGCCTACTACGAGCGGCTCTGGCGCGACGGCATCACGGTCGACTTCACGCTGCCCGGCCACGACCTGTCGAAGTACCGGCTGGTCGTCGCCCCGGCGCAGTACCTGCTGAGCGCGGCCGACGCGGCCAATCTCACCCGGTACGTCGAGCAGGGCGGCACGCTCGTGGTCTCGTACTTCTCTGCGATCGTCGACGAGCACGACGCGGTGCATGCGGGAGGATACGTCGCACCGCTGGGCGACGCGCTCGGCCTCACCGTCGAGGAGTTCCTGCCGCTGCGCGAGGGGGTTCGGACCCGGGTCGCCTGGCGCGGCGACGCGCAGGCTCCGCTCACGGCGGATGTCTGGCACGAGGCGATCTCGCTCGCCGGCGCCGAGACGATCGCCACCCACCTCGACGGGCCCGGCGCGGGGCTGCCCGCGATCACCCGCCACGAGTTCGGCGCGGGCGTCGGATGGTACGCGGGCACGCGGCTGGACGCCGAAGGCCTGCGCACGCTCATGCACGAGGTGTACGCCGATGCCGGCGTCGCGCCGGCGGGGCATCCCGACGGCCTCGAGGTCGTCACCCGCCGCGGCGACGCGGCCGACTACGTCGTCGCGATCAACCACCGCGACGAGCCGGCGCGGCTCGAGGCGTCGGGCGCCGAACCGCTCACCGGCACCGAACTGCTCACCGGCACCGAGGTCGACGGCGCGTACCAGGTGCCCGCCGGCGGCGTGGCCGTCGTACGGGTCGAGCGCGAAGGGGGTGGTCGCTGAGCCGCCGCCGCCACGCCGCCTGACGAGTCATCCGACCCCAGACCCACCCACCCAACCCACGCGTCCGAGGCATCCGCTTCGACGCCACCGGTCGCAACGGCGCGATCTCGACCGAGCCGCCCGCGACCCGAATCCGGAAGGAACATCATGCGCAAGCAGATGGCAGTCGGCGCGATCGCACTCGCGTCCGCCCTGACCCTCGCGGGGTGCAGCAACGCTGCCCCCGAGGAGACCGCCACCTCCGACGGCCCCGAGATCATCGTCTGGAGCGACGCCGAGCGCGAGCAGGCGATCACCGACGCCGCGAAAGCGTTCGAGCAGGAGTCCGGCGCGACCGTCACGATCGTGCAGAAGAACTTCGAGGACCTGCGCAACGACTTCATCGCGCAGGTGCCGACCGGCGAAGGCCCCGACATCACGGTCGGCGCGCACGACTGGCTCGGCGCGCTCGTCGCGGCCGGCGTGGTCGACACCATCGACCTCGGCGACAAGTCCGGCGAGTTCGAGCAGGTCGCGCTCGACGCGATGACGTACGACGGCCAGCTCTACGCGCTGCCGTACTCGCTCGAGACCATCGCGCTCGTGCAGAACGTCGACCTCGTCGGCGCCGAGGCACCGGCGACGTGGGACGAGATGATCGCCACGGGCACCGCCGCAGGCACCGAGCGGCCCTTCGTCATCAACACCGCGGGCGAGACCGGCGACGCCTACACGATGTACGGCTTCCAGACCTCGTTCGGTGCACCCGTGTTCGTGCAGGACGACTCGGGCTCGTACACCAGCGAGGTCGGCATGGGCGGCGCGAACGGCGAGGCCTTCGCGCAGTGGCTCGGCGCGAACGGCGCGGCCGGCACCGGGATCCTGTCGACGACCGTCGACTACGACATCAACAACGAACTGTTCAACACCGGCAAGGCGCCGTACACGATCCAGGGTCCGTGGGCGATCTCGGCGTTCCCCGACGTGAACGTCGCGGTGAACCCGATCCCGTCGGCCGGCGGCCAGCCCGCCGCGCCATTCGTCGGCGTGCAGGGCTTCTACCTGTCGTCGCAGTCGAAGAACGCGCTGCTCGCGCAGGACTTCCTCGTGAACTACCTGGCCACCGAGGACGCCCAGCGCGCGCTGTACGAGGCCGACCCGCGCATCCCCGCGTGGACCGCCATCGCCGACGAGGTCGCCAGCGACCCGATCATCGCGGGCTTCCTCGCATCCTCGAAGAACGGCGTGCCGATGCCCTCGATCCCCGAGATGGGCTCGGTCTGGGACTTCTGGAACGCCGCCCAGTCGCAGATCATCAACGGCGCCGACCCCGCGTCGACGTGGAACACCATGATCGCCGACCTCACGGCCGCGCTCGACGGTTGACCCGTCCGGCCGGCCGGCTCCGCGCCTCCCCCGCTGCGAGCCGGCCGGCCCACCCCGATTTCCCTTTTTCCTCGAGGCACCCAGGAGCAGACAGATGACGGTCCAGGAGGACACGGCGCGACCGGATGCCCCGGTGCCCGACCCGGGCGCGCGCCCACGCGAGTCGCACGCCCGTGCATGGCGCGGCCCCGGGTGGGGCTTCCTCGTGAAGCTCGCGATCATGGCCGTGATCAACGCGCTCGGCGTGATGACGGTGCTCGCCGCGTACCGCGCCGAGTCGTGGATCGTGCTCGGCATCGCGGCCGCGCTCGTCGTCATCGCCGACGTCGTCTACTTCACCAAGCGCGCGCTGCCGCTGAAGTACCTGCTGCCCGGGCTGGTCTTCCTCTTCGTGTTCCAGGTGTTCGTGTTCGGCTACACCGCGTACATCGCGTTCACCAACTACGGCACCGGGCACGCCGGCTCGATGGAGCAGGCCGTCGACGCGGCCCTCATCCAGGGCGAGCGGCGCGTCGACGACTCGCCGACGTACCCGCTGTCGGTCGTCGAGCGCCTGGGCGAGTTCGGCTTCGCGATCGTCGACGACGACGGCGACGTGCGGGTCGGCACGGCCACCGAGCCGCTCGCCGAGGTCGACGGCGCACAGCTCGGCAGCTCGGGCGCCCCGACCGAGGTGCCCGGCTGGCAGGTCGTGCCGCGCGCCGAGCTGCTGAGCGACCCCGCCCTGCAGGAGCAGGCGATCTCGCTGCGGGTGCCGGTGTCGGACGACCCGAACGACGGCTCGGTGCGCACCCGCGACGGCACGACCGGAGCGGTCTACCTGTCGACGCTCGTGTGGGATCCCGACGCGCAGACCATCACCGACACCGCGACGGGCACGGTGTACGCCGCCACCGACCGCGGGTCGTTCGTGGCCGACGACGGCACCCGGCTGCCGGCCGGCTGGTACGTGAACGTCGGCTTCGACAATTTCGTGAAGCTCTTCACCGACACCGACCTGGTGCAGCCGCTGCTGATGGTGAGCCTCTGGACGTTCGCGTTCGCCGCGGTGTCGGTCGGCGCGAGCTTCGGCCTCGGCCTGCTGTTCGCGCTGATCTACAACGACCCGCGGGTGCGGGCGCGGCGGGTGCTGCGAACGCTGTTCATCCTGCCGTACGCGTTCCCGGCGTTCATGTCGGCGCTGCTGTTCCGGGGCATGTTCAACAGCGAGTTCGGCGTCGTGAACGACCTGTTCTTCTTCGGCGCCGACATCAACTGGCTCGGCGACCCGTGGCTGGCCCGGTTCGCGGTGCTGTGGGTGAACATCTGGCTCACCTACCCCTACTGGTTCCTGGTGTGCACCGGAGCGCTCCAGGCGGTGCCCGGCGACACCCTCGAGGCCGCCGAGATCGACGGCGCCGGCCGGTGGCGCCGGTTCCGGGCGATCATCCTGCCGCTGCTGCTCGTGTCGACCGGGCCGTTGGCGATCGCCTCGTTCGCGTTCAACTTCAACAACTTCACGATCATCTACATGTTCAACAACGGCGGCCCCGCGATCCCGGGTGCGCCGTACGCGCTCGGCGCGACCGACATCCTGATCTCGGCGATCTACGACATCTCGGGGGTCTCGGGCGGCGCCGCCGACTACGGCCTCGCGAGCGCCCTCGCGATCATCGTCTTCGTCGTGATCGGCGCCATCTCGGCACTCGCCTTCCGACAGACCCGCAAGCTCGAGGAGTACCAGTGATGTCCACCATCGGATCGTCCCCGCGCACCGCCTCGACGCCCACGCCGGCGCCCTCGCGGGGCGCGGATGCCTCGAATCGCACGCCGGCCCGGCGCCGCCGCTGGTGGGCGGAGGTCGGGTGGAAGTACCCCGTCGCCGCGGTCATCGTCTTCTACGCCGTGTTCCCGCTGCTGTACGTGGCATCCGCCTCGCTCAACCCCCGCGGCACCCTGTCGACCTCGAGCGCGCTGTTCAGCGCGTTCGACCTGTCGAACTACGCGGCCCTCGCGGAGACCCGCTACTGGACCTGGGTGGGCAACACGCTCATCGTGGGCAGCGTCGCGGCGGTCGGCGCCGTGCTGATGGGCGCCGCCGGGGCGTACGCGTTCTCGCGGTTCCGGTTCTCGGGTCGACGGGCGAGCCTCACGGGGTTGCTCATCATCCAGATGTTCCCGCAGGCGCTCGCGTTCGTCGCGATCTTCCTGATGCTGCTCACGCTCGGCGAGGTCGTGCCGGCGCTCGGGCTGAACTCGAAGATCGCGCTCATCTGCGTGTACCTCGCCGGCGCCCTCGGGGCGAACACGTTCCTCATGTACGGGTTCTTCAACACCGTGCCGATGGAGATCGACGAGTCGGCGAAGATCGACGGCGCCACGCACGCGCAGATCTTCTGGAAGCTGATCATCCCGCTCGTCACGCCGATCCTCGCCGTGGTGGGGCTGCTCGCCTTCCTCACCGCCTTCGGCGACTACATCCTCGCGAAGATCGTGCTGGTCTCGGAGGACAACTGGACCCTCGCGGTCGGCATGTACCAGTGGGTATCGAACCAGCTCACCAGTCGCTGGGGACTGTTCGCGGCCGGCGCCGTGATCGCGGCGGTGCCCGTGCTGGTGCTGTTCCTCGCGCTGCAGCGGTACATCGTCGGGGGGCTCACCGCCGGGTCGGTCAAGGGATAGGTCGGAGAGGACACCATGCAGACGACGAGGTCTGGACGGAGGGGCGCGCTCGCGGCCCTCATCGCGGCGGGGCTGGCGGGCGCCGGCTTGGCGGCACCGGCGGCGAGCGCCGCCGAACCCGACGACGGGCCGGTCGAAGCCGGGATCGTCGTGCAGAAGGTGGACGGGCTGCGCGACGACTTCGTCAACGGCGTGGATGTCTCGTCGGTGCTGTCGCTCGAGGAGTCGGGGGTGGTGTTCCGCGATGACTCGGGCGCGGCCGACCTCTTCGAGGTGCTCGCCGACCACGGCATCACCGACGTGCGCGTCCGGGTCTGGAACGACCCGTTCGACGCCGACGGCAACGGCTACGGCGGCGGCAACGTCGACGCCGATCGAGCGATCGAGATCGGCGAGCGGGCGACCGCCGCGGGACTCGGCGTGCTCGTCGACTTCCACTACTCCGACTTCTGGGCCGACCCGGCGAAGCAGCAGTCGCCGAAGGCATGGGCGGGACTCTCGATCGACGAGCGCGCCGACGCCGTGCACGACTTCACCGCCGACACGCTCGCGCGCATGGTCGCCGCGGGCGTCGACGTCGAACTGGTGCAGGTCGGCAACGAGACGAACAACGGGGTCGCGGGCGTCAGCGGATGGCCCGAGATGGCGCGCATCTTCAGCGCCGGGTCGGCGGCGGTGCGCGAGACCGTGCCCGACGCGCTCGTCGCGGTGCACTTCACCAACCCCGAGACATCCGGCCGGTACGCGGGATACGCCGCGAACCTCGACCGGTACGGGGTCGACTACGACGTGTTCGCGTCGTCGTACTACCCGTACTGGCACGGCACGCTCGGCAACCTCACCTCGGTGCTGCGGCAGGTCGCGGACACGTACGGCAAGCAGGTGATGGTCGCCGAGACCTCGTGGGCGACCACGCTCGACGACGCCGACGGCCACGGCAACGTCATCGACCTGCCGAGCGAGGCGACGCAGTACCCGGTCAGCGTGCAGGGGCAGGCGACCGCGGTGCGCGACGTCATCCAGGCGGTCACCGACGTGGGCGACGCCGGTCTCGGCGTCTTCTACTGGGAGCCCGCCTGGCTGCCGGTCGGTCCGCCCTCGGCGCTCGAGCAGAACAAGCTGCTCTGGGAGGCGCACGGCTCGGGCTGGGCGTCGAGCTACGCCGGCGAGTACGACCCCGACGACGCCGGGCTCTGGTTCGGCGGTTCGGCGTGGGACAACCAGGCGATGTTCGCCGCCGACGGCACGCCGCTCGAGTCGCTGCGGGTGTTCGAGTACGCGCGCACCGGGGCGGTCGCGCCCCGCGAGGTCGTCTCGGTCGAGGCGGTCTCGATCACAGTCTCCGACGGCGACCCGGTCGTGCTGCCGGCGAGCGTCGCCGTGACCTACAACGACGGTTCGGTCGAGCAGGAGCCGGTCGCCTGGTCCGATGCGGCCGACTGGATCGACGGCGTCGGCACCTACCAGGTGCCCGGCCGCACCGCGGCGGGCCGCGACGTCTCGGCGACGGTTGCGGTGCAGCCCGTCAATCACCTCGCGAACCCCGGTTTCGAAGACGCGGATGCCTCGATGTGGCAGCTCTCGGGCACGGGCGCGACGCTGCGTGCGACGGATGACCCGCGCACGGGCGAGCGGTCGACGCACTTCTACTCGGACTCGGCGTTCGCGTTCACGCTGCACCAGCAGGTGACCGGGCTCGCGCCGGGACTCTACGAGGCATCCGCGTCGCTGCAGGGCGACGGCGAGGGCGACACCGGCACCGTCTCGATCACGCTGTCGACCGAGCCCGGCGGCAAGGCGGCCGCCGCGCCGTTCGCGCTGGACGGCTGGCGGAACTGGTCGACGCCGACGACCGGCGCCGTCGCGGTCGCCTCGGGCGACGCCGTGACGGTCGCCATCACCGCGACCCTGCCGGCCGGCGCGTGGGGCACGATCGACGACGTCGTGCTCGCCCCGGTCGCCGAGGCCGGGGCCGACACCGCGGCGCTCCGCGCCACCGCCGCCCGCGCCGACGCGATCGACCGCAGCGTCTACACCGAGGCATCCGTCGCGGTGCTCGACGAGGCGCGCGCGATCGCCGCCGTCGTCCTGGCCGCGTCCGCACCGACCGCCGAGCGCGTCGCCAGCGCGACCGCCCGGCTCACCGACGCGATCGCGGCGCTCGAACTCGCCGGCGAGGCTCCGCCGCCGACCGTCGCCCCGGCGACGCTGACGGTGCCGGACGGCGACCCCGTGCGACTGCCCGCGACCGTGCGCGTGACCGCCTACGACGGCACCGCGACCGACGAGGCCGTCGCGTGGACGGGCGAAGCGCCCGCGATCTCGGGGCCGGGCGAGTACGAGCTGACCGGCACGACCGCGTCGGGTCTGGCCGCGCTCGCGCGCATCACGGTCGTCGAACGCGATGTGGTGCGCAACGGCGGCTTCGAGGACCCGGACACGTCGATGTGGCAGGTCACCGGCACCGGGGCGTCGATCGGCGCGAGCGCCGACGCCGCGGCCGGCTCGCGTGCGGTCTCGTTCTGGGCCGCGGAGCCGTACGCGTTCTCGGTGTCGCAGCGCCTCACCGGCCTGCTGCCCGGTCAGTACGTGCTGTCCGCGGTGACCCAGGGCGGCGACGCGGGCGAGGTCGCGCAGCTCGCGCTCGACGCATCCGGCTCGACCGCGACGGCGTCCGCGCCGCTCGAACTGGCGGGCTGGCAGACCTTCCGCACGGCCTCCACCGCACCGGTCGCGGTCGGCGCCGACGGCGTGCTCACCGTCACCGCGCGCTTCTCGCTCGGCGCGGGCGCGTGGGGCACGCTCGACCAGGTTCGGGTCGTGCGGGTCGCCGGCCCCACCGACACCTCGACGCGCCCGCCCGCCCTCGGGGCGCTGAGCCACGACAACGGCTGGGACACCGGGCTCCTCGACGGCGACTACACCGTGTCGATGCACCTCTGGTGGGGCGAGAACGCGACCGCGTTCCGGCTCTTCGAGGGCGGGTCGCTCATCGCGATCGTGCCGCTCGCGTACGGCGGTGTCGCGGCGCAGTCGGTCTCGGTGCCGATCACGGACAAGCCGAACGGCGCGTACACGTACACGGGCGAGCTCGTGAACGCCTCGGGCACCACGGCGCTCGCACCGCTGAACGTCACGGTCACGCAGGCGACCCCCGGCGTGCCCGTGCTGAGCCACGACGACTGGGACGGCGATGGCGCGTTCACCCTCACCGCGAACCTCTGGTGGGGCACGAACGCGACCTCGTACCGGTTCTTCGAGAACGGGGTGGAGATCGCCGCGGGCAGGCTCGTCGCGGCCACGCCGAACGCGCAGCGCGCGACGTTCGCGGTGCCCGACCGGCCGAGCGGGCTGTACTCCTACCGGGTCGAGTTCGAGAACGCGGCGGGGGTGACGCAGAGCGCGGTGCTGCCGCTCGTGGTGCTGCGGTAGGCCGGCTCCTCGATCGGCGTGGGCCGGGTGGCGACGGCGCTCCTCGACCGGCGTGGGCCGGGTGGCGGGGTCGAGCCGTAGGCTCGCACCATGACCGAGTCGAGCCCGCAGCCCACCGAGCGCGCGAGGCGCGCGGTCGCCGAGCCGCGCGCCAGCGTCGAGGTGACCGGCGAGCACTCGCAGTTCCGTCTCGACCTGGAGCGCATCCGGTTCTCGCCCTACTTCTCGCGCCTGTCGGCGGTGACGCAGGTCATCGCGCAGCCCGGCGCGGGTCCGCTCATCCACAACCGGCTCACCCATTCGATCAAGGTCACCGCGGTCGCGCGCGCGATCGCGGTCGGCTTCGCGGATGCCGCGTCGCCGGCCCATGCCCTCGCGGTCGAGCACGGGTGCGACGCGGTCGTGGTGCAGGCCGCGGCGAGCGCGCACGACCTCGGGCATCCGCCGTTCGGGCACCTCGGCGAGCGGGTGCTCGACCGGCTCGCACGCGAGACGCTGGGCCTGGCCGACGGGTTCGAGGGCAACGCGCAGACGTACCGCATCCTCGCGACGCTCGACGTCACCGAGAACGCCCCGCACGGGCTCAACCTGACCGCCGCGGTGCGGGCGGCGACCGCGAAGTACCCGTGGACCAGGTTCGTCGACGCCCGCTCGCTGCCGGCGGGGCCGCTGCCGCGCGGCATGCGTCGCGTCGGCGGCGGCGTCGAGATCGCGAAGTTCTCGGCGTACGACCTCGACGCCGTCGACCTCGAGGCCGCCCGCCGCGGGCTGCCGCCGCTCACCCAGTCGCTCGAGTGCTCGGTGATGGACATCGCCGACGACATCGCGTACTCCATCCACGACGTCGACGACTTCTATCGGGCGGGCCTGCTCAGCCAGGGTGCGGTCGCGCGCGAGTTCCGCGGGTTCATCGAGGATGCCGCAGGCCTGCGTGCGCTCGACGAGGCCGCCTTGGGTGCCCGCAGCGCCCCGCCCGGCGCCGCGCTGGAGGCGCTGCGCCGCAAGCTCCACCGCAGCGACGCCTGGGTCGCGTCCGACGATGCGTTCGCCGACGCGGTCGACGTGGTCGCCGACGACCTCGTCGACGGGCTGCTCGCGTCGCCGTTCGACGGGTCGATCGCCGCCGAGCGCGCCCTGTCGTCGTTCACGAACCGGTGGATCGCGCACCTGCAGACCTCGGTGGTGCCGGCCCCCGAGGGCGTCGTGCGCTCGGGGCTCGTCACGCTCGATCGCGGCGCATGGCACGAGGTCGAGATCCTGAAGTTCGTGCACCGGCACTTCATCCTCGACCGCGCCGACATCGCGATGTACCAGCGCGGACTCAGCCGGGTGCTCACCCGGGCGGTGAAGGGGCTCACCGCCTGGATCACCGACGACGTCGACCGGCACCGCGTGCCGCACCGGCTGCGCGAACTCGTCGACCTCGCCACCGAGGGGTACGCGCGCCTGCGGGCGACCCGGCCCGACGGGCTGCCCGTGCCCGAGGCATCCGAAGTGCATCGCCTGGGCATCGGGCGCGGCGTCATCGACTACGTCGCCTCGCTGTCGGACGACCAGGCCCTCGCCGTGTCGGAGGCCATCGACGGCCGCCCCGACCGGCTCTGGGACATCGGGCAGAACCTCTAGGCTCGCGGCGACCCTGGGCGCGGAGGGGAACCGACCCGGGACGGTTGAGTCTGCGGGCGGGCGGGTGTTGGCTGGGCGCATGGCAGGGCTCGAGCACGGCACGCGCTTCGCGATCGACGCGATCACGGCGCGCCGCCTCGTGCGCGACGACCCCGGCATCGGGGCACGGCAGCGACTCGTCGGGCCATCCATGCTGCGCAGCGACGTGCTGTCGATGCTGTATCGCGAGGCGCTCGATGGGCAGTTGGACGAGGCGACGGCGCGCATCGCGCTCGAGCGCGTCGCGACGCTCAAGATCCGTCTGCTGGGCGACCGGGTCTCTCGCGCGACCGCATGGAGGATCGCCCGACAGCTCGATCACCGCGACATCCGATCGGCCGAGTACCTCGCCGTCGCCACGTTGCAGGCCGATGTGCTCGTCGCCGGCGACGAACAGATCGCGGCCGCAGCCTCGGGGATCATCCCGCTCGGCACGTACGAGGACCTCGTGGGCTGAGACGACCTCAGCGGGCGAGCAGGGCGCGAACGGATGCCTCGGGGTCGGGCGACTGCAGCACGCTGAGACCCATCCGCAGCATGACCACCTGCGGGATCGTGACGTCGGCGCCCCAGATCATGCGCGCCGCGATGCCCGCCCGCTCCCAGAGCAGCACGTACTCCAGGGTGAGCCGGGTAAGCGTCGCGCCGGGCTCGCCGCCCGGGGTGCGGAACATGCCGAGGCGCACGCCGCACAGCGCGCCGAGGTCGTCGGGCAGCAGGTCGCTGCGCCGCGCGGGGAACGACTCGGCCGCGAGCGGTGCGAACACCTGCCGGAACAGCAGTGTGGCGACCGTGACCGGATCGGCGTTCCAGACCCCCTCGACCCCGGCGAAGATCGGCTGCGGAGCATCCATGACCGAACGCTACCGCCGATGCGCGAACCCGCGTGAGATCGCGTCGCCGCGCTGTCACGCGGCATCCGACCGTTCTAGGCTGTGAGGGTGACCGAAAAGCCCCGCCTGTCCGCCCGAATCGCCGCCATCGCCGAGTCCGCGACCCTGAAGGTCGATGCCAAGGCGAAGGCCCTCCAGGCCGAGGGTCGGCCGGTCATCTCGTACGCGGCGGGCGAGCCCGATTTCGCGACGCCCGAGCACATCGTCGAGGCCGCGCTCGCCGCGGTGCACGACCCGAAGAACTACCGGTACACGCCGGCGGCCGGCCTGCCCGAACTGCGTGAGGCGATCGCGGCGAAGACGCTCCGCGACTCGGGGCTCGAGGCATCCGCTTCGCAGGTGATCGTGACCAACGGCGGCAAGCAGGCCGTCTACCAGGCGTTCCAGGTGCTGCTCGACGACGGCGACGAGGTGCTCGTGCCGACCCCCTACTGGACGACATACCCCGAGGCGATCAAGCTCGCGGGCGGCGTGCAGGTCGACGTGTTCGCCGGCGCCGACCAGGGCTACCTCGTGACCGTCGAGCAGCTCGAGGCCGCGCGCACCGAGCGCACGAAGGTGCTGCTGTTCGTCTCGCCGTCGAACCCGACCGGTGCGGTCTACCCGCCCGAGCAGGTCAAGGCGATCGGCGAGTGGGCGCTCGAGCACGGCATCTGGGTGATCTCCGACGAGATCTACCAGAACCTCACGTACGGTCCGATCGAGGGCGAGGCGGATGCCCCCGCTCCGCGAGCTCTGTCGATCGTCGAGGCGGTGCCGGCGCTCGCCGAACAGGCCATCCTCGTGAACGGCGTCGCGAAGACGTACGCGATGACGGGCTGGCGGCTCGGCTGGATGGTCGGCCCGGCCGATGTCATCAAGGGCGCCGCGAACCTGCAATCCCACCTCACCTCGAACGTGTCGAACATCTCGCAGCGCGCCGCGATCGCCGCGCTCACCGGCCCGCAGGAGCCGGTCGAGCAGATGCGCCGCGCGTTCGACCGCCGCCGCCGCACCATCGTCGCCGAGCTGTCGAAGATCGACGGGCTCACGGTGCCGGTGCCCGAGGGCGCGTTCTACGTGTACCCCGACGTGACCGGGCTGCTCGGGCGATCGTGGGGCGGCGTCACGCCGACCACGTCGCTCGAGCTCGCCGACCTCATCCTCGAGCAGGCCGAGGTCGCCGCGGTGCCCGGCGAGGCGTTCGGGCCGAGCGGGTACCTGCGGTTCAGCTACGCGCTCGGCGACGAGCCGCTGCTGGAGGGCGTCCAGCGGTTGCAGAAGCTCTTCGGGTGATTTCCGACGCGGCGCACCCGGCTCCGCTCGCGGTGATCGCCGCGAACGACAACGCCCGATGGTGCGCCGCGGTCGCCCGGGCGCACGGCATCGCCGCGGCGTCGACCCCGTGGGGCTGGCGGGCGCGCGCAGCGATGCCCGAGGGGTACCCCGAGGCCGTGACGCTCGGTCCCGGCGCCGCGGCGGCCGAGGTCGCGGCAGCCGTGCCGCCGGGGCCTGCGAGCGTGAAGGACTCCTTCGCCGATCTCGACCTGCACGACGCCGGATTCGAGGTGCTGCTCGAGGGCGGGTGGATCGCGCTCGAGCGCGAGGGCGGGGGCGAGCTGTCCGGGGCATCCGGGGCATCCGGGGCGTCCCTCGCCGGTGCCGGAGCGCCGCCGCTCGAGCCTGTGCGCACCGCCCGCGCGCTCGCCGACTGGGCGCTCGCGTCGGGAGCGGTGGCGGCGGGTCATCCGGCCCTCCTGGATGATCCCGCGGTCGTGGTGCTCGCCGCCTCCGACGAGTCGGGCGCCGTCGTCGCCGGAGGCATCCTCTCCCTCGGCGACGATGCCGTCGGCGTCTCGAACGTGTTCGGCCGGCCCGGCACCTACGCGGCGATCGCGACGGCGGCCACCGTGCGCGCCGAGGGCCGACCAGTGGTCGGATGGGAACCCGCCGACCTGCTCGCATCGCCCGCCGCCGCCGGATTCGTCGTCGTCGGCCCGATGCGGGTCTGGGTGCGGTGACCGCGAGCCGTCGACCCGACACGGCGGCCCTGTTCGCCCGGGCCGTGAGGCGGTAGCGTCGTCACCGGGCTCGCGCCGTCGCGGCCGGGCAAGGTGATCACTCTCGGGGGGAGAGACGATGAAGGCGCTCGTGTACCACGGTCCCGGCCAGAAGGCGTGGGAGGAGGTGCCCGACCCGACCATCCAGCATCCGCGCGACGCGATCGTGCGGGTCGAGACGACCACCATCTGCGGCACCGACCTGCACATCCTGAAGGGCGACGTGCCCGCGGTGACTCCCGGGCGCATCCTCGGGCACGAGGCGGTCGGCGTCGTCGAAGAGGTCGGCTCCGGCATCGACAACCTGCAGGTCGGCGACCGAGTGCTCGTGCCCGCGATCACGACGTGCGCGCTGTGCGAACCGTGCCGCAACGGCCTGCCGTCGCACTGCGAGACGGTCGGCGGCATCGGCTGGATCTTCGGCCACCTCATCGACGGCACCCAGGCCGAGAAGGTGCGGGTGCCGTTCGCCGACACGTCGACCCACAAGCTCGCCGAGGGCGTCACCGACGAAGACGTGATCTTCCTCGCCGACATCCTGCCCACCGGGTTCGAGATCGGCGTGCTGTACGGCAACGTCCAGGTCGGCGACACGGTGGTCGTCGTCGGGGCCGGCCCCGTCGGGCTGGCGTCGATCGCGACCGCGGCCCTCAAGGGCGCGGCGCGCATCATCGCGGTCGACCTCGCCGACTCGCGGCTGCAGGCCGCGACCGAGTTCGGCGCGGATGTCACGATCAACAGCGGCAGCGAGGACGTCGTCGAGCGCGTGAAGGCACTCACGGACGGGCGGCTGGCGGATGTCGCGATCGAAGCGGTGGGCATCCCGGCCACGTTCACGCTCGCATCGCAGGTCGTACGACCCGGGGGCACGGTCGCGAACGTCGGGGTGCACGGCGCACCGGTCGAGTTCCCGATCAACGACCTGTGGATCTCGAACATCACGTTCACGACCGGCCTGGTGAACGGCAATACGGTGCCGGCCCTGCTGAAGCTGATCCAGTCGGGGCGGCTCGACGTGAAGAAGTTCGCCACGCACCACTTCACGTTCGATCAAGTGCTCGACGCGTACGACACGTTCGCGAACGCCGGCGAGACGAACGCGCTGAAGGTCGTCATCGCGCGCTGACCGGCTGATCGGGCGCGCGAGCGGGCAGGGGAAAGGGCCGGTGGGATCCCTCTCATCCTCACCGGCCCGCGTGGCTGAGCCCGCCCCCGGGCTCAGCCTTTCCCCCGGTCAGTGCTTGAAGGCGTCCTTGACGTCCTCGACGGCGTTCTTGAGATCGGACTTGGCCTGATCCACCTTGCCCTCGGCCTCGAGTCCCTCGTCGTCGGTCACGTTGCCCCACGCCTCCTTGGCCTTGCCCTTGAGGTCGTCGCCAGTCGCGTCGGCGCGTTCTTCGGCACCCATGTCGAACTCCTTCCCGGGCGGGATCACCGCCACGACCACCAGTCAACGCCGACGGCGTGGCGGGCGATAGGGGTTGCATCCGAGGCTGCGCGCGGCTACGCCCTCGCTGCGCGATCGGAGTTTGTAGGACAGCGCCGCTGGTGTCCGACGAACGACCGGCACGCCGGCCCTACACACGCAGGAGGTGCCGCTGCGCCTCGGCGACCACCTGGTCGGCGATCGCGTCGAGCAGCGGCGAGCGCAGGTTCCACTGCTGCCAGTGATGGGGCACATCGATCGGCGGACCGCCGAGCGGCACGAGCTCGCCGCGATCGAGCTCGGCCTGCGACTGGAACGCCGGCAGCAGCCCCCACCCGAGCCCCAGCTTGATCGCGGTCGCGAAGTCGTTCGAGGCGGGCACGTAGTGCCGCGGCGGCGCGGCCGGATCGGCGCCGACCCGTTCGAGGTACTCGCTCTGCAGATCGTCGCGTCGGTCGAAGTCGACCACTGGCGCGAGGGCGAGCGCCGCGGGCGTTGCGCCGTCGGGCAGTCGGCGCGCGACGTATTCGGGCGTCGCCACCGCCCGGTAGCGCAGCACGCCGAGCGGTCGCACGATGCATCCGGCCACCGGTTCGGCCTGCGAGGTGACCGCCGCCATCACCGTGCCCGACTCGAGCAGGCCCGCGGTGAAGTCCTGGTCGTCGCGGTGCAGGTCGAAGACGATCGGATGCTCCGCCGCGAGCCGCGCGAGCGGCGGCAGGATCCACGTCGCGAGAGAGTCTGCGTTGACCGCGAGCGGGATGCGAACTCGGCGCGCGGCGTCCGCCGCGTCGAGGTCGAGCGCGGCGAGCGCGTCGTGCTCGAGCAGGGCGAGCTGTCGGGCCAGACGCACGACGGCAGCACCCGCCTCGGTCGCCTGCACCGGGCGTGATCGCACGACGAGCACGCGACCGAGCCGGGTCTCGAGGGCCTTGAGCCGTTGCGACACGGCCGACGGAGTGATCGCGAGCTCGTGCGCCGCCGCCTCGAACGTGCCGGCGTCGATGACCGCGGCGAGCGTGCGGGCGAGATCGAGTGGAATCTCCATGAAGCGATGCTAATGGAACGGAAGAAACCTGAAGTGGACTGCATGTCGGACGCGTCCTACCGTCGAAGACGTGCCCGTCTCCACCTCCTCGCTCCTCGCCGGCCTCGGCCTCGGCCTCTCGCTGATCATCGCGATCGGCGCGCAGAACGTCTTCGTGCTGCGGCAGGGCATCCGGCGTGAGCACGTGTTCGCGGTCGCCGCGATCTGCGCGCTCAGCGACCTCGTGCTCATCGTCGTGGGGGTCACGGGCATCGGCGCCGTGCTCGCCGCAGTGCCCTGGCTCATCGACGCGATCCGCTGGGCGGGCGCGGCGTTCCTCGTGGGCTACGGCCTCCTCGCGGCGCGCCGCGCCTGGCGCCCGAGCGGCGACGCCCTCGTGGCATCCGAGACATCCGAGACATCCGAGACATCCGAGACATCCGCCGCCCGCATCCCCGCCCACGCCACCCACCGTTCTCAGGAGGAATCGCGCGTAAGCCGCCGTTCTCAGGAGAACACGCCGTCGAACGCGCCTGCAGCACCCAGATCTCCTGAAAAGCGCACGGGGGCAGCGGGGGTCGTGCTCACGTGCCTCGCGCTGACGTGGCTGAACCCGCACGTGTACCTCGACACGGTGTTCCTGCTCGGGTCGGTGGCGAACACGCACGGCGACTCCGGGCGATGGGCGTTCGCGGTCGGCGCCGGCATCGCCAGCATCCTGTGGTTCTTCTCGCTCGCGTACGGCGCACGCTGGCTCGGCCGCTGGCTCGCGACGCCGCGCGCCTGGCGCATCCTCGACGCGGTGATCGCGGTCGTGATGATCGCGCTCGGCATCTCGCTGGTGCTGCCGCACTGACGCGCTGTGCTAGCGTTGCCGTCATCGTGAGCACCAACACCTGTCGCTGCTGTCGCCGCTAGGCGGTCGTCTCCCCGACGACCCCAGGGCGCGAATCCTCCGCGCCGCCGACCGCAGCCCCGTGCTCACGCCGCATCCGACGCGTCCGCGTCAGCTCCGCGGCATCCGCCCATCGACCGCACCTTCGGATCGATCGGATGCCTCGCAGCCGACGTCCTGGATGCCGGGGCCGCCTCGTCGGCGCACCCCCGGTATCCACGAAAGGACCCATCCCATGACCGGCATCCCCGTGCTCGACCTCTCGCAGCTCAACGGCACGCCCGAGCAGCAGGCCGCGTTCCGCGACGACCTGCGACGCGCCACCCACGAGGTCGGCTTCTTCTCGCTCGTGGGGCACGGTGTGCCCACGCGGGTGATCGACCGGGCGTACGATGTGGCCCGCGCGTTCTTCGCCCTGCCCGAGTCGCACAAGCTCGCGATCGAGAACGTGACCAGCCCCCACTTCCGCGGCTACACGCGCATGGGCGGCGAGCGCACGCTCGGCCGCGTCGACATCCGTGAGCAGATCGACATCGGCGCCGAGCGGCCGGCCGTGCCGCTCACCGACGACACCCCCGACTACTGGGTGCTCGAGGGCCCGAACCTGTGGCCCGAGTCGCTGCCCGAGCTGCGCGAGGTCGCCGACGACTGGATCGCCCGGCTCGACGTCGTCGCGTCCCGGCTGCTCGCCGCGTGGGCCGAGGCGCTCGGCGCGCCCGCCGACACCTTCGACGCCGCGTTCGAGCGCCCCTCGCCGTACCTGAAGATCGTGCGGTACCCCGGCGTCGACGCCGAGCAGCCCGCGCAGGGCGTCGGCGCGCACAAGGACCTCGGCGTGCTCACCCTGCTCTCGGTCGAGGACGGCAAGGCCGGCCTGCAGGTCGAGAAGGACGGCGAGTGGATCGACGTGGTCGCCCCTGCCGGTGCGTTCATCGTCAATATCGGCGAGCTGCTCGAGATCGCGACCGACGGATACCTCAAGGCCACGCTGCACCGGGTCGTCTCGCCGGCGCCCGGCACCGAACGGATCTCGATCCCCTATTTCCACGGTCCGGCGCTCGACGCGCGCGTGCCCTCGATCGAGCTGCCGCCGGCACTCGCCGCCGACGCCCCCGGGGCGACCGACGACCCCGCGAACCCGCTGCACGCGGTGTTCGGCGAGAACTGGCTGAAGAGCCGGCTGCGCGCGCACCCGAACGTCGTCGAGGCGCAGCACCCGCACCTGCTCGTCGGCGCGTGAGACGCGCGCGCGGGAACACATTCGAGGATGCGGAACACGATTCCGACGGAGGCTCCTCCTGAACCTCGAATGTGTTCCCGTGGCGATGGGATGCGGTTCGGTCGGGGCGGCGGCGGAGGTGTGCGGGCGGAGTGTCGATTCGGGGTTCCTCCGTTCGTCGCACCTGCGTAGCGTGACCGAGAGAGAGGATCCCCCAATGGAATACGCACTGTTCTACGCCGCAGGAACCGACCCGCAGCCGTACGACCCCGCCGAGGACGACATCGCCGACTGGGTCGCCGACCTCGAGGCCCGCGGGGTCATCGAGTACGGGGTGCGTCTGCGCCCCGAGCAGGATGCCACGACGGTGCGCGTGCGCCGCGGCGAGCTGCTCGTGACCGACGGACCCTTCACCGAGTCGAAGGAATCCGTCGGCGGGTTCGACATCATCGATGTGGCCGACCTCGACGAAGCCATCGAAATCGCGTCGCGGCATCCGGCGGCGAGGCTCGGGCAGGTCGAAGTGCGGCCGTTCATGCAGTGGCCCGACGCCGTCCCGGGTCAGCGCGTCGTTCCGGCCGGGCTCGAGGAGCGGCCGGTCCGCGGCCAGCGGTACTTCCTCGCAGTGGTCTCCGATCCGGCGGCGCGCGAGGAGGCCACGGACGTGGCCGGCGACGCCGGCGACGACGACTACCCCGAGGCGTGGGTGCAGGAGATGCGCACGCGCGGCGCGCGGCTGTTCGGCGAGGTGCTCCGCCCGCCCGCCGACACCACCGGGGTGCGCCGTCGCGACGGGCGCGTCATCGTCACCGACGGGCCGTTCAGCGAGGCGAAGGAGTGGATCGCCGGCTTCGACCTGCTCGAGGCGCGCGACCTGGCCGACGCGGTCGAGATCGCGGCGAAGCATCCGATGGCCCGCGGCGGCACGCTCGAGCTGCGCCCGCTCTGGGAGTTCGACCCGAGCACCGACCACGTCGCGCGCACCGCCGCCGAAGCGGCCGACCGCGACCGGCGGCTCGAACCGAGCGCCGATGAGGTGCTCGCGACGCTCGCCGGCGCGACGCGCTGAGCCTGGACAGGGTAGGGCATCGATGATCGGGAACGCATTCGAGGATCGGGAGGAGCCGCCGGGCGCGTCGCGTTCCGCATCGTCGAATGTGTTCCCGACCGGCGGCCGCCAAGCCGCGGCCCCGGAGATCGACGCGGCGCTGCGCACCGCGTTCGAGGGCGAGTGGGCGCGGGTCGTCGCGACGCTGATCCGGGTGACGGGCGACTGGGATGTCGCGGAGGAGGC
Organism: Agromyces intestinalis; assembly: GCF_008365295.1. Lineage (NCBI taxonomy): Bacteria > Bacillati > Actinomycetota > Actinomycetes > Micrococcales > Microbacteriaceae > Agromyces > Agromyces intestinalis. The sequence goes on from NZ_CP043505.1 coordinate 1,315,636, forward strand.
GGCAGCGGGCGCGTTCGAACGGGCCGCCGTGACCTGGCCTCGCGACGGCGTGCCGCGCACACCGGGCGCGTGGCTGACGACGACCGCGCGCAACCTCGCCCTCGACCGGCTGCGGCGGCGCGGCGTCGAGGCCGAGAAGGTGAAGGAGTGGATCGTGGAGCGCGAGTTCGAGGGCGGCACGGGCGGCCCGCCCGACCCGGCCGACGTCATCGCCGACCGCGACGGGCCCGGGTGGGACGACCGGCTGCGGCTGGTCTTCACGTGCGCCCATCCCGCACTGCCGATGGAGGCGCGCGTCGCGCTCACCCTGCGCACCGTCGGCGGGCTCGAGACCGGCGAGATCGCGCGAGCGTTCCTCGTGCCCGAGGCGACAATGGCGCAGCGCCTCGTGCGGGCCAAGCGCAAGATCCGCAACGCGGGCATTCCCTACCGGGTGCCGCCGCCCGACGCCCTGCCCGAGCGGCTCGGCGGCGTGCTCGCGGTGCTCTACCTGATCGCGAACGAGGGGTACCTCGCGTCGTCGGGCGACCGGCTGCAGCGACTCGACCTGGCGGCCGAGGCGATCCGGCTGACACGGCTGGTCACGCAGCTCGTGCCCGATGACCCCGAGGCTCGGGCCTTGCTCGCGCTCCTGCTGCTGCAGCACGCTCGCCGCGATGCGCGCGCCGGTGCCGACGGCGAGCTCGTTCCGCTCGACGCACAGGACCGATCGCGATGGGATGCCGCGGAGATCGCCGAGGGACTGCGGCTGCTCGAGACATCCGCTCGTGTGGCGCATCGCACGCCCGACCGCGGCCCGTACCGGCTGCAGGCCGAGATCCAGGCCGTGCACGCGCGCGCCGCGACCTCGGCGGCCACCGACTGGGCACAGATCGCGGCCCGCTACGACGAGCTCGCCGGGTTCGGCCACTCGCCGATCGTCGAGCTCAATCGGGCGATCGCGCACGGCTTCGCGGAGGGGCCGCAGGCGGCGCTGACCGCGCTCGCGGCGCTCGAGGCATCCGGTTCGCTGGATGGTTACCATCTGCTGCCGGCCGCGCAGGCCGACTTCCTGCGACGGGCGGGCGAGGCGGATGCCGCGGCCGCCCGCTACCGCGAGGCCATCGCGCTGGCCCGCACCGCGCCCGAGCGCCGCTACCTCGAGCGCCGCCTCGCCGAGCTCGCCTGACCCCTCCCCCGATGCCTGTTCAGGAGCCCCGGCCCGAATCCGGGGGTCCGCCGATCGGGGGATGCGGGAACCAGCCGGGTGACGGCTGTCGTGGCATCCGGGCGGATGCCACGCTGGAGCCATGACCGAGAACGAACCCGCCATCCGCGTGCGCGGACTGCGCAAGACGTACGGGGCGCTCACCGCCGTCGACGGCATCGACCTCGACGTGCACCGCGGCGAGACGTTCGCGCTGCTCGGGCCGAACGGCGCCGGCAAGTCGACCACGATCGAGATCCTCGAGGGGTACCGCACCCGCACCTCGGGCGAGGTCGCGGTGCTCGGAGTCGACCCGGCGCGCGGCGATCTCGACTGGAAGGCGCGGCTCGGCATCGTGCTGCAGTCCACCGCCGAGGCGGCGCAGATGACGGTGCGCGAGCAGCTCGCCCACTTCGCGCACTTCTACCCCGACCCGCGACCGGTCGACGAGGTCATCGAGGCCGTCGGGCTGACCGCGAAGGCGAAGACCCGCATCGGCAAGCTCTCGGGCGGGCAGCGTCGCCGGGTGGATGTCGCGCTCGGCATCATCGGGCGCCCCGAACTCGTGTTCCTCGACGAACCGACGACCGGATTCGACCCCGAGGCGCGTCGCGAGTTCTGGCAGCTGATCGAGCGGCTGAAGCGCGAGGGCACCACGATCCTGCTCACCACCCACTACCTCGACGAGGCGGCACGACTCGGCGACCGGGCCGGCGTCATCCTCGGCGGGCGGCTCGTCGCGCTCGGAGCGATCGACGAGCTCGGCGGGCGCGAAGCCCGCGTACCGATCGTGAGGTGGCGCGACGCCGCCGGCGTGCGGCACGAGCAGCGCACGGAGCGGCCGGCCGAGCTGGTCGCAGCCGTCGTCGCGGCGATCGGCGGCGAGCCCGCCGAGCTCGAGGTGATCCGGCCGAGCCTCGAGGACGTGTACCTCGAGCTGGTCGGCGCGGCAGCGGGTGCCGAGAGCGAGCCCGAGGCATCCGAACCGCCCGAGCCCGAGGCATCCGCCGACCCCGAGGCATCCGAACCGCCCGAGCCCGAGGCATCCGCCGACCCCGAGGCATCCGACATCGAAGGAGTTCGCGCATGACCGCCCTCGTCACCGAGCCCGCCCATCGGGCCACCGGTCGCACCGCCCGGCCCGGGATCGTCGCGCTCGGCCTGTCCCGCATCCGCTACGAGGTGACGGGCTACTTCCGCTCGCCCGATGCGGTGTTCTTCACGTTCCTGTTCCCGCTCGTGATGCTCGGCATCTTCACCGCCGCCTTCAGCTCGGCCGGCGACATCGTGCCCGGGCCGGGCGCCGAGGGCATCACGATCGGCGCGTACTACCTGCCGGGCATGCTCGCCGCGGGCGTGCTGCTGTCGGGCGTGCAGAACCTCGCGGTCGACATCGCGACCGAGAAGGGCGACGGCACGCTGAAGCGCCTGGGCGGCACGCCGCTGTCGCCGGTGTCGTACTTCCTCGGCAAGATCGGCCAGGTCTTCGTCACCGGGGTGCTGCAGGCCGCGTTGCTGCTCGTCGTGGCAGCGACCGTGTTCGGCATCGCGCTGCCGACCGACGCCGAGTCGTGGATGACGTTCGCGTGGGTGTTCGTACTCGGCCTGACCGCGTCGGCGCTGCTCGGCATCGCGCTGTCGGCGCTGCCGCGCACGGGCAAGAGCGCGACCGCCGTCGTGATCCCGATCGTGCTGGTGCTGCAGTTCATCTCGGGCGTGTACCTGCAGTTCAACATGCTGCCCGAGTGGATGCAGAACATCGCGAGCGCGTTCCCGCTCAAGTGGATGGCGCAGGGCATGCGGGCGGCGTTCCTGCCCGACGACTTCGCGGCGCTCGAGCAGCACGGCACGTGGGATCTGGGCTGGGTCGCGATCTGGCTGGCGGTGTGGCTGGTCGTCGGGCTGGTGATCAGCCGGGTGACGTTCCGGTGGATCCGTCGCGACGCGTGATCGTCGGCTTCCCAGCGGTCGGATGACGAGGGGTCGGATGCTGCGGGGCCGCGTGAGACGATGACGACATGCTGAATCGGCGATGGTGGGACGCTGCGGCAGTCGCCGTCGCGCTCGTCGTCACGGTGATCAACGCGCTCGACACGCCGTACGGCCCGCACACGTGGGGCACGTGGGCGGTCGCGGCGGCGTTCCTGCTCTCGTACGCGGTCTACCTGCGCGGACGCATCGGCTCGACCTCGCCGGGGCACCACATCGCGGTCACGCTCGTGCTGAGCGCGCTGATCTTCGCCGGCACGGCGATCGAGCCGTCGTTCGCCGTGCTGCAGGCGATCGCGTACCCCTTCGTGTGGATCACCGCGCCGTCGACTCGGCGTGCGGTCGAGGCGAGCGTCGCCCTGTCGTTCGCCGTCGCCCTCGGGTACCCGGTGCACTCGGGGGTCGACGGCATCCTGCCCGGCATCGGCATCGCCGTGCTGTCGCTCGCGTTCAGCATCGCGCTGGGCCTCTGGATCTCGCACATCGCCGAGGTCGGTGAAGAGCACGCCCGTCTGCTCGAGGAGTTCCAGGCCGCCCAGGGCGAGCTCGCGGCACTGCACCGCGACGCCGGCGTCACCCAGGAACGCGCCCGCCTCGCCCGCGAGATCCACGACACGATCGCGCAGAGCCTCACCGGTTTGGTCATGGTCGCGCAGCGCACCGGCAACCGGCTCGGCGGCGTCCCCGGCGAGTCCGCCGAGCTCGCCCGCCGCGACGTCGCGCTCATCGAGGAGATGGCGCGCGACGCGCTCACCGAGGCGCGCGGCCTGGTCGCCTCGCTCGCCCCCGTCGAGGTCGACACCACCCTCGCGGACGCGCTCGGGCGACTCGCATCGAGCTTCGAGCGCGAGACCGGCGTGCAGGTCACGGTGCGAGCGGATGCTCCGGGGCTCGGGCGCGAGCTCGAGGTCGTGCTGCTGCGGGCCGCGCAGGAGGGACTCGCGAACGTGCGCAAGCACGCCGGCGCCGCGAACGCGTGGATCGAGCTCAGGGCCGCACCCGATGCCGCGCGCCTCAGCGTACGCGACGACGGCGTCGGCCCGGGCCCCTCGGAGGGGCACGCGCTCGGCGAACTCGGGTTCGGGCTGGCGGGGCTGCGCGATCGGGTCGGGCTCGCCGGCGGACGCATCGCGTTCGGCGCGGCACCCGGCGGCGGGGCGCTGCTGTCGGTCGAGGTGCCGCGGGGCGGGAAGGGTTCGGACGGCGCGGCCGGTGCGACGGGCCCCGACGCCGCGGAGCGTGCGGAGCGCCCGACCGGCTCCGAGCCGTCTCCGGTCGCGAACGCACCGACGGATGCCTCGGCGCCGCAGCCGGCCCCGTCGGCCGCGTCGGCCCGTGATGCAGCGGCCTGCGCCCGGCCCGAGACATCCGGAACGCCCCCGACCGCGCTCGATCGCGACCCCGCGGAACGCGGCCGGCCCGAAGCATCCGCCCCCGTTCGCGGCGAGGCGACCGCATGACCGGGCCGATCCGCATCGTCGTGGCCGACGACCATCCGATCGTGCGCGCCGGCATCGTCGGGCTGCTCGAGTCCGCGGGCGACCTCGAGGTGGTCGGCGAGGCCTCCGACGGCGAGGAGGCGGTCGCGCTCGCCGAATCGACCCGGCCCGATCTGGTGCTGATGGACCTGCGGATGCCCCGGCTCGACGGCGCCGAGGCGACCGCGCGGATCCGGGCATCCGCGGGCGACGCCCCGCGGGTGCTGGTGCTGACGACCTACGACACCGACGAGCACATCGTCGCCGCGATCGAGGCCGGCGCGAGCGGATACCTGCTGAAGGCGGCGCCGCAGGACGAGATCCTCGCGGGAATCCGCGCGGTCGTCGCGGGCGAGACGGTGCTGGCGCCGTCGGTCGCGGCGCAACTCGTTCGGCGGGTACGCGCCGAGGCGGCGGCCGGGGCGGGCTCGTCGGCTCCCCCGCCGCCCGCGCTGTCGCCGCGCGAGCTCGAGGTGCTGCGGCTCGTCGCCGCGGGCGCGTCGAACCCCGAGATCGCCCGAACGCTGTTCCTCGGCGAGGCGACCGTGAAGACGCATCTCGCGCACGCGTTCGAGAAGCTCGGCGTCAGCGACCGCACCCGCGCCGTGACCCGCGCGATGGAGCTCGGCCTGCTCTGACGGGCGCTCGGTCGGCCTGCGCTGACGGGCGCTCGGCGCGCTCGACCTGCTCGGCGCACCCGACGCACTCGGCGCACCCGGGTCGTGCTCGGGTCGCGCCCGGGTCGGGCCCGCCCGCGATCAGCCCGTGTTCTGCAGACCCGCGGCGATGCCGTTGACGGTGAGCAGCAGCAGGCGTCGATCGGCGTCGACCGGGTCCACCCGGCCGTCGGCGCGAACCGAGCGCAGCGCACGCAGCTGCAGCAACGACAGCGCGTCGACGTACGGGCTGCGCAGCCGCACCGCGCGGCGCAGCACGGGGCGCCCGGCGAGCAGTTCGGCGTGGCCGGCGGTGCGCAGCACCTGCTCGCGGGTGAGCGCGAGCTCGTCGAGCACGAGCTTCGCCAGCTCGGGGCGGTCGCCGAGGGCGAGGTACCGCTCGGCGAGCCGCACATCGGTCTTGGCCAGCGACATCTCGACGTTCTCGATCATCGACGCGAACAGCGGCCATTCGGCGTACGCCTCGTGCAGCAGCGCGTCGTCATCGACGGCCGCGAGCGCCGACCCGAGCCCGAACCATCCGGTCAGGTTGATGCGCGCCTGCGTCCACGCGAACACCCAGGGGATGGCCCGCAGATCCTCCAAGGACTCGACCGAGAGCCCGCGGCGGGCGGGCCGTGAGCCGAGGGCGAGCAGACCCACCTCCTCCATCGGTGTGACCTGGGCGAACCATGGCGCGAAGCCGTCGGCCTTGACGAGCTCGAAGAACCGCGCTCGCGACACCTCGTCGAGGCGGCTGCCCAGCTCGGCGAAGCGGTCGGCGGCCTCGCGGGTGCGCGCCTCGTTCGACGGCGCCGACGCGAGCAGCGTCGCCGCGGCCATCTGCTCGACGTGCCGCACCGCGATCGCCTGATCGCCGTAGTGCGCGAAGATCACCTCGCCCTGCTCGGTGACCTTGAACCTGCCGTCGACCGAGCCGGGCGGCTGGGCGAGCACGGCCTCGTTCGCGGGGCCGCCGCCGCGTCCGAGCGCCCCGCCGCGCCCGTGGAAGAGCGTGAGCTCGATATCGTTGCGCGCCGCCCACTCGGCGATGCGCGCCTGCGCGGCATGCAGCGCGAGGGTCGCCGAGACGGGCCCGACGTCCTTCGAGGAGTCGGAGTAGCCGAGCATGACCTCGAGCTTGCGACCGGATGCCGCGAGTCGCGCCTGCACCTGGGGCAGCGTGATGAGCCCGTCGAGGATCCCGGTCGCCGCGTCGAGGTCGGCGAACGTCTCGAACAGCGGGATCACGTCGAGCACCGGGGCGTCTTCGGCGGATCCGAGCGCCGCGGCGGCGAGCTCGTACACATTCGCGAGATCGGCGGTCGACTGGGTGAACGAGACGATGTACCGGCGGGCGGCACGCACGCCGTACCGCTGCTGCAGCCGTGTGATCGTGCGGAACACGTCGAGTACCTCGCGGGTCTGATCGCTCGGCTCGCCGCCGGCTCGCACCTCGTCGAGCGCCTGCCGGTGCACCTTCGAGTGCTGGCGCACCTCGAGCTCGGCGAGGTGGAATCCGAACGTCTCGACCTGCCAGATCAGGTGTTGCAGCTCGCCGTTCGCGCTGCGGGCGGCGCCGCTCGCGCGCAGCGAGCCCTGCACGGTGCGCAGGTCGGCGAGCAGGTCCTCGGGGCTCGCGTACGCGAGGGCGGAGCCGTGCGCGGCACCGCCCGCGCCGTGCTCACGGGTCGCCGCGATGCGTGCCGCGATGACCAGCACCGCACGGCGGTGCGGCTCGTGCGGCGCGCGCACGCCGATCTGCGACGCGACGTCGGGTGCGAGTGCGGCCTGGCGGGCGGCGAGGTCGACGAGCTCGGGCGACGGCGGGGTGTCGGACGAGTCGAGAGTCAGGGTGCGGCCGATGCGGGTCGCGGCGCGTTCGAGCCCGAGCAGCACGTGCTCGGCCTGCACGGCGGCGGCCAGCTCGGTGACCTCGGCCGTGACGAACGGGTTGCCGTCGCGGTCGGCGCCGATCCACGAGCCGAACCGCACGAACGCGGGCGCCTGCGGCGCGTCGACCCCGGCCCGGTCGCCGAGCAGCCAGTCGTCGAGCAGGCGGTACACGCGCGGCACGATCTCGAAGACGGTCTGGTCGAAGATGCTCATGGCCGTGCGCACCTCGTCGAGCGGGGTGGGCCGAGTGGTGCGGATCGGCGACGTGCGCCACAGCACGTCGATCTCTTCGAGCAGGCGGCGGTCGAGGTCGGCGGTGGTGAGCGCGCCGGGCGCGGCGCCGTCGCGCCGGGCGAGCAGGTCGGCGATGCGCCGGATGCCGGATGCGACCGCGCGGCGGCGGGCCTCGGTCGGATGAGCGGTGAAGACCGGGTGGAACCGCAGTGCGTCGAGCCGGCGACGTGCCTCGGAGGCACCGACCTCGTGCTCGAGTCGCGCGACCGCGTCGGCGAGCCCGTCGGACCTGCCGGTGCCGGCCGCGTCGCGTTCGCGAAGCACGCGCACCCGGTGGTGCTCCTCGGCGAGGTTCGCGAGGTGGAAGTACACGGTGAAGGCCCGCGCGACCTGCTCGGCGCGCTCGGACGTGAAGCCCTCGACGAGCCCCTCGGCGATGCCGAACGCCTCGGGATCGCCCTCGTAGCCGGCGATCGCGAGCCCGCGCAGCCGTTCGACGTCGTCGAGCAGTTCGGCGCCGCCGGCTTCGACGAGCACGCGACCGAGCAGGCCGCCGAGGAGGCTCACGTCGGCGCGCAGGGCCGCGTCGACCTCGACTCGAACGGCCTCGCGGTCGGCTTCGGAGGCGGAATGGGCGGATGCCGCGAATGGCGCTGCGGGAAGGCTCACCCGATCGACCGTACCCGCTCGATGTCACGACCGGATGACGCGTACGTCACACAGTGTCGGCAGGGGGTGGCGCGAACAGGGGCGATCAGGAGAGAGTAGTCCGCAGTGGTGCGGTGCAGGCGTCACCCGGCTCGACCTTCGTCACGATCCAGCCGACCAGAGAGGATCGCCATGCACCGCGGCATCCCGGGGCCCCTGCGCCGACTCGCGCGCGACCGACTGCGCCTGGGCGCGCTCGCGCTCAACGCCGCCGCGACCGCCGCGATCGCGGGCGTGCAGGCCGGCGCGGCGGCGACCCTGCAGCAGACCCTCGACGAGCACTGGCGGGGCGCGTACGACCTGATCGTCACCGCCGACGCGGGCGACGGAGGCGGCACGGTCGCGTTCGCCGCGGGTGCGTCGGGCGCGCCGGGCGCCTCGGACCTGACGGATGCCCCGGTCGCGGGCGGGCCCGCATCCGCCCCGCTGCTCGCGCCCAACGCGCTGGCCGCCGATCCCGAAGCGGGCGTGACCTCCGATCAGCTCGAAGCGATCCGCGCGATCGCGGGCGTCGACGTGGCCGCGCCGCTCGCCCGGGTGCTGCTGCCCCGCATCGGCGGCGGCACGCTGCGCTTCTCGGTGCCGATCGACGCGGGGCGCACGACGCCCGACCCGCGCGCCTGGCGGGCGACGGTGCGGGTGCTCACCGACGACGGGCTGGGGCCGCGACTGGTGACCGAGCAGTCCGTCGCGCTCGTCGTCGACGACGCCGATGTCGACCGGGTCGTGCACCTGCGCCCCGACCAGGTGCGGCCTGATGATTTCTGCGTCCTCGACGGGGTGTCGTACCCGATGGACTCACCCGAGGCCGATCCGTGCCGGTGGCGGGACGTGCACACGGTGGCGGTGCGGACCGGGTCGCAGGTCACGGCGGGCGGCGAGGTCGTCGACGGGCGCCTCGTGTTCGACGTGATCGACACGCCGCGCGCGAACCCCGTGCTCACCCTCGTCGACGCGGCGGCCGAGCGCGAGCTGCTGGGCGAGGCGGGGGCGTTCCTCGATCCGCTGGTCGCGGCCCGATCGGCGGGCACGGATGCCTCGCGGCTGCGGTCGTGGCTCGAGCAGCAGCCGGGCGAGGTCGCCGCGCACAGCGTCGGCACGTACGCCGCGATGCAGCAGCGCGCCGACGACCTCGCGACGACATGGGTTGCGCGCGGCCTGCCGCTCGACGCGCTGCCCTCCGGACTGCCCGACGGGCTGCCGGTGCTCGTCGGCCCGACGGCCGATCAAACGCTGCGGCTCGAGGTCGACCTCGAGGACTTCGGGCCGACCGCCGTCTCGGATCGGATCGCGGGCGGCTACGCGTTCCCCGACGCGCTGATCGACGGGTTGCCGGGCGAACCTGCGGGCCGCATCGAAGCCGATGCCGGTGCGCTGCTCGACCCGCTCTCGGACGCCAGGATCGTGCTGCCCTGGCCCGGCACCGAGGCGCCGGCGCTCGATCCGCTGCATCCGGACTTCCCGGCCTTCGACGGTGGCGTGCCGCTCGCCGCACCCCACTACCGCCCGACCGAGGCGGGCCCCCGCCTGGACGCCGAGCGCTACTCCCCCGGATACCGCAGCCTGCTGTTCGGCTACGAGGTCGGCAGCCCGGTGCTCGAAACGAGCCCCGGCGGCGGCGCGGTCGGCTCGGAATCCGTCTACGGCACGCTCGGCGACATCCCGACCCTCGACCAGGGCGAACCGGTCGCGCAACAGCTCGTGCCGGTTGGCGAGCTCGACCTCGACGGGGTGTCGGCCCTCGCCGACCCGCTCGCGGCCGCGCCCCTCGGCGCGTACGAGTCGGCGGGTGCGATCCTCGTGGCCGACGGCGACGGCGAACCCGTCGACCCGACCGAGCTGCGGCCGAACCTCAGCGGAACGGGGCTCGTGAACGCCGCGACTACGCTCGTCGCCGATCTGGCCTCCGTCGACCCCGACGCCGCCGACGTGCCGATCCAGGCGGTGCGGGTCCGTGTCGCGGGCATCGACGAGTTCGACGCCGACGCGCTGGCGCGCATCGACGGGGTCGCGCAGCGGATCCGCGCGCTCGGACTCGACGTCGTGCACGCCGCGGGCTCGAGCCCGATCGACGTCGACGTGGCCGTCGGCGGGTACGCGTTCGGCACCCTCGACGCCGCATCGCCGCAGCGCGTCGGCGCGCTCGGGGTCGTGCGTCAGCGCTGGACCGAGCTCGAGGCGGCGTCGCGCGTCGGTAGTGCGATCAGCACCGCCACCACGATCGCGCTCGGTGCGGGCCTCGGCGCGGCCGCCCTGCTCGTCGGCGCGTCGACCCTCGTGGCGATCCCGGGCCGGCGCCGGGTCGCGAGCACGCTTCGGATGATCGGCTGGCGCCGACGACGCATCGTGCAGTGGTTCGGGCTCGAAGAACTGATCGCCGTGGGGGTGATCGCCGCCACCGGCACCGCCGCCGTGCTCGTCGCGCGCGACCGGGGACTCACCCTCATCGGCGCCGCCGCAGCGGTGACCATCGTCGCGGCATTCGGCGCGGCATCCGTCATCGCCGGATCGCAGGGCGAGACCCGCCCGCGCGGCCGGCGCAGCGCCGTCGCCCGGGTCGGCCGACGCGGGCGAACCGCGCTGCGCCCGCTCACCGCGGCACGGTTCGGCGTGCGGCAGGTGCGCATCCACCCGCTGTTCGCCGCGAGCGTCGTGCTCACCATGCTGACCGCCGCCGGAGCCGCCGTGTCGATCACCACGATCGTGCTCGCCGAGCGCGACGCGGCCGGCGCGAGTCTGCTCGCCGGGTTCGCGCTCGGGCAGGCGCTCGCGGCACGGCTGCTGCTGGCCGGCGTCGCGCTCGTGGCCGCCGCGGTGCTCGGCGTGCTGAGCCGGCGGCTCGAGATCCGGCGGCGTGCGGCTCAAGACGGCGTGCTACGCGCCATCGGTTGGACCGGGGCCGAACGACGTCGGGCCTGGCGGGCGGAATCGCTCGCGATCATCGGTCCCGCCGCCGTGGTCGTCACGACCGTCGCCGCCGCGATCACGGCCGCCGTGCGGCCCGGCGACACCGTGCTGCTCGCCGGCATCACCGCGGCCTCGGCGACGCTCGCCGGCACCGCCACCCTCGCCACCCGTCGGCGCACGCGCCACGGGGCATCCTCTCGAACCGAACGGAACCGACGATGACCGCACGACTCGAACTCGACTCCGTCACGATCCGGCACCCGCGCGACGGCGACACCGACCTCGAGGTGGTCGCCGACTGGTCGCTCGGCGTGCCGGCCGGCACGATGCACTGCCTCGCGGGGCGCAGCGGGTCGGGGAAGACGAGCATCCTGCGGGTCGCGGCCGGTCTCACCCGCCCCGCGGCCGGCGAGGTGCGATGGTCGGGCGACGGACTCGCCGACCTGCCCGACGACCGCATCACCGCCCGGCGGCGCTCGGAGGTCGGCTACCTCGACCAGGGCGGCGCGCTCGTCGACGGCATGACCGCGCTCGAGAACGTGCTGCTGCCCGCCGTGCCCGACCACCGGGTCGCCGAGCTGCGACCACGAGCCGCGGCTCTGCTCGACGAACTCGGAGTCGGAGGCCGGCTCGCGCACACGCCCGACCGGCTCTCGGGCGGCGAGCGCCAGCGCGTCGCCCTCGCACGCGCGCTGCTGCTCGAACCCGGCATCGTGATGGCCGACGAACCGACGGCGAGCCTCGACCGCACCACCGCCGACGGCGTGATCGCCCTGCTCACCGGCCTCGCCGCCACGGGCATCTCGGTGCTCGTCGCATCGCACGACGCCCGCCTCATCGCCGCGGCCGACACCCGCACCGACCTCGCCTGACCCCCGCCGCACAGTGCTTTTCCCCGCCGCACAGTGCTTTTCTCAGGAGGAACGGCCGAATCCGCCCCGTTTTCAGGAGAACACGCCGTGATCGGCGGCGAACCGACCCATTACGCCTGAAAAAGGAATTCGGTACCCGCGCGACGGGGCGGGCGGGGGGCTCGGGTCGCCGCTACAGCTCTATGCCGACGAGCACCGGCTCGGGGCGCAGCAGCAGGCCGAACTCGGCCTGCACACGGCCCTGCACGAAGCGCGCGAGCTGCGCGATCTCTTCCGCGGTCGCGCCGCCGCGATTCGTGAGCGCGAGCGTGTGCTTCGACGAGATCGCCGCGCGTGAGCCCGGCAGCGCGAACCCGCGGCGGATCCCGGCGTGCTCGATCAGCCAGGCGGCCGACAGTTTGACGAGGGTTTCGGCGGGCGCGGCATCCGGCTCGGATACGGCGGATGCCTCGAGCGAGGCCTGATGCGCGAGGAACGCGTCGAGCGGCGACCCGCTCGCGAGCTCGGCCAACGGGGTCACCTCGTCGGGCTCGTCGGGCTCGAGGTACCAGCGGGGCGCGTCGGCGGGCAACGTGCGCGCGAACCGCTCGGTGACGATCGGGTTCGTGAAGAACGAGCCCGCGCTCACCGAGTCGGGGTCGTCGGGGTCGAGCACCATGCCCTTCGAGGCCCGCAGCGCGAGCACCGCGTCGCGCACGCGTGCGAGCGGCACCCGGTCGCCGAGCTGCACGCCCAGCGCGCCCGCGAGCTGCGCGTACGCCACGGGCGAGCCGATCGCCACGCCGAGCACCTCGCGCTCGGCGGCGGTGTCGTGCAGATCGAGCTCGACCGACACCACGATGCCCGCGAGGCCCTGCTTCAGCACCGAGGTGCGGTAGCCGAGCTCGAGCTCGTCGGCCGTCATGCGCCGAGGCGTCGACGCGCCCTCGTCGAGGAACTCGATCGCGACCAGCGTCGACGACAGCTCCTGCCCGTACGCGCCGATGTTCTGCACCGGCGCCGCTCCGACCGACCCCGGGATGCCGCTGAGCGCCTCGATGCCCGAGAACCCCTGCGCCACCGTCCAGGCGACGAGGTCGTCCCACGTCTCGCCCGCCTGCACCCGGATCCGCACGCGGTGCACCGAGGCATCCGTCGCCGCGAGACCGCCGGGCGAGGCATCCGGAAGCACCTCGATGCCGTGCGTCGCGACCCTGATGACGGTGCCCTCGAAGCCCTCGTCACCGACGAGCAGGTTGGACCCGCCGCCGAGCGCCAACCAGGGCTCACCCGACCCCCACGCTGCCGATGCGAGGTCGACCAGGTCGCGCTGGGTGGTCGCAGTGACGAGCCGACCGATCGGTCCGCCGACCCGCAGCGTCGTGAGGTCGCTGAATCGTGAAGCGTCGCCCATGTCAGCCGAGGCCAACCACGACCTGCGTCTTGCCGAGCACCGTCTCGTCGCCGACCTTCACCGTGAGGTCGATGCGCGCGGTGCGCGCGTCGGCGTCGAGCTGCCCGACCTTCGCGATCACGGCGACGACCGCGCCGACCTCGGGGTCGACCACGACCGGCCGCGTGAACCGGGCCTGATAGTCGCGGATGCGCCCCGGGTCGCCCACCCAGTCGACGACCGGCTGCACCGCGAAGCCCATCGTGAGCATGCCGTGGGCGAGCACGCCCGGCAGGCCCACGGCCTTCGCGATGTCATCGCGGTAGTGGATGGGATTGAAGTCGCCGGATGCCCCCGCGTAGCGCACGAGCGCATCGCGGGTCAGCGGAAACGACTGCTCGGCGACGATGTCGCCGACGGCGAGGGCGTCGAAGTCGGGCGCGGGCACGGATGCTACGGAGCTGGCGTTCATCAGTCGTCTCCTCGCACGACGAGGGTGGAGATCGCGGTCACGACGTGGTCGCCCGACGCATCGGTGACGGCCGTCGCGGCCGACACCATCGAGTGGGCGCCGAGCGTCTTCACGCTCGTGACCGTGAGCTGTGCGGTGAGCTCGTCGCCCGCGACGATCGCGCGCGACGCGGTGAACCGCTGATCGCCGTGCACCACGCGCGAGAAGTCGATGCCGGTGTCGGGCTGGGCGAGCAGTTCGTCGAGGGCGAGGGCCTGCAGCACGACCGCGAATGTCGGCGGGGCGACCACGTCGGTGTGGCCTGCGGCGCGCGCGGCGTCGACGTCGAGGTGGATCGGATTCGTCGCGAACACCGCCCGCGCGAACTCGCGCACCTTCTCGCGGCCGACGAGGTACGGCTCGCTCGGCGGCAGGGCGCGCCCCTGGAGCTCGGGGTTCACTGGCATGCGGGCCAGTCTACGGAACGGTCGGATGCCTCGCCCGCCCCGGTGCCGCCACGGTGGCGCCGCCGCACCCCTTCCCTGCGTCGGGGTCGCTTGTCGTCGCTCCGCGGTGCGTGATGCGGCAACGAGCGTCCCCGGCAAAGGGTGGCCCCGGGGTTGGGAGGAGGTGGCGGGCGGGTGGAGGTGGGGGGTGGGGGCGTCTACAGCAGGCGGCGGGCGGTCGCCCAGGCGGTCAGCTCGTGCCGGCTCGAGAGCTGCAGCTTGCGCAGCACGGATGACACGTGCGACTCGACGGTCTTGGCCGAGATGAACAGCGTCGCCGCCACCTCTTTGTAGGCGTACCCGCGGGCGATGAGCCGCATCACCTCCTGCTCGCGCGCCGAGAGCCGGTCGAGTTCGTCGTCGGCCGCGGCGATCTCGCCGACCGCGGCGCCGAACGCGTCGAGCACGAACCCGGCGAGCCGCGGCGAGAACACCGCGTCGCCGCCCGCGACCGCGTGCACGGCGCGGCTCACCTCGTCGGCCGACGCGCCCTTCGTGAGATAGCCGCGGGCACCGGCGCGGATCACGCCGACCACGTCCTCCGCGGAGTCCGACACGCTGAGCGCGAGGAACCGGGTGTCGGGCACCTCGGCGGCGACCCGCTGCACCACCTCGGCACCGCCCGAGGCGGAGGTGTTCGTTCCGCCGGGCAGATGCACGTCGAGCAGCACGACATCGGGTCGGGTCTCGGCGACCACGGCGACCGCAGAGGGCACATCGGATGCCTCGCCCACGACGTGAATCGCCGGGTCGAGGCCGGCCCGCAGGCCCGAGCGGAAGATCGAGTGATCGTCGACGACCACGACGCGGAGGGCGGGATGCGTCGGCGCGGATGACTCGTCAGGCACGGGCGGGCTCCGTCTCGAATCGCAGGTGCACCTCGGTGCCGGTGCCGTCGGCGCCGGGGCGCACCGTCGCGCGACCGCCGACCCGGCGCATGCGGCCGATGATCGACTCGCGCACGCCGAGCCGGTCGTCGGGCAGCGTCGTCGGGTCGAATCCGGGGCCGCGATCGCGCACGTACACGTCGACCGCGGTCGGTGACCCCTCGAGGTACACCGACACCTCGCCGCCGGCGTGGCGTGCGGCGTTCAGCATCGCCTCGCGCGCCGCGGCGGCGACCTCGCCACTCGCTCGCTCGTCGCTCATGCCGACCGCGACCACCTCGATGCGCACGGGGTAGTCGAGCTCGAGCGCGGCGGCGTAGTCGCGCAGGTCGGTGGCGAGGTCGCTGTCGGCGGGCGCCTCCCCTTCGAACAGCCAGCTGCGCAGCTCGCGCTCCTGGGCGCGGGCCAGCCGCCCGGCCTCGCTCGACGCGCCGGCCCGGTTCTGGATGAGCGCGAGCGTCTGCAGCACCGAGTCGTGCAGGTGCGCGGCCATCGCGCTGCGCTGTTCGTCGCGGATGCGACGCACGCGCTCGTCGTTCAAGTCGCGCCACACGCGCACGAGCCCCGGCGCGTAGACGAGGCCGATCCCGATGAGCACGCCGAGTGCCGCGGGGACCGCGATGTACGGCCACCAGCGCAGCGCCGGGCCGAGCAGCAGTGCGATCGCGAGCGCGCCCAGCGCGACGGTGAGCGCCGCGCGCACGGCCGTCTCGGTGCGCCGGCCGCGTTCGGGGTCGGGTCGGTCGATGAAGCCGACCCAGGCGGCGGCGGCGAGCGCGAGCAGCACCGCGAGCACGACTGGTGCGAGCCAGGGCGGCGCACCGGGCACCGACCACGAGTACGCGGCGAGGCTCAGCACGATCGCGACGAGGGCGGCCAGCACTGCCCCGACCGTGAGCACCACCGCCACGGGCGCACGGCGGTGCACCCGATCGTCGGGCCCCGAGGCATCCGCCCAGGGCGTGAACGCCCACAGCCACGCGTACAGCAGCGCACCGGCGCCGCCCAGCAGCGCGGTCGCGACGAAGACCACGCGCACCAGCGGCACCGGCCAGCCGAGGTGGTCGGCGAGCCCGCCCGCGACCCCCGCGACGAGGCACTCGCGACGGCGCGCGAGCGCCGGCGAGCTGCGGACGGGCGGGGCGGCGGTCATGCTCCGATCCAATCAGACAGCACCGGCCGCGGCACGGGGTCGAGCCGGGATTCAGGGTCGCGTCAGGGAGGTTCCGGATGGCCGATCGGATGCCTCGTCGGCCACGATCGGAGCATGGCATCGACCTCGACCCCTCCCGATACCGACGGCCCCGCGGCGGGCGCGCCGGGTGCGACCGGTTCGCCCGGCGCTGCACCGACGGGCCCCGGCTTCTACGGCTGGCTGCGCTCGATCGGCATTCCTCGCACCCCCGGCTGGATCGGCGGCGTCTGCGCCGGCGTCGGCGCCCGGCTCGGCATCGACCCGATCCTGGTGCGCGGCGTGCTCGTGGTGTTCGCGCTCTTCGCGCCGCTCGCGTTCCTCGCCTACGGCGCAGCGTGGCTGCTGCTGCCCGACCTGCAGGGGCGCATCCACCTCGAGCGACTGCTGCGCGGCACGTTCGACAGCGCGATCGTGGGCATCGCGCTGTTCCTGCTGGTGGGGCTCGCCCCGTTCGCGTTCGGCGTGCCGTCGTTCGTGCAGGGCGTGTTCGGCGCGGTGTGGGCCGGCAACTTCTGGACGGGCCCGTGGTTCAACCCGCTCGGCATCAACCTGCTGCCTGTGCTGTGGACGCTGCTGCTCATCGGCGGCATCGTCGCGCTCGTGATCTGGCTGGTGCGACGCGCGGCCGGCAGCCCCGAGGGCGAGACCGGCCCCGAGGCCGCGTTCGCGGCGTACGAGGCGACCGGCCGGGCGGGTGGGCCGGCTTCCACGGGTTCGGATGCCACGGATGCTCCGGATGCCGCGGCCGCCACGGATGCCACGGATCCCGCCACGAGCGCACCGGCCGCCGCCGCGATCGCCGACGCCACCGTGCCGGCGCCGGGCGAAGCATCCGCACCGGCCCCGCCGACCGGCGAACCTCCGGCACCGGGCGGACCCCTGGCACCCGGCGAACCTTCGGCACCCGGCGAACCCCTGGCACCCGGCGAACCCCTGGCACCCGCACGCC
Organism: Agromyces intestinalis; assembly: GCF_008365295.1. Classification (NCBI taxonomy): domain Bacteria; kingdom Bacillati; phylum Actinomycetota; class Actinomycetes; order Micrococcales; family Microbacteriaceae; genus Agromyces; species Agromyces intestinalis. Next base: position 1,332,922 of record NZ_CP043505.1, read on the forward strand.
CGGCCGGCGCCGACGACTACGATGCGTGGCGCGCGCAGTACGACGCGTGGCGCGTCGAGCACGACCGCTGGAAGCAGGATCAGGCCGCCGCGAACCGGGCCGCCCGCGCCCAGGTCGCCGCCGAGAACCGAGCGAGGGCCGCCGCGTTCCAGGCGCAGGCCGAGGAAGCGCGGCGCATCCGCCGGCTGACTCGCCCGCGCACGAGCTTCGCGTACGTGGTCACGACCTTCGGGGCCGCCCTCGTGGCCGGCGGCATCGCCTCGGCGTACGCCCTCGGCGGAGGATCGCAGTCGGCGTACGCCGCACCCATCGGGCTCGCCGTGGCGACCATCGTCTGCGCGCTCTCGATGGTGCTCGCCGGGGCGCTGCGCCGGCGCAGCGGGTTCCTCGCGTTCGTGACGATCGTGCTGCTCGTCGGCACGCTCGGATCGGCGGCTGTGCCGCGCACGAGCGAGTTCGCGTTCGGCTCGACCGGGGGGAGACTGCAGCCGGTCACGATCATCCAGCCGGTCGGAGACGTGCGGGTCTCGCTCGACCATCGCGTCGCCTCGCAGCCCGGAACCCCGACGATGCGCGTGCTCCAGGGCGCGGGCGGCATCTCCGTCGAGGTCCGCGACGGTACCCGGCTGCAGCTCGAGGTCGAGTGCGGATCATGCTCGATCTCGCTCGCGCGAGCCGACGGACTCTCGTTTGAGTACTACGACGGAATCCAGCTCACCGCGGGCGTCGGCAGCGCGTCGAGCTGGGAGCGCGTGATCGGCCCCGGGCTCGAGCCCGGCACGCCCGACGCCATCCTCGCGATCCGCGCGGGCGCGACGCGCATCGAGGTGGTCGAGTTCCCCGTGGATCCGCGCACCGGCAACGACATCGAGGAGAACTGACATGGCCGACGACACCCGACCCACGACCCCGTTCGACCCTGCGCCCGACGGCACGCAGCCGCCCGCGGCATCCGAGACCCCTGTCACCGAGACCTCCGTCACCGAGCTCATCCCGCCCGCCGAAGCGGCAGCCCGTGACGTGCGGCTCGCGCCAGCGGCATCCGCCCCGTTGCCCCGACCGCGCGTGCGCTGGGGCGCGATCATCTGGGGGCTGGTGTTCGCCGCGGTCGCGGCGGGCGTGCTCTGGATCCTGCTCGATCCCGCGATGCGCGACGCCGTGTCGGCGTGGTGGTTCGCGCTGTCGCCCGGCAGCATGCTGCTCGCCGCGCTCGTGGTGCTCGGCGCGGTGCTGCTCATCGCCGGCGTCGCGGGCCTCGCCCGTCGCGCCTCACGTGCGCGCCACGACGAGGAACCCCAGATAGATCAGGTACGCCGTCACCATCAGCGATCCTTCCAGTCGTGAGACCCGCCGGCCCGACAGCATGATCGGCGCCAACGCGAACGACACGGCCACCATGATCGGCAGGTCGATGAGCACCAGCTCGGGTTCGATCGGCACTGCCCCCGGCGCCACCAGCAGTGTGACGCCGAGGATGATCGTCAGGTTGTAGATGCTCGAGCCGATCAGGTTGCCGATCGCGATGTCGCGCTCACCGCGGATCGTGGAGATGATCGTGGTCGCCAGCTCGGGCGCGCTCGTGCCGATCGCGACGATGGTGAGGCCGATGAGCGCGTCGGACACCCCGAGCGCGCTCGCCACCTCGACCGCGCCGTCGACGAGCCAGTCGGCGCCGAGGATGGTCACCGCGATCCCCGCGACGAGCACGATCGCCTGCATCACGGTCGCCCGCACGGTGTGCACCGTGCGGGCCGAACCGGATGCCTCGGGCTCGGCGGGATACTCCTCGGCGAATTCGGCGGCCACGAAGGAGCTCTCGCGCCGGGTCCAGCGCACGAGCAGCAGCGTGTAGACGATCGCGAAGAGCACGAGCGGCACGCCCTCCCACACGTCGAGCACACCGTCGACGGCGAAGAGGTACAGCAGCAGCGCCGCGCCGCCCATCATCGGCAGGTCGAGGCGCAGCGTCTGCAGCCCGACCGCGAGCGGGCGGATCGCCGCCGAGAGCCCGAGGATGAGCAGGATGTTCACGACGTTCGTGCCGGCGATGTTGCCGACCGCGAGCGAACCCGCGCCCACCCGCACCGAGTCGATGCCGACCGCCAGCTCGGGCAGGCTCGTACCGATCGACACGACCGTGAGCCCCACGACGATCGGCGGAATGCCGAGCCGCCTCGCGAGGCGCGCGCCCGAGCGCACGACCAGCTCCGCCCCGATCACGAGGGCCACGAGGCCCAGGATGAGCCAGACGACGGGCGGCATGCGCCAAGACTATTGGGCGGGAGCCGGTCGACTCACCCCCTCCCACCCCACCCCGGCACGCAATGCAGGTCGGGAGGGCATCTCGCGTGCGAAATGCGGGCTGGATGCCCCGCGACACACCTCCGAACCTGAATTGCGCACCAGGGCCGCACGCGCGAGGGGCGGCAGGCCGGGCACGCGCGGCGCGCACCGCGCGGCGCGCGGTGCTCAGTCGACCGGGATCAGGGTGTACTTCGTGTCGAGGAACTCGTGGATGCCCTCGAACCCGCCCTCGCGGCCGAGGCCCGACTGCTTCACCCCGCCGAATGGCGCCGCCGCGTTCGACAGCACCCCGACGTTGAGCCCCATCATGCCGGTGTCGAGCCGGTCGATCATGCGATGGCCGCGCGCGAGGTCCTGCGTGAAGACGTACGAGACCAGCCCGTACTCGGTGTCGTTCGCGATGCGCACCGCGTCGTCCTCGTCGGCGAACGTGGTGATCGCCAGCACCGGGCCGAAGATCTCCTGACGCAGGATCTCGCTGCCGGGCACGACGCCGGTGACGACGGTCGGCTCGTAGAACGAGCCCTCGCTTTCGACGCGGTTGCCTCCGACGGCGACGGATGCTCCGCGCGAGACCGCGTCGGCCACGAGCTCCTGGGCCTTCGCGACCGCGTCGTCGTCGATGAGCGGGCCGATCTGCACCCCCTCGTCCGTGCCGCGCCCGACCTTCATCGACCGCACCCGCTCGGCGACCCGGCGCGCGAACTCGTCGGCGACCGACTCGTGCACGATGAACCGGTTGGCGGCGGTGCAGGCCTGCCCGATGTTGCGGAACTTCGCGACCATCGCGCCCTCGACGGCCTTGTCGAGGTCGGCGTCGTCGAAGACCACGAACGGCGCGTTGCCGCCGAGCTCCATGCTGGTGCGCAGAATCCCCTGCGCCGCCTGCTGCATGAGGGTGCGTCCGACCTCGGTCGACCCGGTGAAGCTGAGCTTGCGCAGGCGGGGGTCGGCGATGATCGGGGCCGACAGTGCGCCCGACTTCGACGTGGTCACGACGTTCACGACGCCCTGGGGCAGCCCGACCTCCTCGAGCAGCTGCACGAACGCGATGGTGGTGAGCGGGGTGAGGGCTGCGGGCTTGACGACCACGGTGCATCCGGCCGCGAGCGCCGGCGCGATCTTGCGCGTCGCCATCGCCAGCGGGAAGTTCCACGGTGTGATGAAGTAGCACGGCCCGACCGGCCGCTGCGAGACGATCATGCGCCCGGTGCCCTCGGGGTTGAGCCCGTACCGGCCGTGGATGCGCACCGCTTCCTCGCCGAACCAGCGCAGGAACTCGCCGCCGTAGGCGACCTCGCCCCGCGCCTCGGCGAGCGGCTTGCCCATCTCGAGCGTCATGAGCAGCGCGAACTCCTCTTTGCGCGCCATGAGGGTATCGAACGCGCGGCGCAGCAGTTCGCCGCGCTCGCGTGGCGCGGTCGCGGCCCACGACGCCTGCGCGGCGACGGCGGCGTCGAGGGCGCGGATGCCGTCGTCGGGCGTGGCATCCGCGATCTGCTTGATGATGCGGCCGGTGGAGGGGTCGCGCACCTCGAGGGTGCGCCCGCCCTCGGCGTCGACCCATTCGCCGTCGATGAAGAGGCCGGAGGCGACCCGGTCGAGGACGTCGGTTTCGGTGGCTTCGTTGCTCATGCTGTTCCGTTCGGTGGGAGGGGTGGTTCCGGTCGAGGACGTCTGCGCCCAGTCTGCTCCGGGCGAAGGTCGGATGCCACGGGCTTGCGCCCGCGACGTGTGCTGGCCGGCGCTCAGGCCGCGGCGAGCCCATCGGCGATGACGCCGAGGCCGTCGAGCAGCAACTCGTCGGGGATGGTGAGCGGCGGCAGGAACCGGATGACGTTGCCGTAGGTGCCGCAGTTCAGCAGCACGACGCCGTTCGCGTGGGCATGGGCCACGACCTTCGCGGTGAGCGCTGCGTCGGGCGCGCCGGTCTCGGGGTCGACGAGTTCGATCGCGACCATCGCCCCGCGCCCGCGCACCTCGCCGATGCGCGGGTCGTCGGCGGCGAGCCGGCCGAGCCGGTCGTGCAGCAGGTCGCCGATGCGCTGGGCGCGCTCGATGAGCCCGTCGTGCTCGTAGGCGTCGATGGTTGCGAGCGCCGCGGCGCAGGCGAGCGGGTTGCCGCCGTAGGTGCCGCCGAGACCGCCGGGCATCGCGGCGTCCATGATGTCGGCGCGGCCGGTGACCGCGGACAACGGCAGGCCGCCGGCGATGCCCTTCGCGGTGACGACCAGGTCGGGGACGAGCCCTTCGTGCTCGCTCGCGAACCAGGCGCCGGTGCGGGCGAAGCCGGTCTGCACCTCGTCGGCGATGAAGACGACGTCGTTCGCGCGCGCCCAGTCGGCGAGCGCGGGCAGGAACCCGGGCGCCGGCACGATGAACCCGCCTTCGCCCTGGATGGGCTCGATGAGGATCGCGGCGAGGTTCTCGGCGCCGACCTGCTTCTCGATCTGCGTGATGGCGCGCGCTGCGGCCTCGGAGCCGGTGAGCCCGCCGTCGCGCAGCGGGTACGACATCGGCGCGCGGTACACCTCGGGGGCGAACGGGCCGAAGCCGCTCTTGTACGGGATGTTCTTCGCGGTGAGGCCCATGGTGAGGTTGGTACGGCCGTGGTACGCGTGGTCGAACGCGACGACGGCCTGGCGGCCGGTGAACCGGCGCGCGATCTTCACCGCGTTCTCGACCGCCTCGGCGCCCGAGTTGAACAGCGCCGAGCGCTTCGCGTGGTCGCCCGGGGTGAGGGCGTTCAGCCGTTCGGCGACGGCGACGTACCCCTCGTAGGGCGCGACGGTGAAGCAGGTGTGCGTGAACGCGGCGAGCTGGGCGACGACCGCCTCGACGACGCGCGGGTGCGCGTTGCCGACGCCGGTGACCGCGATGCCCGATCCCAGGTCGATGAGCGAATTGCCGTCGGCGTCGACGACCACGCCGCCGCCCGCGGCGACCACGGCGACGGGGATGGTGGTGCCGACGCCCGCGGCGACGGCGTCGGCCTTGCGGGCGAGCAGTTCCTGCGAGCGCGGGCCCGGGATGGCGGTCACGAGCCGGCGCTCCTGCGGCAGCGCCGGCCCTCCGGTCTCGACTCTGGCGATGACGGATGCTTCGACGAGGGTCATGGCGGCTCCAAACTCGGGGCGGATCGTGCTCGGTGCGGATCGGGCGCGGACTTCCCGCCGGCACTGCGGGACGCGGGCCATGCTAGGTCGGGCGACACCGGATGCCTCAGCGCCAGCGTGTACACTCGGGCCCACATCAATCGACACCGCGTACAGCATCGTGCGCACGCCCGCCGGAGGCCGACGATCCTTCCCACCGTGCAGACCCTGCTCGACCGTCGCGAGCTCGCGCTCGGACTGCTGGTGCCCGGCGACCCCGCCGCGCGCGAGGCGCCGGTGCGGTGGGCGCATTCCTCCGACCTGCCCGACCCCACGCCGTTCCTCGGCGCGGGCCAGGTGCTGCTCACCACCGGCACCCAGTTCGACGGCGCATCCGACGGGTTCGCGACCGAGTACGTCGCCCGGCTCGTCGAGGCCGGGGTCGTGGGGCTCGGGTTCGGCACCGAGGTGATCCGGGCGGGCACGCCCGAGCCGCTCGTCGCCGCGTGCACCGCGCACGGGCTGCCGCTGTTCGAGGTGCCGTACCGTACCCCGTTCATCGCCATCGCCAGACTGGTGGCCGACCTCGTCGCCGAGGACACGTACGCGCGCCAGGCGTGGGCGCTTTCCGCGCAGCGGGCGATCTCGCTCGCGGCCCTGCGCCCCGACGGGCTGAGCGCGATCCTCGCCGAGCTCTCGCACCGGCTCGGCACATGGGTGGGCCTCATCGACGCGGCGGGCGCCCTCGACCGCGAGTTCCCGCCCGGCGGACTCGGTGCGGCCCGCGCGGGCAGCGAGACATCCTCGACCGCGCCGCTCGACGCCGTGCTCGGCGCCGCGCGCGATCTGCTGCGCCGAGGCCGACGCGCGAGCCGGTCGGTCGACGCCGGCGAACGCGTGACCCTGCAGACCCTCGGCAGCGGCGGGTCGCTGCGCGGCGTGCTCGCGGTCGGCGACTCCCCCGAGCTCGACGAGGCCGGCCGCGAGGTCGTCACAGCGGTGCTCGCGCTCGCGGGGCTCGCGCTCGAGCAGCATCGCGACCTCGACCGGGCGAGGGGGCACCTGCGCTCGGGGCTGGTGCGCAGCATCCTCGCCGGCGACCTCGACCTCGCCGCCCAGGTCGCGGCCGAGATGTGGGGGCCGCTGCCGACCGCGCCGGTGCGCGTCGCGGTCGTCGACGCCGCCGCCGAGCACGCCGAGCGGCTCGCCGAGCGGCTCGAGCTGCGGGCGGACGCCCGCGGCGGCCGGCTCTTCTTCGGCCGCATCGCCGACGGGTTCGTCGTGCTCGTCGAGGACGCCGATGCGGCCGATGTCGCCGCCGACCTCGCCGCCGAGTTCGAGGCGGCGATCGGACTCTCGGACCCGGTCGGGTACGACCGCATCCCGGTCGCACACGAGCAGGCGCAGCGAGCGCGCGAGCGCGCCGTCGAGGCCGGCCCCGGCACGATCGTGCGGTTCGACGAGGTGAGCCGGCAGGGCGTGCTCGCGTTCCTGGCACGCACCGACGCCCGCGCGGTCGCCCTCGCGACCCTCGACCCCCTGGTCGCTCACGACGCCGCGAACGGCACCGCGCTCGTGGAGACCGTGCGCACCTGGCTCGCCTGCGGCGGGCAGTTCGACCGTGCCGCGCACGAGCTCGGCGTGCACCGGCACACCGTGCGCGCCCGCATCGCGCTGGCCGAACGACTCCTCGGCCGCGACCTCTCGGGCTTCCACGCGAAGGCCGACCTCTGGGCCGCCCTGCTCGCCGTCGACTGAGCGGACGCAACCCCGTCCCCGTCCCCGTCCCCGTCCCCCTCCCCCTCTCTCCTCCAGTCGCCCGCCCCCGGCCGCCCCGCTCCCCGCACCCCGCTTCCCGCACCCCACCCGCACCCCGCACCCCGCACCCCACCCGCACCCCGCACCCCACCCACACCCCGCACCCCACTCACACCCGCACCCCACCCACACCCGCACCCCAGACCCCACCCGCACCCCAGACCCCACCCGCACCCCACCCACACCCCAGACCCCACCCGCACCCCACCCACACCCCAGACCCCACCCGCACCCCAGACCCCACCCGCACCCCACCCACACCCGCACCCCAGACCCCACCCGCACCCCAGACCCCACCCGCACCCCACCCACACCCGCACCCCACCGTTTGGACACGATTCGGCTGGTGCTGTCGCGAGACGCCGCCGAATCGCGTCCAAACGATGGGGTGCGGGGTGCGGGGAGCCGGGAGCGGGGTACGGGAAGCCGGGAGCGGGGTGCCGGGAGCGGGGTGCGGGAAGCGGGGAGCGGGAAGCGGGGAGCCGGAAGCGGGAAGCGGGAAGCGGGGAGGCGCGGTCAGGCCCGGGTGTCGAGCCAGGCGAGCTCGCCCGACTCGAGGTCGTCGACCAGGCCCGCGAACCACGACCGCTCGGCGTCGAGTCGCGCCTGCTCGAGCCGCGATTCGACGAGCAGGATGGGCGGTACGCCCGACGCCTCGGCGAGGTCGGCTGCGAGCGTCGCGCGCTGCACGTCGAGCGCGGCGATGCGGGCACGCAGCGCGACCAGCGCATCGTCGCGGGTGAGCGCACCCATGAACGACAGCGCCGCGTACGAGAGCGTCGCGTCGGATTCGGGGGTCGCGAGCAGCAGGCTCACGCGACGACGCAGTTCGGCGCGCCCCGCGTCGGTCAGTTCGTAGGTCGTGCGCTCGGGTCGGCCCGCCTGCTGCTCGCTGCCGTGCACGGCGATGAGGCCGTCGCGGGCGAGTTTGTCGACGGCGTGGTAGATGCTGCGCGGCAGACCCGTCACGAAATCCTTGCGGGTGTCGATCATGAAGCGGTGCAGGTCGTACGGATGCCTCGGGCCCTGGGTCAGCAGCGCGAGCACGGCGAGCGCGGCCAGGTCGCGGTCGGCACGCTGCAGTCGGTGGCGGGCGGAGGTCACGACATCGGAGTCTACGCGACGGGTCCCTCGTGCATTATTGCAGTTTGCTATAGTGCATGGTGCAACTACATCCGATGATCGTCGCAGGGAGACATCCGCCATGACCGAATCGCAGAACTTCACCGCGCACCATGCCGACGAGGCATCCGATCGCGTGGGCGTGGAAGCCGCCCTCGCCCGTATCCGCGCCGCCTGGGACGCGGGCGACGCCACCGCCTACGCCGCCGAGTTCACCCCCGACGCGACCTATGTGATCTTCGCCGGCATCGTCTCGATCGGCCGCGACGAGATCCGCGAGGCCCATGTTCCGGTCTTCGCGAAGTGGCAGCGCGGCAGCCGCATGTCGATTCGGATGCTCGACCTGCGGTTCCCGACGCCCGACGTCGCGATCGCCGTCACCGACGGGGGCATCGGCACGGGCGCGCGCATCCCGCACGACAAGGTGCAGACCTTCGTCATGGTGCGCGACGGCGAAACGTGGTCGTGCGCGTCGTTCCAGAACACGAAGAAGAACCGCCTGTTCATCGCTGTGAACCGCCGCGCGCTCGACGCCGCCCGCTGACGGCCGCCCGGGATTCGCCTTGCATGCGTGCGTCGCGATGCCGCCCCGACGTACGCTGGGAACAGCGGGAAAGGGGGACCCGATGCAGGCGACGATCGGCGATCGACTCGTGATCCACAGCAAGCAGGTCGGCCAGGCCGACCGACACGGCGAGGTGCTCGAGGTACGAGGCGAAGGCGGCGGCCCGCCCTACCTCGTGCGCTTCGACGACGGCCACGAGACGCTGCTCTACCCCGGCGCGGACTGCGAGCTCGAGCACGCGGCGGGGGCCTGAGGCATCCGACCTCGTCTCGCGCAGCGATAGCGTGGAGCGTATGTTCCACTCCTACGCGGCCATCGGCGACAGCTTCACCGAGGGCGTCGGCGATGAGCTGCCCGACGGCAGCGTGCGCGGCTGGGCCGACCTCGTCGCGATGGGCCTCGCGCGCGCCGCACGCGAGCCGATCGTGTACGCGAACCTCGCGATCCGTGGCCGCAAGCTCGGGCCCATCGTCGAGGAGCAGCTCGAGGCGGCCATCGCGCTGCGCCCCGAGGTGATCAGCTTCAACGGCGGCGGCAACGACATGCTGCGCCCGCGGATGCCCGAAGAGCGGGTCGCCGAGCGGTTCCGCTCCGCCGTGCACCGCATCCGCGACGAGGGCATCCACGTGCTCATGCTGAGCGGCGCGAACCCGACCGAACACCTGCCCCTCGGCACGGTGTTCGACGCGCGCGGCGCCCGCCTCACCGCGAAGCTCGTCGACCTGGCCTCGCTCGATGGCGTCACGTTCGTCGACAACTTCAACGATCGCGGGCTCCGCGACATCCGCTACTGGTCGGCCGACAAGCTGCACCTGAACTCGCTCGGCCACGCGCGCGTCGCGAGCAACGTGCTCACCGCGATCGGCGTGCCGGTGCCGCCCGAGTGGGGCGTCGAGGAGGTCGCGGCCGCACCGCCCGGCCCGCGCAGCCGCAACACGGCCGCGTACTACCGCGAGTTCGTGCTGCCCTGGATCGGGCGCCGGCTCACCGGCCGGTCATCAGGCGACGGAAGAACGGCCAAGCGCGCCACGCTCGAACCGGTCGAGCCGTAGCCGCGGGCCGGCGCGGCCGCGGGTCGGCGCGGCCGCGGGTCGACCGCGCGCGGACCGACTCGCGCTCAGCCGCCCACGCGTTCGCGCGGTGCCGCCGCGACGGGTTCGGGTGCCGGAGCCATCACGACGATGAAGAACGTCGCGAACAGCCCGATGAACAGCGAGCCGAGGAACCATCCGAGCCGGGTGCGATTCTTCTGCTCCGCGAGGCCGGCGTTCACGAGGGCGAGCGTCAGCCAGCCGCCGCTGCCGGCGAGCCACGATTGATCCATTCGGGAACGCTATCAGCGGCGAGGGCGACCGACCGGATGCCCCGCTACGCCGGCTGCAGCACGCCCTCGACGAACGCCAGCGTGCGGCGGCGCAGGCCAGCGACCCGCATATCCTCGGTGACCTTGCGCACCTCGGCGGGCGCGAGCGGCGGGTGCAGGCGCACGTTCTCCTGGCAGGAGAGATCGGCGCACAGGTAGGTGCCGACGGTGTCGCCCCGCTCGCCGGCCTCGCCGATGCGTCGAGCCGAGAACATCGTCACCTGGTCGGCGGGCTGCTGCGTGTGGCAGAGGTCGCAGATCGCCGCCCGGAAGCGCGACCCGCCGCCGCTCGCCGCGCGCAGCACCAAGCCGACGGCCCGGTCCTCGATGAGGGTCACGAGGTACCCGCGGTTGCGGAATCGCCGATCACGCCAGGCGAACGCGTCGACCCGATCCCAGTCGAGCACGAGGTGTTCGAGCGGCAGCTCGAGCTGTTCGAGCTCGAGCTCGGTCGCGTTCACGAACGATTCCCTGATCTCGTCTGCGCCCAGCGGTCGCATTCCCCACCCCTTCCGACGATCCGTCCAGTGTAGACACGGGCCTCAGCGGGTTGACGCCCCACGGCGCGGGCCGCCAAGGTGGATTCGCGCGACTGAGGATGCCCCGGGGTGAACTCGATCGCATGAATCGACCTTGGCGCAGGCCCAACCCGAGTGGAGCGGGCCGGGATGCACCGGGCGAGCGTCAGCCGTGCAGCAGCGACGGGTGCGGGCGGTCGTCGGCGGCGGGGCGCCACCCGTCGGGCGTGCGAACGTACTCGGCGCCCGGGCCTTCGGCGACGAGCCGGGCCAGCGCGTCGAGGAACCGGTCGACGTCGTCGGACGACGTGCCGACACCCACGCTCGCGCGCAGCCCGTTGCCGCGCGACGCGATGCGGTCGAAGAACGGATGCGCGCAGAACCTGCCGGCCCGCACCGACACGCCGTGCTCGGCCGAGAGGGCCGCCGCCACGAGGCCGACCGACCCGCGTTCGAGTTCGAGGGTGACGATGCCGACGTGCTGCGAGGCATCCGCGAAGCCGCGTACACCGCGCACGCCCGCGATCGCGGCGACGCCCTCGGCGAGCTGGGCGGTCAGCGCGGCATCGTGCGCGTCGCGGGCGCCGGGTGCCGATGTCTCGAGCTCCGCGAGGGCGTCGAGCGCGAGGGCGAGGGCGGCGATGCCGAGCACGTTCGGGGTTCCGGCCTCGTGCCGGTCGGGCGACGGATGCCACGCCACGGTGTCGGCCGCGACGCGCGAGACCGCTCCACCGCCGGCGAGGTACGCCGGGGCGACGTCGAGCCAGTCGCGGCGCCCGACGAGCACACCTGCGCCGTACGGTGCGTACGCCTTGTGCCCCGAGCACGCGAGGTAGTCGGCGCCCGATGCGGCCAGGTCGATCGCGCGGTGCGGCACGAGCTGGGCGGCGTCGACCGCGAGGCGTGCGCCATGCGCGTGCGCGAGGGCGGCGATGCGCTCGATCGGCAGCACCTCGCCGGTGACGTTCGACGCACCCGTGACGGTGACGAGCGCCGCCGGGCGACTGCCGAGCTCGCGGTCGAGAGCTTCGAGCGTCTCGGCGATGGTCGGCGCACCGACCACGAGCCGTCGCTGTCGCCACGGCAGCAGGTTGGCGTGGTGCTCGATGTCGAGCACCACGACCTCGCCGGGAACCGCGGTCGCGAGCAGGTTGAGCGCGTCGGTGGTGTTGCGGGTGAAGACGACGACATCGTCGTCGCGGGCGCCGAGCCGCGCGGCGACGGTGCGGCGTGCCTCCTCGACGAGTTCGGTCGCGAGCTCGGACGGGTAGCCGGTGCCTCGGTGCACGCTGGAGTACCAGGGACCGAGCGACTCGACACGCGCAGCGACGTCGGCCAGCGCCGGCGCCGACGCAGCGAGGTCGAGGTTGACGTGCCGTACGCGGCGGCCGCCGAGCACCGGAACCTCGAGGCCGGCGTCGACGAGCGCGGCGAGCGGGTCGACGCGGGTCGGCGCGGCGGGTCGACCTGCGAGGGCGGTGGTCATGGCGAAACGGTACGGATGCCCCGCATCGACCTCAATCCTCGATCGACTGACGCCGTCACGCCGCGACACACTCCGCAACACGCCCGCCGAGGCATCCCCCGCCCCGTTGCCTTTCTCAGGAGCAATCCGCCGAAACGCGCGTTTCTCAGGAGAACACGCCGTCGCGAACGGGGATCCGACCCGTTACGCCTGAAAAACGCCGGTGTGGAAGTCGCCGGCGCGGGCGGCGACGTGGACGTTCTCGGGGCGGGCGAGGCCGAGCCGCTCGCGCAGCGTGAGGTCGCGGCCGGCGGCGGCGTCGGATGCCTCGTCGTCGACCTCGGGGAACACACCGAGCCGGCGGAGCTCTGGCACCACCCCGGTCGCGAACGCCTCGAACTGGGCGGGCTGCGTCGCGCTCAGCACGTTGAACCCGTCGACCGCCTCGGCGTCGGCCCAAGCGGCGAACTCGGCAGCGATCTCGGCCGCGCTGCCGACGACCATCGACGCGCTCACGGACGCCGCGGCCACCAGGTGCCGCAGGGTCGGCGGTCGCTCGCCGCCGATCAGTCGCCCGGTGCGCTCGGTGACGATCTCGACGAGCTCCTGCCCGAGGGGCGTGAACCCGGCGACGAGGTCGGCGGTGATCGCACGGTCGGGGGTGAGCCCCGTCAGGTCGACCCCGACGACCCCCGCGAGGTGCGCGAGCGAGCGGTTCGCGGGGAACGCCGCCGGCGGGGCATCCGGCCAGTCCTCGGCGACCTGGATGAGCTCGCTCAGCCGGTCGGCGATCTGCTGAGCGTGCTCTCGCGTCTCGCCGACGATGGGCAGCACCGGGGCGATCACCTTGAGCGTGCGGTCGTCGCGCCCGGCCTCGAAGGCGAGGGCGCGCAGGTCTTCGCGGATCGCCGACGCCTGCTCGCGCCCCGACACCGCCACGAGCGCGAGGTCGGCGTATTGCGCGGCGAACAGCAGCGAGCGCGGCGACGTGCCGGCGTGCACGATCGGCAGGTGGCCCTGCACCGGTCGAACGGCGTTGAGCGGACCGGTGACGCTCAGGTGCTCGCCATGGAAGTCGGTCGGGTGGAGCTTGTCGGGGTCGAGGTACACCCCGCCCTCGGCATCGGCGACGATCGCGTCGTCCTCGAACGAGTCCCAGAGCCGGCGCAGCACCTGGTCGAACTCGACCGCCCGGTCGTAGCGCGCGTCGTTCGCGGCGTGGAAGTCGAGGCCGAAGTTCCCGGCGGCGCGCGCCTCGGCGCCCGTGACGAGGTTGAGCCCGGCACGGCCGCCGCTCAGCACGTCGATCGACGCGGTGGCTCGGGCGAGCGCGTAGGGGTCGGAGTAGGTGGTGTTCGCCGTGGCGATGAGCCCGATGCGCCGGGTGATGCCGGCGAGGAACGTGATCGCCGAGAGCGGGTCGATGCGGGCGACGAGGTACGGGTCGCGGTATTCGAGGTCGTGCCCCGTCGCGAGCCAGTCGCCGAAGAACAGGTAGTCGAGACCCGCCTGCTCGGCGACCTCGGCGGTACGGCGCAGCACCGCCGCGTCGCCGCGCGGGTCGCGGTGCGCACCCGGGTACCGCCACCCCGACGGGTAGGCGCCGATCGTGCGGACCATCGCACCGATGATGAGTCGTGGCATGGCTGACCTCCTCCGCCGAACGTAGGAAGCGGCATCCGCTTGCGCGACCCCCGCCCGTCACACGCGGGAACCCGACGCCATACGACGTGACACGGCGTCATCCGACGCCATACCCGCGCGGGGTGCGACGATGCGCGGGTGGGGCGAGGCGATCGCCACGACCTGCCGGTGGGCGATGACCGCTTGCGGAAATTCATCACGCGGTGAATAATCGCGGCCATGCGCGCCGTGATGCTCAAGGAATTCCAGGAACTCCGCCGCGATCACCGCACTCTCGCGATGCTGATCGTGCTGCCGATCCTGCTGCTGGTGATCTTCGGCTACGCCGCGAACTTCACCGTCGACACGTTGAAGGTGGTCGTCGTCGGCAGCGAGGCATCCGACGCCGAAGACCTGATCGGCGACAGCGACGACCTGAGCGACCACCTCGAGATCATCGACACCGATGCCGACGGCACCGCCGACGACGCCGAGGAGGCGCTGCGCGACGACCGCGCCGACGTCGCGATCGTCGCCGACGGCGGCGAGTGGCAGGTGCTCGTCGACGGCTCGAACCTGTTCGCCGCGCAGTCGGCGCTCACCCTGTTCGCCCAGGCGAAAGGGGCGTTCGCCCAGCAGGCCGCACAGGCCCAGGCGCAGGGGCAGCAGGCGGCCGTGCCGACCGTGGAGACCGAGGTGCTGTTCAACCCCGACCTCACCACCTCGTGGGTGATGATCCCGGCGATCATCGGCCTCATCCTGACCTTCATCGGCACGGTCATCACGAGCATCGGCCTGGTGCGCGAGCGCGAGGCGGGCACCCTCGAGCAGCTCGCCGTGATGCCGCTGAAGGCGAGCGGGGTCATTCTCGGCAAGATCACGCCGTACTTCCTGCTCGCGAGCTTCGACATGGCGCTCATCACCGTGCTCGGCATCCTGCTGTTCGACGTGCCGTTCAACGGGTCGGTGCTCATCTTCATCGTCGGCGCCGCGCTGTTCCTGTTCGTCGTGCTCGGCATCGGCGTGCTCATCTCGTCGGTGTCGCAGACCACCGGTCAGGCGATCCAGCTCGCGCTCATGACGCTGCTGCCGCAGATCCTGCTGTCGGGCATGATCTTCCCGCTCGACGCGATGGCGGCCGGCGTGCGGTGGATCGGGTACCTGCTGCCGCTCACGTACTTCACGATGGTGTCGCAGGGGGTCATGATCCGCGGCGCCGAGTGGGATGCGCTGTGGCTGCCGCTCACCGTGCTCGCCGTGATGGCGGTGGTGGTCTTCGGGCTCGCGGTGGTGCGGCTGCGGCGCAGCATCTCGCCGGTCGCGCCGCGCGCGAAGCGCGGCACGGACGTCGAGCACGGGCAGCACGCGAAGGCGGGTGCGTGATGCAGCGGCGGATGCCACGGGGCGGCGCCGGAGCGGCAGGCATCGCGGTCGACGGCGTCACGGTCGACTTCGGCGCGACGCGCGCGCTCGACGGGGTCTCGCTGGAGGTGCCGCGCGGCGAGGTGACCGCCGTGGTGGGCGGCGACGGCGCGGGCAAGTCGACGCTGCTGCGGGTGTTCGCGAACCGGGTGCGCCCCGGCACCGGATCGGTGTCGACCCTGCCTCGCGAGCACATCGGGTACCAGCCTGCGACCTCGGGCGTGTGGGCGAACCTCAGCGTCCGGCAGAACCTCGAGTTCGTCGGCCGGTCGTACGGCATGTCGGCACGTGACATCCGCTCGCGTGGAGGCGAACTGCTCGAACGCGCCGCCCTCGCCGACGCACGCGACCGCCTCGGCCGGGCGCTGTCGGGCGGCATGCGACAGAAGCTCGGGTTCGTGCTCGCGATGCTGCACTCCCCCGAGCTGGTGCTGCTCGACGAACCGTCGACCGGGGTCGACCCGGTGAGCCGGGTCGAGCTGTGGCGGCTCATCTCGGGCATCGCGACCGACGGCACCGCGGTGCTGATGGCCACCACCTACCTCGACGAGGCGCAGCGCGCGGCGTCGGTGCTCGCCCTCGACGGCGGGCGGGCCATCGCCGACGGCGCACCCGACGCGATCATCGCCGGGGTGCCGGGCACGATCGTGGAGCTGCCCGACGACGCTTCCGCGGGGCCCACGTCGTGGCGGCGAGGCATCCGGCGTCATGCGTGGGTGGCGCCCGGCGCGGCGGAGCCGGCCGACGGGACCCCGATCGAGGCGCCCGACCTCGAGGACGCGCTGATCGCGCTGACCGTCGCTTCCGCTTCCGCTGGTCGAGTAGCGCCGGAGCGCAGCGACGACGCACCCTCCGCTGGTCGAGTAGCGCCGGAACGCAGCGACGACGCACCCTCCGCTGGTCGAGTAGCGCCGGAGCGCAGCGACGACGCGTATCGAGACCAACGCAACCAGCGCACCTCACGGGGTCTCGATACGCGTGCTCCTTCGTCGCTCGCTCCTCGACCAGCGGAAGGGGAACGTGCTCCTTCGTCGCTCGCTCCTCGACCAGCGGAAGGGGGCGCACCGGTCGCTGCGGCCCGCCACGTCACCCGGCGGTTCGGCGGAGACTCCGCGGTCGACGACGTGTCGCTCGATGTGCGGCCCGGCGAGATCCTCGGCCTGATCGGGGCGAACGGCGCCGGCAAGACGACGTTCCTGCGCATGCTCATCGGACTCGAGCGCCCCGACGAGGGCGAGGTCAGGCTGTTCGGCACGCCGCCCGACGACGCCGCGCGCCGCCGCATGGGGTACGTGCCGCAGGGGCTCGGGTTGTTCCGCACCATCACGGTCGCGCAGAACGCCGAGTTCGCGGCGCGGGTCTACGGCACCGGCCCCATCGCCCTGCCCCCGTCGCTCGCCGACGTGTCGGCTGCCGTCGTGAACGATATCGGGTTGGGCCGTCAGCGCCAGCTCGCGTTCGCGCTCGCACTGGGCCACGAGCCCGAGCTGCTCGTGCTCGACGAGCCGACGTCGGGCGTCGACCCGCTCGCGCGCGCCCGGCTCTGGGATGTCATCCACGAGCAGGCGTCCGCCGGGCGCGGCGTCATCGTCACCACGCACTACCTGCAGGAGGCCGAGCAGTGCACCAGGCTCGCGCTGATGGCGCACGGCCGGCTGCTCGGCGTCGGGTCGGTCGCCGATCTCACGTCGGGCACCTCCGCGGTACTGGTGCGATCGGATGCCTGGCAGCAGGCGTTCACCGCACTCGGCGACGCCGGGCTGCCGACGATGCTGAGCGGTCGTGACATCCGGGTCGCCGGCGTCCCAGGCGACCGGGTGCGCGAGGTGCTCGCTGCGGCGGATGTCGCGGCATCCGTCGACCCGGTCGAGCCCACCCTGGAGGAGACCATGGTGCTGCTCGACCGCGATGCCGCGGCGGCCGCCGCACCGGCCGGCGCATCCGCCGCACCCGGGGAGCACGCGGCGTGATCGGCCGCCGGCGCGGCGCATCGACGACCCGCGAAGACCTCATCGCCGCCGCGCGCGTCGAGTTCGCCGAGCACGGCATCGACGGCGCGACCACCCGTCGCATCGCCGCCCGCGCCGGTGTCGACCCCGCGATGATCGCGCACCACTTCGGTTCGAAGGACGGCCTGTGGCAAGCGGTGCTCGACCTGCCGCTCGACCCCGTGCAGGTGATCGCGCCGCTGCGCGACGTGCCGCCCGACGAGGCGGGGCGAGCCCTGCTGGCGACCCTGCTCGCCACGTGGGACTCGCCCAAGGGCACGGCGTTGCTCGCGGTGCTGCGCAGCGCGCTGCGCAATCCCGCGTTCGCGGCGCAGGCGCGCGAGTTCGTCGTGCACCGGGCGATTCTGCCCTTCGCACGCCGGGTCGCACCGGAACCCGACGCCGCGCGCGCGGCCGAACGAGCCTCGCTCGTCGCGAGTCAGATCGGCGGGCTCGTGCTCGCGCGCTACGTGCTGCGGATCGAGCCGCTCGCGTCGGCCGATCACGCGTGGGTGATCGATCGCATCGGACCGACCCTGCAGCACTACCTCACGGGGCCGCTGCCCGACTGAACGCCTCGCGTCAGCCGACCGAGCGCGACCGCAGCACCTCGGAGAGCCGCTCGAGCTGGCTCTCGTCTTCGAGTGCCGAGCCCACCGCCGCGACCCGAACGCCGGCGTCGAGGAACGCCTCGACGTTGCTCGCGTCGAGCCCGCCGGTCGCGACGAACCGCACTTCGGGGAACGGCCCGCGTACGTGCCGGAACCAGTCGACGCCGAGCCATTGCGCCGGGAACGCCTTCAGCCAGGTGAGCCCCATCGTGCGTGCCGCCTGCACCTCGCTGGGGGTCGCGACACCGGGCAGCAGGGGCACGCCGTGCGTCCGTGCGGCGTCGACGATGCGCGGGTCGAACCCGGGCGACACCAGATACCGAGCACCGGCGGCTGCGGCTGCCTCGACCTGCTCGGCCGTCACGATGGTGCCGGCGCCGACGATCTTGCCGCGCGCCTCGCCGAGCCGCACGAGCTCGCGCAGCGCCTGCTCGTCGTCGGGCGACTGCAGCGTCACCTCGACCGAGTCGATGCCGAGGTCCCACGCGATGGTGGCGAGGCGCGCCGATCGTTCGACACCCATGCCCCGCAGGATCGCCATCAGCGGCGAGCCGGCGAAGGCTCCCTCGAACCAGCCGCCCCACTCGTTCCCTGTCGTGCTCATGCCCGTACCGCCTCCTCAGCGAAATCCCCGGTGGTCTGCAGCGTGATGCCCGCGCGGGCGTGGCCGGCGCGCAGCCGGTCGGTGAGCGGGGCCCCGGCCAGCATCGCGGCGAGGTATCCGCCCGCGAATGCATCGCCCGCACCGACCGCTTCGACGACCTCGATCACCGGCGACGGCACGAATTCGACCGCGTCGCCGGCGAAGCCGGTCGCGCCGTGCTCGCCGTCCTTCACGATCAGCTCGGGCACCGTCGCGAACCGCTCGCGCACCGTCTCGACGGTCGCCGTGCCCCACAGCGCCTCGGCCTCATCGCGCCCGACGAACACGAGATGAGCCCGGCGCACGAGCGCGTCGAGTGCGACGGCCGCCGTCTCGGTCGACCAGAGTGCCGCGCGGTGGTTCACGTCGAAGCTCACGAGCACGCCGGCCGCGCGGGCGCGGTCGATCAGGCGATCGAGGAACTCCGCCGCCGATGCCGAGATCGCCGCGGTGATGCCCGATACGTGCAGCACGCGGATGCCGGCCAGGTCGACGGCGTCGGCATCGGCAGGCACGAGGTGCGCCGCGGCCGACCCGGCCCGGTAGTACCGCACGCCGCGACCCGGGTCCTTCACGTAGAGGCCGGTCGGATGCTCGGTGTCGAACTCGGCCCGCATTTCGACGCCGCGCTCGGCGAGCTGCCGAGCGATCCGACGCCCCAGCGCGTCGTCGCCGAGTCGGCTCCACCACGCCGCCCGACCGCCGAGGGCTGCGACGTGCGCGGCCACGTTCGACTCGGCGCCGCCCGCGTCGATGCGGAACCGCTCGGCCGCGTCGAGGGGCTCGGCGCGGTCGGGCGCGACCATCGCCATCGTCTCGCCGACGGCGAGGAGCTCGGCCGCGGGCTCGGCCGCGGTCTCAGCGGCGGGCTGGGCCGCACTTTCGCGCGCCGCAGGGCGGCCGGGCGCGGTGGTCGAGTCGGATGACTCGTCGGATGCGGGGACAGGCACGACGGAGATCATCTCAGATCGGTGACCGGTGCCGGGTCCATGTCGTCGAAGGACTGGTTCTCTCCGGCCATCGCCCAGATGAACGAGTAGGCCGCGGTGCCCACGCCCGAGTGCAACGACCAGCTCGGCGAGATGATCGCCTGGCGGTCGGCCACCACGAGGTGCCGGGTCTCGTCGCGCTCGCCGAGCAGGTGGATGACGCGGGAGTCCTCGGGTACGTCGAAGTACAGGTAGCACTCGGTGCGACGGTCGTGCGTGTGGGCGGGCATGGTGTTCCACATCGAACCCGGGTGCAGCTCGGTCACGCCCATCACGATCTGGCACGACTTCACGCCGTTCTCGTGGATGTACTGGTTGAGCGTGCGGCGGTTCGACGTGAGCTGATCGCCCAGTTCGCGCACGGTGCCCTCGCCGGGTGAGACGAGCGCGGCCGGATAGCTGGTGTGCGCGGGTGCGGAGAACAGATAGAACTGCGCGCCGGCGTCGGCGTCGGCGAAGACGACTTCGCGGATGCCGCGGCCGAGGTAGAGGCACGCGCCCTTGACGAGCGTGTACACCTCGCCGTCGGCGGTGACCGTGCCGGTGCCGCCGACGTTGACGATGCCGACCTCGCGGTGCTCGAGGAAGAAGTCGCTGCGGATCTCGGGGTAGCCCGGCAGCGACAGCTCGGCGCCCGCCGGCACGACGCCGCCGAGCACGATGCGGTCGTGGTGCGTGTACACGACGCGGATCTCGCCCGGCACGAACAGCTCGGGCACGAGGTACTGGGCGCGCAGCTCCTCGGTGGTCATGCCGGGGATCTGCGCCGGGTTGGTCGCGTAACGCTGCTCCATGGTTGCCTCCTGGGTCTTCGGGGTGTCGTGGGTCGATGTCGTCGGGGTCATCGGACGAGCCACCCTCCGTCGACCGGCAGCACCGTGCCGGTGACGTAGGCCGCGGCATCCGAGGCGAGGAAGACGAAGGCTCCCTGCAGATCGGCCGAGGTACCCCAGCGGCCGGCCGGGATGCGGGCGGCGATCGACGCCTCACGGTCGATGTCGGCGCGCAGCGCCGCCGTGTTGTCGGTCGCCATGTACCCGGGCGCGATCGCGTTGACGGTCACCCCCGAGGCGGCCCACTCGTTGGCGAGCGCCTTGGTGAGGCCGGCCACAGCGTGCTTCGACGCCGTGTAGCCGGGCACGAGGATGCCGCCCTGGAACGACAGCATCGAGGCGACGTTGATGATGCGGCCGCTGCCCTGCGCGATCATGCGGCGGCCGGCGGCCTGCGAGAGGTGGAAGACGGAATCGAGGTTGACGGCGAGCACCTCGTCCCAGTCGGCGGCCGGATGCTCCGCCGCGGGTGCGCGACGGATGGTGCCCGCGTTGTTCACGAGGATGTCGATGCGCCCGAGGGCCTCGACCACCTCGTCGATCGCGCCGTGCAGGTCGTCGGCGCCCGCGGTCGCGAAGTCGCGGCGGATGCGGTGCACGCGTCGCCCCAGCCCGGCGATGTGCTCGGCGGTCTCGGTCGCGTCGCCGCGATCGACGAGCGCGACGTCGGCGCCCGCTTCGGCGAGCGCGACTGCCGCGCCCTGGCCGAGGCCGCGCGACGAGCCCGTGACGACGGCGACGCGCCCGTCGAGTCGGAAGCGGTCGATGATCATGTGGTGCCTCCGGGTGCGATGAAACGGGTGGTGAGTTCGCCGATGCCCGAGACCCGCACGGTGACGTGGTCACCGGGGGCGAGCGGCCGGTGCGCGTCGAGCGCGGCGGGGAGTTTCTGCGGCGTGCCCGTGGAGACGACGTCGCCGGGCTCGAGTGTCATGAACCGGCTGAGGTAGTGCACCACGAACGCGACCGAGAAGATCGTGGTCGAGGTCGACTGCGACACGGTCACGAGCCCGTCGCGCTCGACCTCGACGAGCAGGTCCTGCGGATCGGCGATCTCGTCACGGGTGACGAGCCACGGGCCGAGCGGGGCGAACCCGTCGGAGCACTTGCCGAGCGCCCACTGGCTCTGCCGGCGCTGCCAGGCGCGATCGGAGACGTCGTTGAGGATCGTGTAGCCGCCGACGTGCGCGAGTGCCTCGTCGAGCGGGACCTCCTTCGCCCGTCGCCCGATGACGACCGCGATCTCGCCCTCGTAGTCCACGTCGATTGCAGCCGCCGGGATCACGACGGGATCGTCGGCGCCGCCGAGGGTGTTCGCGGTCTTCACGAACACGTCGGGGAACTCGGGATCGTCGGCGGTGGGGTCGACCCCGTCGGGCACGTGTCCGCGGTAGTTGTACCCGAGGCAGAGCAGCTTGCCCGGGATCACCGGCGGCAGCAGGCGCACGGCGGGGAGGCGCGGAAGCGCGTCGCGCGCGACCGCGGCGGCCGCATCGACGGCCGCGCGCGCCTCGGCGAGCAGCGCGTCATCGCCGAGCACGTCGACGACCGACGACGCGATGGCCGAGAGGTCGAGCACGTGCGCGCCGCCGACGACCGCGCCGGGGCGGGGGCCGGTCGCGGTGCTGAAGGTGACGAGTCTCACCAGTACGGCCTCCAGTCGGGCATCGCCAGACGAGCGAGCGCTTCGAGGAAGAAGTAGTCGCCCCACAGCGTGCCCTCGTCGACGCCGTTGAGCTTCGGCAGGTCGTAGGTGCCATGCAGCAGGAGCGCGTCGGATGCGCCGGGCTCGGGTGTGCAGTCGGCGATCAGGGCCGAGAGGATGTCGCGGGCCGCCGCCTGCGCCCGCAGAGCGCGTTCGGGGTCGGTCTCGAGGTCGGCGAGTTCGAGCAGGCCGCAGACGGCGATCGCCGCCGCCGAACTGTCGCGCGGCGCGTCGTCGCCGTCGCCGTAGTCGAGGTCCCAGTACGGCACCAGGTCGGAGGGCAGGTGCGCGAGGAGGTAGTCGGCGCAGCGGCGCGCAGCGTCGAGCAGTGCCGGGTCGCCGGTGGCGCGATGGTTGAGCGCGAATCCGTAGACCCCCCATGCCTGACCGCGCGCCCAGCATGAGTCGTCGTGGGCGCCCTGCTCGGTCGCGCCGCGCAGCGGTGCGCCGGTCTCGACGTCCCAGAAGAACGTGTGGAAGGTGGAGTCGTCGGGGCGGATGATGTGCTCGCGCAGTTGTGCGGTGTGGCGACGCACCGCATCGCGATACCGCTCGTCGCCGGTCTGCTCGGCAGCCCACGTGAGCAGCGGCATGTTCATCAGGCTGTCGATGATGGTGCGTCCCCGCTGCGCGGGGTCGGACAGGTCGCCCCACGCCTGGATGATGCCGGCGGGCTCGAGGAACCGTCGCATCAGATGGTCGGCGGCGGCCAGCGCGGCCTCGCGTGCTTCCTCGTCGCCGAGGAGGCGCCACGCCGAGACGCACGAGAGCGTGTACAGGAATCCGAGATCGTGGGTCTCGAGGTCCTCCTCGTCGCGCACCCGGCGGGCGAAGTCGGCGGCATGTCCGAGGGCCGCATCGCGGAACTCGGGATCCGAGGTGAGCTCCCACGCCAGCCACTGCATGCCCGACCAGAAGCTCGTCGTCCAGCCTCGGTTCGCGCCCGCGGCGAACCCGTCGGCCGGCGGCCGCACCTCGTAGCGACCATCGGCCGTCGTGTCGTCGGGATACCGGGAGCCGAACGTCGCGATGTTGCGGCGGATCGTCGGCAGTGCGGCCGCGATCGCCCGATCGGCGGCGACCGCGAGGTCGCTGCGAGCGGAGGGCATGGTCATGGGCGGAACTGGTCCTTCCTCGGTGACGGCGCGCGGCTAGGCCGCGATCGTCTCTTCGATGTCGAGCACGGGGCGGAGCGAGTGACGGCTGTTCGCCCACGCGAGGTACAACGCCGGCGAGGCGAGCGCCGACAGCGCGAGCAGTGGGAGGTTGATGAAGAGCAACGCGAAGACGGCGAGCACCGCGAGGCTCACGAGTGTGAGGTGCCAGCGACGGATGCTCGCCCAGGCTGCGCGGGCCAGCGCGCCGCCGATGCGCACCGCCGGGCTCTCGGCGACCGCGGTCAGGGTCACCACCCCCGCGCCGGCGACGAGCACGCCCACGACCACGAGCACGACCATCGCGGCCTGCGCGAACGGACCGTCGGCGAAGAAGCGCGCATCGACGATGAGCACGGCGGCGGAGCCGACGAGCATCAGGCCGACGAGCGCAGCGCGCTTCCAGGTGGCTCGGTAGCCGCTGAAGAACGCGAAGAACGGGTTCTCGCCCGATCGCCTGAAGACGGTGAAGGCTGCGGTCACACCCGGAGTGGCGACGACGGCGGCGGCGGCGGCGAGCGGCCAGGTCTCGAACGCGTTCGTGAACATGACGATCACGATGAGGGGCGACGCCGTGACGGCGAGCAGCAGGTTCACGAGGACGGCTGTGCCCAGCGCATCCAACGCGTTCTGGATCTTCTCGAAGCGCATCGATCAGCCCTTCAGACCTGACGTCGCGATGCCCTCGACGAAGAATCGCTGCCCCAACAGGAAGATCACCGCGATCGGGATGACCGAGATCGTCAGACCGGTGAAGAGCATCGCGTAGTCGGCTTCGAGGTTGTTCGCCACGAAGTTCTTGAGTCCGAGCTGAACCGTCCAGTTCTCTTTGCTCCGCAGGTAGAGCAGCGGACCGAGGTAGTCGTTCCAGGTGTTCACGAAGGTCAGCAGCGCGAGCGACGCGAGGGCCGGTGTCGAGAGCGGCAGCATGATGCGCGCCCAGATCGAGTACTCGTTGAGTCCGTCGATGCGGGCCGCCTCGCTGAGTTCCTCGGGGATCGACTCGAAGTACTGCTTCATGAGGAACACGCCGAAGGCGCCGAAGGCCTGCAGCACGATGATCGCGAGCAGCGTGTTCGTCAGTCTGAACTGGGCCAGCATGATGTACTGCGGGATCATGTACGACTGCCACGGCACGGCGATCGTGCCGAGGTACAGCAGGAAGAGCACGTCCCGGCCGGGAAAGCGCACCTTGGCGAACCCGTAGGCCGCGAAGGAGCCCGTGAGCACCTGGAGGAAGGTCACGACCGTCGACAGGAAGATCGTGTTGCGCAGCCAGGTCGCCATGCCCGTGTCGGTCCAGAGTTCGACGTAGTGCTCCCAGTGCCACGTCTCGGGCCACAGACGCACGGGCACTGAGAAGACCTCGTTGGGGTTCTTGAACGAGCTCAAGACCATCCAGAAGAACGGCACGAGCAGCGCGAGCGCGAAGGCGACGAGCAGGATGCTGCCGACGACGCGACCGAGACGCGATGCGGGCCGGGTGGAACGGTCGACGCGGGGGCCGGGGCCGGGGTCGTCGCTCGGGGTCGATGGCACGACGACGAGTTCGGTGACGGCCATCAGGCACTCCGCTTCTTGTTGATGAGGAACTGGACCACGGTGGCGATGATGCACACCAGGAAGAGTGCGACCGCTCCGGCCGAGGCGTAGCCGAACTTCGACTCGATGAAGCCCTTCTGGTAGATGAACTGCGACAGCACGACGGTGGCCTGATTCGGCGCCTGGGTGCCTCCGGGCGAGAGCACGATGATGAGGTCGAAGATCTTGAGGGACGCGATCGTGAGGAGCACGGTCACGAGGAACATCGTGGGGCGGATGCCGGGGAGCGTGACGTTCCAGAACCGCTGGAGGGCGTTCGCGCCGTCGACGCGCGCGGCCTCGTACAGTTCACGGGGAACGGTCTGCAGTCCGGCGAGGAACAGGATCATGTAGTACCCCATGTCGCGCCAGGTGCTGATGATCACGATCGCGGGCATCGCCCAGTCTTGGGAAGTGAGCCAGCCGGGCGGGTTCTCGATGCCGAGGAAACGGAGGAACTGGTTGATCGGGCCGAAGTCGGGGCTGAAGAGCAGGTTCCAGACCAGCGCGATCGCGACGATCGAGGTGATGTAGGGGAAGAACGCCGCCGTGCGGAAGAACGCGACGCCGCGCAGCTTCGTGTTCAGCAGCAGCGCGAGGCCGAGCGACACCACGATGGTCAGCGGCACATGCAGTACCGCGAAGTACAGGGTGTTGATGAACGAGCGGTGGAAGAGCGGGTCGGCGACGAGCTTCTGGAAGTTCTCGAAGCCGATGAACTCGCCCTTGCCGAACACGTTGTAGTCGGTGAGCGACACGTAGAACAGGGACACCACCGGCACGAGCGTGATGAGCGCGAAGCCGATGAAGTTCGGCAGGATGAAGCTCCAGCCGAGGAGGGTGTTGCGCAGCACGAGCTTCGAGCGGCGGCGCGGGGATGGGGTGCCGATCCCGTCGGCAACGGCGCTCGTCATGACATCTCCTGGAACATGTGGGGCGGGATGGTTCCCGGCGCCGGACGCTGACGCGTCCGGCGCCGGGAGGGGTGACTCAGAGTGCCGCGACGGCCGCGCCCGCGTCGGCGATCGCCTGCTCGATGGTCTTCGCCTTCGTCAGGATCTCGGTGTGCAGGGTACCGAGGATCGTCTGAACCGCCGAGGTGTTGGCGTCGGTCGGGTTCTCAGGCAGCGTCTCGTGCGTCGACCACGCGAACTTCGACACGTCGTCGGTCGGGACGCCCTCGACAGCGAAGTAGGCGTCGACGACCGCGTCCGACGTGTTCGCCGGGGTGATGCCGATGCCCGCGAGCAGCGAGGCCGCCTCGTCGCTCATCGAGTACTCGAGGAACGCCTTCGCCGCGTCGACCTTCGCCGGGTCGATCGCCGCGTTGATGCCGAAGCCCGTCGGGTCGCCGAAGGTCACCGGCTTGTCGACGGTCGAGTCGTCGACCTGCGGGATCGGAGCGAAGCCCCAGTTGAAGGTGTCGGCCTCACCCGACGTCTGCTGCGAGATGAGGCTCGCGACGTACCAGGTGCCCATGGGGAGCATCGCGGCGTGCTGCTTGCCGAACTCGCCCTGGTAGGTCGGGCTGTTGGCGCTCGAGGTGGCGAAGTCGATCTGGTAGCCGGCGGCCTCGCGGGCGAGACGTCGCTCGTACAGGTCGGTCATGTACTCGTAGTCGCCCGAGAAGATGTCGCCGTCGAACTGCGCGTTGGCGAAGCCCTGCGTCGTCGACTGCCAACGGTGCTCGTACGTGCCGAAGTGCTCGGCCGTCGTCAGCGCCGCAGCGGCCGCGTCGTAGTCGTCCCAGGTCCACGAGCCGTCGGGGTACTCCACGCCCGCGGCGTCGAAGATGTCCTTGTTGTAGAACAGCACCCACGAGTCCTGGCGGTAGGGCACCGCGTACTGCGCGCCGTCGACCTCGTAGGACGAGGCGCCGCTGACCGCGTCGGGGATCTCGACGTCGGAGACGTCGAGAAGCTGCTCGCCGTCGACGAAGACGGGAACGTACTTGACCTCCTTCTGGGTGATGATGTCGGGGCCGGCGCCCGCGCCGAGGTCGGCGGTCAGGAGGGTGTTGTACTCGGCCGGGTCGTACTCGACGAGCTCGACGGTGTTGCCCGTGGCCGCCTTGAACCCGTCGGCGAGGACCTGGAACTCGGGGGTGATGTCGAGGCTCCAGCCGGACAGGGTGAGGGTGACGGGGCCGCTGCTCTCTGCGGGCTCCTCCTCGGGGCTGCCGCTGCACGCGGCGAGCGTCAGCGAGGCAGCGACGACCACGCTGGCCGCGACTGCGTACTTGCGCTTCATCTGTGGGTGCTCCTTTGCGATTCCAGTGGGGGTGACCCGGAAGGGTCCTTGGTGCTACCGGCGCGCCGTCGTGGCGGGCCGGGGGTCGCTGAGGCGGCTGGCGGTGCGCCGGCCGTCCGGCCAGGTGATGTCGACGACGGACTCGGCGTCGGCGTCGATGAGTTCGAGTTGCGCGGGCTTCGCCGTGGCCGCGTCGACCGTCGCGCCGCCGAGTTCGACGAGCACCGCGATGCGCTCGCCGGGAACGACGGGGTACTCGAGCACGGGCACGACCGCGGTCGCGCCGAGGATGCTCGCGCCACGGCGGACCTCGATGCGGCCGGACGCATCGCCGCGGAGCGGATGAATCGCGCTCACGCGCCCACCGACCGCTGCGTGCGCGAAGCCGTGGTCGGTGACGCCCGCGACCGGGGCGTCGCCGGCCACGGGCCATCCGCCGATGCGCAGCCGCAGCGACTCGGGCGAGACGCCGTCTTCGAGTGCATCGACGCTCACGAGGCGCACCTCCCACGGGCCGCGCACGATCGACTGCACGTTGATGCGGCCGAGCGGCACCGCCTCCCCGCCGAGGCCCGAGCCGTGGCGGGGCAGCTCGTGGTCGGGGCGCACGAGGTGCGCCACCGACGTCGATGCGGCGACGGCGACGGGCGAGTGCCCGTCATCGTCGAGCCGCACCTCGGTGAGCTCCATGCCGGCGCGGTGCGTCGCCTCGCCGTCGGCGTCGACCAGTGCAACCGACTGGTCGAGCGGATCCACCCACGCGCGGTCGTCGAGCAGCGGCGCGGTCGCGGTCGAGTAGCCGATGCGCGCATAGAGCGGCGAGTCGCCGACGAGGTCGCCGGCCGCCGCGTGGTCGGTGCCGTGGTTCGCGATGCGCACGATGCCGTCGGCACGGGTGCCGGAGATCGCCCAGCCGGCGGCGCGCACGACGCGCACGAAGTCACCGGACTCGACGGGGAGCGGCTCGGCAGGCGCGCTCCACACGGGGTGGTCAGCCGGCAGCGCGATGCCGAGCAGGCCCTTGGCCGCCCAGTACGGCGATGCCGGGCCCGAGTACGACTGCGCGAGACCGCGCCACTCGCCGTGCCAGCCCATCGTCAGCAGGCCGGCGCGGTCGGGCACCCCGTGATCGTCGAAATGCTGCACGATGCGGTCGGCTGCATGGCGCAGCGCTCCTGGTGAGAGGGAGGGCACCTCGGCGAGCGCTCCGACCCAGAACGGCGCCGCGGCGGCGAACCGGTAGATGAGGCTGCGGCCCTGGATGAGCGGCGAACCGTCGGCGCCGACCAGCGCGATCGCGTCCTGGAGGTAGCGGTCGAGCGCCACGACATCGTGCTCGGTGCGACCGCCCGCAAGCTCGGCGGCGCCCGCCATCCGCGACCACAGCACGGGGTAGAGGTGCAGCGCCCACCCGACGTAGTGGTCGTAGGAGCGCTCATGACCGTCGGACATCCATCCGTCGGCACGCGCGAACGAGTCGTGCAGGGCGAGGTCGGCGGCGACATCGTCGGGCGACCACGGCCCGCCGACCGACCGCAGGAACGTCTGCACCACGAGCCGGAACCAGAGCCAGTTCGTGCGCGGATAGGTCTGATCGCCGACGGCGGGTGCGAGGTAGTCGATGACGCGGGCGCGGGTGGTCTCGTCGAACTGCTCCCAGATCCACGGCCGGGTGAGGTCGAGCATGAGCGCGATCGAGGCGGCCTCGACCTTGGCCTGGGGATGCTCGTCGAGACGCACCCAGCGGTCGGGCGCGTCGGGGTCGACGCCGGTGCGGATGCCGCGGGAGTAGAACTCGATCAGTTCGGTGAGCCCTCGCCCCTCGTCGCCGGCGATACGGAAGCCGGCGAGCAGGAACGTGCGTGCGAAGCCTTCGAGGCCGTCGACCGCGCGGCCGTAGCCGCCTTCGGCGCCTGGGGGCGTGATCAGCGCGTTTCCGGGTGAGGCCCATTTCGCAGCACCCCCGAGGAGCCGA
Source organism: Agromyces intestinalis (assembly GCF_008365295.1). Taxonomy (NCBI): domain Bacteria; kingdom Bacillati; phylum Actinomycetota; class Actinomycetes; order Micrococcales; family Microbacteriaceae; genus Agromyces; species Agromyces intestinalis. The sequence continues at coordinate 1,361,946 of NZ_CP043505.1, forward strand.
TCGGCGTACGCGACCCACTCAGCGCGGGTGCGATCGCCGTGACGCCGCGCGGGGGGCGGGGTGCTGGAGTGGGGCGACACGCTTCTCCTTCGAAGGGCGAGGGCAATCGGTCATATCGACCGCATCCGAAGATTAGCAATCGTTTTCGCTCACTTCAAGCCTGAATCTCGGGGATTCGATGATCGTTTTTGATCGAGTTGTGCCAGAATGAACGAACGCCCGACCGGAAGGACACCGCTATGGACGCCGCACCAGATGCGCATCCCCCGTTTCGGGGTCCGCTCGCGGCAGCGCTCGAACGGCGAGCCGGCATCCACCGCGACGACCTTCGCGACGAGCTCGTGCGAGTCCTCATCGCCCCCGACTCGGCACTGCCAGTGGCATCCGCGCTCGATCGCGACACCTGGGACCTCGAACGCGGCGCCGCCGACCGCCCCGCCCTGCGGGCCGCGCTCCGCGACGCCGAGGCCGGCGCGATCGAGCCCTGGCCGCAGCCCCTCGCGAGCGCAGCCGCGCGCCTGCACCGCGACGGCGACCGCACCGTCTGGGAGGCGGCCGCGTTCGGGCGGCAGCACCGGCTGAGCGTCGCGGCGATCGCCGCGGCGGCCACCCTCGATGACCGGCTCGTCGACGAGGTCGCCGACGGCGTGCAACTGCTCTGCGAGCAGTCGTCCTGGTGCTGGCCGGCCCACGACGACGCGTTCGCCGTGCACGGCTCGGTACTCGCCGACGTGACCGACCCGTACCTCGACCTCGGTGCCGGCGATGTCCTCGCCCAACTCGCCTGGGTCGACCACCTGCTCGGGGCGCAGCTCGACCGACGCTACCCCGGCCTGCGGACCCGCATCCGGCACGAGGCCCGCGTGCGCGTCTTCGACCCGTTCCGCCGCCGACGCGACTGGCACTGGATCGGCCTCGACGGCGACGTGCACAACTGGAACCCGTGGATCCACGGCAACGTGCTCGTCGGCGCGCTGCGCCTGCTCGATGGCGACGGCGACCGCGACCGACGCGCCGAGCTCGTCGCCCTCGCGATCGAGGGCCTCGACCGCTACGTCGCCGCGCTGCCCGACGACGGCGCCGTCGACGAGGGCTACGGGTACTGGTGGAACGGCGCCTGCCGGGCGCTCGAGGCGCTCGACGTGCTCGCGCACGCCACCGGCGGCGTGCTCGACGCGACCCGCGACATCCCCTCGTTGCGTGCAACGGTCGCGTTCCCGCATCGCATGCACCTCGGCGGCGGCTGGTACCTGAACCTCGCCGACGGCCAAGCCCGACCGGCCGACGCCCTGCCCTGGCACGCGCTGCACCGCGCCGCCCGCGCGGTCGGCGACGCCGCCGCGCAGGCGCACGCCGCATCGCACCGCATCCCGGGCGAACCGGCTGCGACTCCCGGCCAGGAGCTCGGCCGACTGCTGCGAGGGGTGACGGATGCCGCGTGGCTGGCCGCCCGGCCCGGCAGCCCGCCCCTCGTGCGCGACGTGTGGCTGCCGTCGATCGAGGTGCTCGTCGCGCGCGTCGCGGCGGGCCGGGTCGACGGCCTGACCGTCGCGGTGAAGGGCGGCGGCAACGGCGAGCACCACAACCACGACGACGTCGGATCGTTCGTGGTCGCCTCCGACGGCGTGCCCGTGCTCGTCGACGCCGGCCGGCCCACCTACACCGCGGCCACGTTCGGCCCCGGCCGCGCCGAGATCTGGACCATGCAGAGCGCGTGGCACAACGTGCCGTGGGTGCGCGGCAGCGGACAGGGCACCGGCCCCGAATTCAGGGCCGCGGATGTCTCGGCGCGGGTCGGCGAGGCATCCACCTCGCTCGCCCTCGACCTCGCGAGCGCCTACCTCGTCGCCGACCTGCGTTCGTGGCGCCGCGAGGTGCGGCTCGAACGCGCACCCGTCGCGGTGCGCATCGAGGATCGCTGGGAGCTGGCGCCCTCGACCAGCGGCGACGAGCCGCGCACCGCCGTGCGCCTGCTCGTGGCCGGCGACCTCGATCTCGATGACGGCCACGCCCGCATCGTGCCGCTCGAGGGCGCGACACCCGTCGTGCTGACCTGGCCGGCCGGCGTTCCGGTGGTCACCGAGACCCGCGACCTCGACGATCCGCTGCTCGTCGAGGTCTGGGGCCACCGACTCACCCGCATCGAGTTCGACGTGACGCACCGGGATGCGTTCTCGGTGACGGTAGAACTGGACCTAGTGAACGCGAAGGATGACCGCGATGACCGATGACACCGCGCCGGGGCTGCTCGCACCCGCCCGCCACGCCTACGTGCAGTCCGTGCTCGCACGCGACGGCGTCGTGCGGATCTCGCAGCTCACCGACGAGCTCGGCGTCACACCCGTCACCCTCCGCCGCGATCTCGCGCTGATGGAGCAGGCCGGGCTCCTCGTCCGCGTGCACGGCGGCGCCGTGCCGCCCGAGGGCGGGCTGCCGACGGCACCCGGGACTGCCGCGAACGATGCGGTCGGCGCGACCGGGGCGACCGGAGCCGAGGAGGCGGCGCCGAAGCTCACCGGCACCATCGCGGTGCTCGTGCCGTCGCTCAACTTCTACTGGCCGACCGTCGTGCGCGGCATCGAGGAACGGGCACGCGCGCTCGGGCTCAAGGTGCTGCTGCGCGGTGCGTCCTACGAACTGCAGGACGAACGCCCGGTGCTCGAGCGCCTCGTCCAGAGCGACGAGGTGCGCGGACTGATCGTCGCTCCGAACACCGACACGCCCCACGCGCAGGATGTCGTGCAGTGGCTGGCCGACTGCGGCATCCCGAGCGTGCTCGCCGAGCGAGACGCGACCCGCCTGCCCGAGCACGAGCCCGTCGAGTCGGCGACGACCGACCACGCACTCGGCGCAGTCCTCGCCGCACGGCACCTCGCCGCCCTCGGCCACCGCAAGGTCGGGCTGGTGCTGTCGCGCGAATCGCCCACGTCGCGCAAGATCGCCGCCGGATGGCAGGCGGCCTGCGACGACCTCGGTCTCGACGCTGCCGAGCACTTCGAGACGGTGGTGCCCGACCGCAGCACGCCCGAGTTCTCGGACACCATCAATGCTGCGCTCGATGTCGCCACCGGCGCGGGCGTCACGGCGCTGCTCGTGCACTCCGACCCCGAGGCGATGGCGTTCGTCGACCTCGCCCTGAATCGCGGCATCTCGGTGCCCGGCGACCTGTCGATCATCGCGTACGACGACGAGATCGCCGAGCTCTTCACCCCCGCGCTCACCGCGGTGCAACCGCCACGCCTCGACGTCGGCCGTGCGGCGATCGATCTGCTCGCCCAGCGGATCCTCGAGCCCGATCGCGCCGTGCACCGGCTGACGATCAGTCCCAGGCTCGTCGTTCGCGAGTCGACGGCGCCGCCGCGACACGGGTGAACGCGCGCGGTCGGGCACCCCGAGACGGTCGCGCGACGATGTCCTCTGGGGGGTAGCGATCGAGGCACCCTCGCGTTGTATGGTGGCGCCAAAGGGTGTACGACCCTGGCGACGCTCGGGCGCCGCTCTCACTCAGGGGGAAACGACATGAAGAAGACGACCAAGGCGACGATCGCGATCGGGGCCGGCGTGGTGCTGCTCCTGGGGGGAGCCGGCACGTTGGCCTATTGGACCGATGAAGCCGATTTCGGCGTCGATCAGACCATCACCGCAGGCACGCTCACCGTGGAGCCGGTAGACGACGGCACCTGGACGGCGACCTTCGACGGCGGAGAGAGCAAGATCGAGGTGCCGCCCGGCTCGGACACGCGCATCGTTCCCGGCAACACGCTCGAGTTCACGCAGACCGTCGAGATCATCGCGTCGGGCGACGATCTGTATTTCACGATCGAGCAGAACGATCCCTTGATCACCGTTGATCCCGCGCTCGAGACGGCCCTCGAGCGCGCCGAAATAGAGGTCAGCGAGCTCGAGCCCGGCGGCAGCATCGAAGAGACCGGGACAGAGGGCGTTTACCAAGTCACGGCGAACGATGAAACGCCCGCGATCATCGAGGTCACCTTGACGATCGTCTGGCCGTTCGGTGCCGACGGAAGCCCCGCAACCGACAACCCCGCGATGGGCGGCGTGGTCACGCTCTCGGCGGGCGCCATCACCGTCACCCAAGTCGTGGCCCCGACCACCCCCTAGCGGCAGGGCGCGGGGCCGCGCGAACCGGTCCCGCGGCCGGCAGGTCGAGTCCTGTCCGTCGAGACGACACGGGGTGGATCCATGAACCCGCAAGCACCGGAGCGCCGACGACGTGGTCGCGCGTCGCCGACGCGGCCGACGCGCGCTCGTCTGCGCGCGCCCGGCGTGCGCGCGGTGCTCAGCGGAGCGGGGGCGATGCTCGTCGGCGTGCTCGCGGCGGTGCTCATGGCGGGCGGGAGCACCGCCTTCCTCACCGCGACGACCCCGGTGGGCACATCGGGCACGCTCATGGCGGGCACCTCGAACCTGCTCATCGGAGAGGGCGCCAATGCGCCGGCGCAGTCGGTGACGATCCCGGCGGGGGTGTACCAGGGCATGCTGCCGGGCGATTTCATCGGGCATCAGCTGATCCTGCACAACACCGGTGACGTGGAGGTCGAGATCTCGATGAGCCTGAGCTCGGTGAGCGCGTGGGAGACCCGTGTGGCGACGGGCGCGTGTCCGGCGACGGTGCTGCCCGGAGCCGCGCTCGGCCCGACGCCGGTCGTGCTCGTCTCGGACGTGGCCGCCGAAGCGACGGTGACGGTGTGCCTGCAGCTGCTGCTGCCGCTCACCACGCCGGCCTCGACCGAGAACACGTCGGCCAGCTTCACCGTGGTCTTCGACTCGAGGCAGACGGGGGAATGATGGCACCGATCGGGCGCAACGGGCGCATCGCGGCGATCACGGGCATCGTCGCGCTCAGCCTCGTGACCGCGTCGTCGGCGGGCTGGGCGTACTGGACCTCGCAGGCGACGGTGAACCTCACGGCGAGCTCGGCCGACCTCACGATCACGACCGACAACTTCCCCTCGCTGGAGCACGTGTTCTTGAACGAGTCCCTGGCGCACACCGGCAGCGTCACCGTCACGAACACCACCGTCTCGTCGAGCACGCAGGGCAGCCAGGTGGAGCTGACCTTCAGCGGCACGGGCGGGGATGCGTACCGAAGCAACTTCGCATTCACGGTGTGGCTGCAGACCGGGGACAACCCCTGCACGGCCGAAGCGACGCCCGGCCCCGCGCTCGCGTCTGGCACGTGGGGCGACGGCGACACCTACACCACGCCGCCCGACGAGGGATTCCTACCGGACGAGTCTCGCATCTACTGCGTGCGCACCACCGCGACCCGCGCGACGACGAACTGGCCGCCGAACGGCGCGATGTCGTTCACGCCGCAGATCAGCGCCGAGATCGTGCGCGGCAACTACAGCGGTGCCGCCTCGGCCAGCACGACCCAGTCGAGCCAGTACATCTTCCCGGTCTACGGCCCCCCGACTGCGGACACGGCCTGGTTCTTCATCCACACCCTGGCGACCGGGCCGGAGCGCAGATGCCTGGATGTGAGCGGGGGCAATTCGGCCCCCGGCGCGACGGTGCTGGGTATCGTGTGCAAGAACGCGGACGTGGCGAATCAGGCATGGCGCTTCGTCCCGATCGACGGCAAGCCCGGCTACTACCAGATCATCAGCAATCTCTCGAACACCTTGGCCATCGCCGCGGAGCCCACGGGCACCGCGCTCCACACGGCGACGTCGAGTCCAGCGAACGTGCAACAGCACTGGACGCTGCAGAAGACCGATGTGGGCTTCACGAACGCCATGTGGGAACGGTGGCGTTACCAGATCGTCAACGACGGCACCGGTCTCTGCATGACGACCGGTCTGTTGCCCGGCACCAACGGCATCTCATTGGCCCCCTGCGAAAGACTCGACACGCAGATCTTCTTCGTGGTGCGCACGATGTTCTCGGGCATTAACGCCGATCCCGATACCGACACGATCTTCTGCAGCTTTGTAACCGGACCTCCCGCACCTGACGAACCTTCAGGTACCCAGCCCGTGCCCCGCTTCGTCTATCGCGTCACCGCCGGGACGCCCGGTATGCGGTATGACGTGCATTTCATCAACAGCGCCGGCCAGCTAGTCTGGCCCGGCGGCGTGAGCGTCGGTGCGAACGGCATGGCTACCTGGTCGAACGCCACCACTACCAACGGTCTGGCCGGAACCGGAACCCTCGAGATCTACGAAGATGTCGATAATCCGAACGCGGGCAATGTGGACCCGGGCACCCTCATCGCCCGGGGATCCCTCTCCAATGTGACGCCCCAGTCCTGCTCCCTGACGGGCATGGGCGGTGCAGCACCGTGACCCCGCCGTCGGTCGCGCGGACACCGAGGTGGGCGGCCTCGGTCCTCTTCGCCGCGTTCGCCGCCGCACTCCTCGGCGTCGGCTCCGCGGCTCCCGCGCAGGCCGCGAACCCGCCGATCGCGATCTCCCCCGACGGCGTCGTGTACGCCGCGCAGTACCCGGGGCAGCTGTTCGAGGGGGTTCTGATCGTGCCCACCGGGTCGGCCGTGCGGCCGTTCTGGGTGCAGAACACCGGGCCGACCGGGGCGAACCTGGCGATCGCCGTTCGAGACGTCCAGTCCGCCGATCCCGAGTTCTTGGCGGCGCTCGGCATCTCGGCGGTGTCGGGCGCGCAGGGTGGGGCCGTCGTCGTCCTCGACGAGGTCGGCGCCTGCGCATCGCTGCTTCGGGGCGTGCACCTGGAGCCGGGCCAGAGCACGCAGGTCGACATCGAGTTGGCGATGGCGAACGTCGGGGGCACCGTCGCGCAGGGCTCGACCGCCTCGTTCAATGTCAGGGTGAATCTGACGAGCGACGACGTGCCCGCTCCCGACGGCTGCACGCCGCCGATCCCTCCCCAACCCGAAGGCCCCGACATTCCGGGCGTGCTCGCACCGACGTCGGGCCTCACGGCCGGCTCGCCGGCGACCGACGCCACCGCGGCCCCCGAACCCGACGGTGACGTGCGTGCGCTCGAGGGCGACACCGACCGGTTCTTCCAGGAGTACTTCGTGCTCACCTGGCCCATCGCGCTCGTCATCGGCGGTGCATGCGCCTGGTGGTGGGCGCGTCGGCGCCGAGCGGACGGGTCATGAGCGAGGGCACCGCGGCTCCGCGGGCCACGCTCGACGCATCGCGTCGGCGGGGCAGTGGGTGGGCGCTCGCCGGTCTCGCGCTGGCGTGGGTGGCGTTGGCGTTCGTCTCGGTCTTCACCACGCTGGTGGTCGTGCTGCCCGCGGTCACCGGATCAACGCCGTACACGATCGTGACCGGCTCGATGGAGCCGCGGTATCCGGCCGGCACGCTGCTCGTCGTCACCCCCACCGACCCGCATGCCGTGCGCATCGGGGATGTCATCACCTACCGCCCCGCATCGGGCGGATACCGTCTGGTCACGCACCGGGTCGTCGAGATCGTGCAGCCCGGCCCCGACGAGACCGCCCCGAGCTTCGTCACCGAGGCCGACGCGAGTGGCGCCTCCGACCCGCAACCGGTCGCGCCCACGCAGGTGTCAGGGCGGGTGTGGTACGCGGTACCATGGGTGGGCGCGATCAACAACTTCGTCAACGGCGACCTGCTGCGGGCATTCGTGGCCCCGATGCTGGCGGGAATGCTGTTCTTCGCCAGCGGGTACGCCATCGTCGCGCGCCTCGGCGAGCGGCGACGCCTACGTGTCGCCGCGCTCGGCGATCGCTGAACGACGTCGATCGCGCACGTGCGAGATGAGCATCCAGGCGCCGTAGCCGAACAGCGCCACCGCTGCGATGGGGATGAGGATCGCGCGACGCTCGCCGGAGATCACGTTGTTCACCCAACCGACCCACGGCACCGCGTACCACACGGTGCCGCGCACCTGCACCGCGCGCACCGGTTCGGCATCGGCCACTCCGTTCGCGTCGCCCCTCGTGATGAAGCTGCGTTCGCCCCCGGGCAGATTCGGCGAGCGGATCTGCTCGATGCGGTGCGTCACCACGGTGGATGCGCCCGACTCGAGCTGGTAGGTGATGACATCGCCGATGCGCAGTTCATCGGGGTCGACGGGTTTGACGATCACGAGGGTGCCGGGCGGCAGGCTCGGCGCCATCGAACTGGTGAGGATCGTGTACGCCGCCGAGCCCGTCACCGCGGGCACGACGATCACGAGCGCGGCGACCAGGGTCACGAACGCGAGGAGCGCCCACGAGACGCCGAGCGCGATCGCGCGCCCGACCCCGCCTCCTGATGCCTCCACCCTGGGATGCTACGCCCCCACCGGTGTCTCGCAGCGGAAGGGCGGGTCCGCGTCAGGTCCAGGCACGGGTGCCGCGCGCCGACCAGTAGGCGCCGGGATCCTCGGCGAGCGCCGCCGCCGCCGACCACACCGCCGCGCTGGGCCCCCGCGACGCGAGGTTCGAATCGAGCTGTGCCGCAGTGACCGCGCCGCTCAGGACGACGTCGGCCCAGGGCTGCGCCCGCGCCGCGCCGATCGCGAACCCATCGACCGACTGCCCGTCGGCGGTTGCGAGGACCGCGAGCGCCGAGGCATCCTCCGCGTCGCTTGCGCCCGACGCACCCGGCGCGGCGATCGCCGCGAGCCGCCCGTTCGCGACCGCCTCTTTCACGACGACCAGCCAGCCCGCGTCGTGCGCTCGCGCGAGTGCGGGGGCGACCGAGCGCTCGAGCAGGTTCCACGTCGCCTGCACTGCGCTGAACGGCGAGTCGGCGAGTTCGCGCGCCGCGTCGAGCGCGTCGCCCTGTCGCGGACCGCTCGTCGAGATCCCCACGCGCACCCCGGATGCCGCGAGCGTGCGCAGCCGGTCGAGCAGCGCCGCGTCGGCGAGGGCCGGACTGTCGGGCGTGAGCGAGTGGATGAGGTACACGTCGGGCGCTCCCCCGAGCGCGGCGAGCGTCGCCGGCCACTGCCGTTCGAACATGGGCAGTGAGTGCTCCTTGCGCTCGTGCACGGCGGCGTCCATGCGCCACTCGCCGACGTACTCGTAGCCCCACTTCGACTCGATCGTGAGCGATGCGCGCCGCTCGGGGTGCGCGGCCAGCCACGACCCGAGGAACTCCTCGGCCAGGCCGTACGACCGCGCGGCGTCGATGAACCGGATGCCCCGCTCCCACGCCGCTTCGAGCATCGCGTGGGCGCGGTCGCGCATCGTCGCGATGCTGCGGTCGGCCCCGAGGTCGGCCGAGCGGTGCGCCGTGATGTAGGCCGGTCGGCCGAGCGCGGCGAGGCCCAGCCCGAGCGGGGCGAGCGCGGCACGATCCATGCTCGGGATGCTACGCCCGCCGCCGAACGAGCGGTCGCGGCGCGGCGCGGCGTCGCCCGGATGTTCCGGGTCGCGCGATCATGACAACTGAGCGTCCGCGACGATCGCAACACCGTGCGGGGCGAGGATCGAACCGGATGCCTCGGCGCCGGTGAGCACGTCGGTGCCGTCGATCAGCAGCCGCGCGTCGTCGGGCCCATGGTTGATGACGAAGACGAGTTCTCCGCGACGAACGGCTTCGACATCGGACCCGTCAGCCACCGCCTCGGGGCGCTCCAGGCCCGCCTCGGCGGCCACTCGCTCGGCGAGCCGCGTGAGGGCCGGCTGCTCGGGCAACGTGGCGACGTACCATCCGCCGCCCCCGCCGACCGCCCGTCTGGTGACCGCCGGCCATCCGGCGAGCGCGCCGTCGGTGAAGCTCGCGAGCGTCTCGGCGTCGCCGGTGCGCACGAACTCGGCCCACACCGAGCCCATCGCAGCGCCGCCGAGCACGTCGCCGTCGATGGGAACCCGGGGCGTCGTACCGCCGCCGCCGGCGCGGAGGTCGGGTCCTGCGGGCGGCGCGAACTCCTCGATCCACAGGCCGAGGGCGCGGCGAAGCGGCTCCCCGAGGTAGCCGCCGAGTCGCACGTGCAGGTGCTCGTCGAGCACCGCTGTGCCGAAGCCGACGACGAGCGTTCCGCCCGCTTCTGCGAACGCCGCGAGGTTCGACACCTCGGCATCGGTCGCGACGAAATGCGCGGGCGCGACGACGACGCGGTACGGCGTCAGGTCGCCGTCGGCGCGCACGAAGTCGACGGCGAACCCGAGCGAGGTGAACGCGCGATGCCAGGCGAACAGCACCTCGAGATACGAGACGGTCGTCGGGGACGCCGGTTGCTCGATCGCCCACCAGCTGTCCCAGTCGAGCGTGATGGCGACGTCGGCGGGTACCCGGCTGCCCTCGATGCCGGTGTCGGGCCCCGAAAGCCGGCGAAGCTCGCCGCCCAGCTGCTCGATCTCGCGCCACACGCGCGTCTCGGTGCCGCCGTGCGGAACCATCCCCGAATGGAACTTCTCGGAGCCGGCCGCCGACTGTCGCCATTGGAAGAACAGGATGCCGTCGGCGCCGCGCGCGACCGACTGGTACGACCACGCCCGCATCTGGCCGGGCGCCTTCGGCGCGTTGCGCGCGCGCCAGTTCACGGCGCTCGGCGACTGCTCCATGAGGATCCACGGCGCACCGCCGCCGAGCGATCGCATGAGATCGTGCACCATCGCCCCGTACGCGGGCGAATCCGGGTCAGCCGGGTCGGGATACGTGTCGTCCGAGACGACGTCGACGTGCGGCGCCCACTTCCAGTAGTCGACGGGCTTGAAGAAGCCCATGAAGTTCGTCGTGATCGGCACGTCGGAGCCGGCGCGGATGACCTCGACCTCGGCCAGGTAGCATGCGAGCAGTTCGTCGCTCGAGAACCGGTCGAAGTCGAGCAGTTGCGTCGGATTGCCGAGGGTCGGCGCGGTACGCGGCGGCTCGACTTCGTCGAACGAATCGTAATGCTGCGACCAGAACGCGGTGCCCCAGGCGCGATTCAGTTCGTCGATCGAGCCGTACTGGGCCTCGAGCCAGGCACGGAACGCCGTCGCCGACACGTCGCAGTAGCAACGGCTGACGTGGCATCCGTACTCGTTGTTGACATGCCAGAGCTCGAGCGCGGGATGCCCGGCGTACCGCTCGACCAGGCGCTCGACCAACCGCCTCGCGTAGTCGCGGTAGACCGGCGAACTCGGGCAGTACTGCTGCCTGCTCCCAACGCTCAGCCGCACGCCGTCCTGCGTCACGGGCAACGTCTCGGGGTGGAGCTTCGCGAGCCACGGCGGCGGCGAAGCCGTTGCGGTCGCGAGGTCGACGCGGATACCGCCCGCGTGCAGGGTGTCGAGCACGTCGTCGAGCCATCCGAAGTCGTACTCCCCCGGCCGCGGCTCGAGCCGCGCCCACGAGAACACCGCCACCGTCGCAAGGTTCACCCCGCCGCGCTGCATGAGGCGCACATCGTCGTCCCAGACCTCACGCGGCCACTGCTCGGGGTTGTAATCGCCGCCGTACCGGATCGTCACCCGTTCACCCTGTCAGTGGTGCGGGCGCCCTGCCAAGCCTTGGCCTTCGACGAAGGCAGCGACCGTGGTCGAACCGAGATTCTGCGGTAGCGAGGGCGGGACTCGAACCCGCGACACCACGATTATGAGCCGTGTGCTCTAACCACCTGAGCTACCCCGCCGCATGATCCCCCGGCGAACCGGGCGAACCAGAGCCCCGAGTCAGGATTGAACTGACGACCCCTTCCTTACCATGGAAGTGCTCTACCACTGAGCTATCGGGGCGCGCTGCCGAACTCGGCAACCACACGAGAATATCACCTCAGCGGGCGTGCTCCGAATCGAGGTCGGGAGTCGTCGGCGGCGTTCTCGAACTGCACCGCGAGGCGTGCCACTCGTCCCTCAGTGCCGGCACTGACACCCCCAATCCGGGGGGCCCCTCAGGTGGGGGGTGCATGCGCGGCGTAACGTGGCCCGAGTTCCAGTCCATTCGCGCGGTCATTGGGGGATGACGCGTGAGCGCCGCATCAGTTCTCGAGCATGCCGGACGACCGAAGTCCGACGGGGCGTCGAGTGCGGCCCGAAGCGGCGAGCGGCGGGTGGATGCCGCATCCGTCGTCGAATCGGATGCCCCGCCGGCGGCCCGGCCGCTGCGCCTCACCGAGGTGGCGACGGAGTTCCGGATGCTGCGCGGCCGGCGCATCGACCTCGAGTCGGCGTCGCTCGTGGCCGAGGAGACGGCGGGCTGGCCCGAGCTCGTTCGGGTGATCGCGACGGCGGTCGACGCGGTGGATGACGAGTCGGTCGACGCCGAACTCCCGGCAGCCCTCACCGGCGACGTCGCCGCACCCTGGTTCGAGCAGATGCTCGCGCGGCTCGACGGCGGCGCGGTGCGCGCGCTCGGCCGTGTGGCGGCGCTGCCTGCGGTCGACATCGGGCTCGCCACCGCGCTCGCGGGCTGGTCGGATGCCTCGGCCCTCGGGTCGGCACTCGACCAGATCCCGCACCGGCAGACGACCGGCGGCCGCACGACGATCGCCCCCATGCTGCGGCGCCACCTGCTGCACCGGATGAGCGTTCCCGAACGTGAGGACGCCGCCCGCGCGGCCGCCCGCCGACTCGTCGCCGAGGGCGCGGCGGACGACGCGGCATACGCGCTGGCGGCGGGCGGCAGCTGGCACGAACTCGCCGACCTGCTCGCCACGCTGCCGGAGTCGCGCACCCGCCCCGCCCGGTGGATCGCCGCCGTGCCGCCGCAGATCGTGCGGGCGACACCGTCGTTCGCCGATGCCGCCGAGGCAGCGCGCGCCGACGCCCGGGCGATCCCCGTGTCGCGCGCCTCCGACGGCGGACTGCTCGCGACCGCACTGCGACGCCTGCGGCGCGGCGAAGTCACCGGCGCCGTGCCGTCGCTGCGGCGGGCGGTGCGCACCGGCGCGACCGCCCGTGAGCGCCTCACCGCCCATCTGGCGCTGCTCGTCATCCGCGCACCGCTCGTGCCGCGTCAGTTCACCCTCGACGCGTGCTGCGCACTCGAACGCGACGCCCTCGCCGAAGGACTCGGTGGCGTCGCCCGGCTCGCTCGCGGTGCGATCGCGACCGTGTGCCTTCCGCTCGGGCAGGGGCGCTCCGCCGCGCGCGACGTGGTCGACCGGTTCGCGCAGCACGGCGATCCCGTCGGCGCCGCCGTCGTCGAAGGGCTCGACGTGCTCGCCGCGCTGCGGGCACGACGGGCCGACGTGGGGCAGGTGCTCGCGTTCGCCGATCGGTGCGACGAGCTCGGGCAACCGGAGCTCGCCGCGTGGGCGCGGGCCGCCGGGGCGATGGTCGGCGCGGCACGCGGCGCCGGCGATCTCGGGCGGCTCCTGCACGCCGCCGAGTCGGCGGCGATCGGTGCCGGTATCGCCGGGCCACGGGCATTCCTCGAGGCAGCGGTCGCGCTCTCGGGGTCGGCGGGCGGCGCCGTGCACGCGGCATCCGCTCGTCGCCTCGCACTCGAGGCGGGCCTGCCGCGCCTGCCGCTCCCGGCCGACCTGCCGTCGCCCGACCGAGTCGCACCGGCCCCACCGCTGCACACCCGAGAGCGCGACGCGGCGCCCGAGCCGCCGACCGCTCTGCCGCTGCGCCGGGTGACCGTCGCGTGCTTCGGCGGGTTCCGGCTGCGCATCGACGGCGCCGACGCCGACCTGCGGACGGTGCGTCCACAGGCGCGCACGGTGCTGCGGATGCTCGCGCTGAACGCCGGCACCCCGCTGCACCGCGAACTCATCGCCGATCTGCTCTGGGCCGACCTCGGGCGCGACTCGGCACTGCACGCCCTGCACGTGAGCGTGTCGAGTCTGCGCCGGCTGCTGTCGGGCGATCCGGGCGCACCGGCCGGCGTCGTCGAGCGCGAGGGCGAGGCGTACCGGCTCGGGCTCGCCGACCGCGGGGCGTGCGACCTGTCGAGCTTCGACGACCACCTCACCCGAGCGGCCGCCGCGAAGCGCCGAGGGGATCTCGCCGCCGCTCGCGACGGACTGGTCGGCGCACTCGACCTCTACCGCGGCGAAGTGCTTCCCGAGGACGGACCCGCCGAGTGGGCGCTCGGAGCACGCGAACGGTACCGGTTGCGGGCGGCCGAGGCAGCGGCGTCGCTTGCACACCTGCACGCCCGGCTCGGCAATGGACGCGCCGCCGTGGCGGTCGCCCGACGCGCGGTCGAGATCGACCCCTGGATGGACGAGTCGTGGCGCACGCTCGTCGCGATGCACCACCGGGCCGGCGACGTCATCGCCGCCCGCCGCGCCGAGGACGGCTACCGCCGGATGCGCGCCGAGCTCGGCGTCGAGTGAGCGGCGCGCCCCGCGCCGCCGCCCCGCCGCCCCGCCGCCCCGCCGGCAGCGAGAGAACCACATTTGCGCTATGGAGCGCCGTTCGGAGGTGGTTCCATCCCGCAAATCTGCCTCGATCGGGGGCGGGGCGAGCGCCGCGAGGCGGTCAGCGGCCGTAGAACTCGACCTCGGCGAGAGCCACGTGCGTGGCATCCGTGGCGCCGTGCGCACCCTCGATCGTGAGGCGCACCGCAACCACGTCGTCGATGCCGACCTCGAAGCGCTGTGCTCCCGGCTCGTCGGCGACCGCGAGCACCTGCTCGTGCACCTGCCCGGCCGAGTCGGTCGCCGTCAGCCGCAGCGTCGCCGGCCGCGCCTCGGCGAGGAACGCCGCCTGCTCCCCCGATGCGCCCGGGAACACCTGCACCGCGACCAGCCGGAACGGCTCGGCGAACCGGGCGTCGAGGAACTCTCCGACGGCCGGCCCGGTGGGTGCCGGTGCCCACGCGACGTCGCTGAACCCGTCGTGGGCCTGTGTCGCCGGTCGCCCGTCGGCCTCGCTCGACGCGATGAGCTCGACCGGGTTGCGCGCGGTCGACTCGACGATGCGGTCGGCGACCGTCTGCACGATCCCCGCGATGGTTCCCCGCGCGAACCAGGCGCAGAGCCCGATCGCGACGATGATCAGGATCGTCACGATCCAGCCGACGCGCATGCGTCGCCGCTGCCGCGGCCTGGTGCCCGCGGCGGCCTGCTTCGACGCCGGCAGCGACCGGTCGGCCTCGGGCGCGAGCGGCGCCGCGCAGCGGCGGCAGAAGTGGCGGGTGGGCGCGTTGCCGGTTCCGCACCGGGGGCAGACGAGATCGCCGGGCTTGGGCGCATCGGCCGGCCGGTGCGTCGTGGGGCGCGTCTTCGCACGACTCGGCGTCGCCATCGGCTTGCGCGCCGCGGGCGCAACCGGCCCGGGCCCGGCCGGCTTCGCGGACGTCGGCTTCTGCGGCGCGACGGGCTTGATGGCCGTCGGCGCGACCGGTTTGATGGCCGTCGGCGCGACCGGCTTCGGGACTTCGGATGTCGCGGCCGACGCGGTGGCGCCGGCGATCGTCGTCGCAGCGGCGGCTGCGGCTGCGGTGGCCGCGGCGGCACGTGCGGCTCGGCGGGGGTGCCGAGTGTCGGACGCCGGGGCGGTTTCCCGGTCGTGCTCGTCGTGCTCGATCGGCGCCGGCGAGACCGTCGGCGCAGAGGTGAGCTCGGGGGCCGCCACCGGCACGGGCTCAGGCTCAGGCTCGGGCTCGGGCTCCGGCTCCGGCTCCGGCTCCGGCTCCGGCACAGGGTCGGACTCCGCCACAGGCTCCGGCACGAGCACGGGCTCGGGCTCGGGCTCGGGCACAGGTTCGGACTCCGCCACAGGCTCGGGCTCGGGCTCGGGCTCGGGCTCGGGCTCCGGCTCCGGCTCCGGCACAGGGTCGGACTCCGCCACAGGCTCCGGCACGAGCACGGGCTCGGGCTCGGGCTCGGGCTCCGGCACAGGGTCGGACTCCGCCACAGGCTCGGGTTCGGGCTCCGGCACAGGGTCGGACTCCGCCACAGGCTCGGGTTCGGGCTCCGGCACAGGGTCGGACTCCGCCACAGGCTCCGGCTCGGGCACGGGCTCGGGCTCCAGCACAGGTTCGGGTTCAGGCTCCGGCACAGGGTCGGGTTCAGGCTCCAGCACAGGGTCGGGTTCGGGTTCAGGCTCCGGCACGGGCTCGACGATCGACGCCGGGCCCGCGACATCCGGTTCGGGCTCGTCCGCGACATCCGGCTCGTCGACGCCGGCCGCGCCGCGATCCCAGGCGAGGTACGCGCCGCACTGGCCGCAGAAGTCGTCGCCGGGCTCGTTCTCGGCGCCGCACTCGTCGCAGATCAGCTTCGCCGCGCTCATGCCGCCCCCGCCTTCGTGACCTCGATCTCGCAGTGCACGTGCGCGGGCATCACGCGGCGCGCGGCACGCTCGAGCTTCTGGCGCAGCTCCTCGACGGGGTCGCGCTTCGCGCTTCCGGGCGACTCGACCGGCTTCGCGCCGCCCTTCCCCATGCGTACGCGCACGCGCACCTGCGCGCCGGGCTCGCCGGGCAGCTTTCCGCGCGCGGTCGGCGACCACGACGTGCCACCCGATTCGGTGAGCTCGACCGTCGCGTCGGGTCCGGCGACGAGCTGCATGGTCTCGAGCACGCCGCGCGGGGTGCCGGCCATGCGGTGCAGGCTCGCGACCTCGGCGACGACGCGTCGACGGTGCTCGACCGACCAGTCCTCGTCGAGTTCGACGTCGACCCACGATCCGAGCCAGTCGAGGAAGTCGGCCGGGGTCGTGCCGGGCCGCACGTACCATTCGAGGTTGTCGAGCGTCGTGAACACCGGCGCGATCGCGTCGTCGAACCCGAGCAGGAACCGCTGCAAGAACTCGTCCTCCTGCAGCACGGCCGGCAGCCGCGACCCGTACGGCGCCGGGTTCGCGAGGCCTCGCACGGTGCCGCGCACGTCATACCCCCGCCGTCACGCGCACCCGGTGCTCGAACCCGAACACCAGGGCGTCGGGTTCGAGGTCGATGCGCTGCACGGGTTCGCCGCGCTTGCCCGTGACCGGGTCGGCGGCGAACAGCAGCACCTCGTCGACGAGTTCGGTGCCGGGCAGCGACTGCAGTACCGAGTACACCTCGCCGGCGAGAACCGGCCGACCGAACGGCCACCCGGTGCCGTCGGCTCCGCCGTGCGCAGCGTCGAAGTAGCGGTACAGCGCCTGCACCGCCTGCTGTCGCAGCGGCTCGACGGCGACGCGCGGGCGGGCGACGAGTTTCGCCACGATCGTGATGCCCTGATACAGCGGCGGCTCGATCGCGACGCGCGCGCCGACGGTGCGGCGGGTCTCGAGGTCGTCGGAGATGAGCTGCAGCACCTCCTCCGACGGGATCAGGTCGGAGAACTCGACCCGCCCGTCGTCGCCGACGGCGGCCGACGGCACGACGAGCACGCGTACGCCCTGATCGGAACCGGAACCCGACGCGGCGACCGCGCGCACCCGCGCGACGCCCGGAGCGGCGCGCTTGGCGAGCTGCTCGTAGTCCTCGATCGTCACCGCGCGATCGAGCGTGCGCAGCGACAGGGGGCCGCGGGCCTTCGCCTCCTCGACCGTCTCGCCATCCACGCCGTCGTGCGCGGCGACCCGGTTCTCGGCGCCGCGCACGAACGGCACCGTGGTGCGCAGCACCGACAGGGCGCCGGGCGCCACATTGCCGCGGGATCCGCCGCCGACCCGGTACTGCCGAACGCGCAGCGGGGCGCCCTTCGCGGGCACCGCCCCGAACCCGCGCAGCGAGCCGTCGGCCTCGCGCACCGCGGGCGGGAACGTCACCACGCCCCGGGTGCGGTCGAGCCGCACGACACGGGCGTCGGGCGCCTGGTCGGCGAAGTCGTCGACCTCGATCCACTCCTCCCAGCCGGGGCCGGCGCCGACCTCGACGGTGAACGGCGAGCCGTCGTCGACGATGGGCCGTACGGAGAGCGCGAACTCCTGCCCGGGCACCCCTTCCGAGAGCCCGAGGATCTCGTCGTCGACGGTCGACGCGTGGATCGCCGTCGTCACCCCGCCGACCGTCGCCCCCTCGGCCGAGCGCACGAGCGGCGACGCGCTGTAGGTCGGCACGTCGGCCTCGCGCTCGACGAGCCGAGTGCGCAGCCATCCGGCGCGCTCGCCGGCCAGGCTGGATGCCACGTGCCCGCGCGGCACGATGACCACCACGTCGCCCGCCTTGTTGAGCCCCCCGGTCTCATCGCTCACGACGTCGCACGCGCTCCAGCCGTCGCCGGTCCAGGCCTCCCACTCGATCGGCGGGTCGAGCGGGTCGACGCCGACGCCGCGCACGGCGCAGTCGAGTCGCAGCGAGATCGCGAGCCCGGGCGCGGGCTGGTCGAGGCCGAACAGCAGCGCGTCGCCGATCATCGGCGTCTTCTGGAAGGCGTCGATCGTCTCGCCGCCGAGGCGCGTGTCGCGCACCCACGGCTCGCCGCCGTCGGGGTGGGTGCCGATCAGCTCGAGCGAGCGCGGCGGGATCTCGAGGTCCTCGACCGTGGTGAACACGATCGGCTCGACGCGCTCGGTGCGGGGCGTGCCGACCTCGGCCCGGGCCGGCACTGTGACCGGCTCATCGCGCGGCGCGGCCAGCCAGAACACGAGGTCGACCGAGGCATCCGTCGGCGGGAACAGCGACACCCCGAGCAGGTCGAGGAATGCGAGGTAGAGCCGGTCGGGCACCCGGTTGAGCCGGTACAGCAGTTCGTCGGTCATGAACGCGAACGCTTCGATGAGGGTCACGCCCGGGTCGGACACGTTGTGGTCGCTCCACTCGGGGCAGCGCAGGGCGATCATGCGCTTCGCGTCGTCGACGAGGTCTTGGAAGCGGCGGTCGTCGAGGTTGGGTGCGGGCAGGGTCATGAGAAGCCTCCAGGCGATCGGCCGAATTCCGACGACGCAGACGATGCGGATGGTGCAGACGACGCGGACGATGCGGACGACGCACCGGCCGAGGGCGACGAGGACGATGACGAGCCGGATGTCGCGGCCTCCGCTTCCCGCGGGATCACGTAGAACGGGAAGACGAGGTTGCGGGGGTCGTTCGTGCCGAGGATGGTGTACCCCACGTCGATGAGCAGCACCCCGTCGTCGGCGGCCTCGAGCGAGACGGCAACCCGGTCGACGTCGATGCGCGGCTCCCAGAACCGCAGCGCGGCCCGCACCGCGGCGCCGATCGCGCCGGCGGTCGACGCGTCGGCCGGGGCGAACACGAAGTCGTGCACCGCGCAGCCGAACTCGGGCCGCATCGGCCGTTCCCCCGGCGCGGTGGCGAGAATGAGCCGGATGCTCTCCTCGATCTCGCGCTCGTCGGAGGCGAGGGCGATGCGCCCGGTCGCGTCGGCGTGCACCGGGAACGCCCAGCCCTGTCCCACGAACTCCCGTGCCATCCGTCGCTCCTTCCCGTCCCGAACCCGGCAGCGCCGCCTCAGTTGATGTTGACGACCGCGCCGCGCACCGTCGTCGGGCCCGACGCCGAGAGCTCAGCCGACGCCTGCCCCTTCACGGCGACGCTGGTGCCCTGCAGTTCGGCGGTGCCCTGGCTCTTCATCGAGAGCGTCGCGCCTTCGATGGTCACGCCGCCGGTCGCCTTCACCTCGATCGACGAGGCCGACAGCTTCAGCGCCCCCTGGTCGGCTTTCACCGTGGCATCCTGCTTGGCCGTGACCATCACCGGCCCCTCGGAGATGATCTCGATGCCCTTCTGCGAAGTCTGCGTGAGGGTCACCCGCTGGGCGCGTTCGTTCGTCGAGATCTCGAGCTTCTCGGTGCCCGACTCCTCGGTGAACACGACCTCCATGCCGGTGCGCGAGGTGAACGAGCGCCGAATGACCTCGCCGTTCTTCTGCACCGCGCCCCAGCCGTCGATCGGAGTGTCCTTGCCGTTGAACAGACCGCCGATCACGTACGGCCGGTCGAAGCGGCCGCCCTCGAACGCGACGAGCACCTCGTCGCCGACCTCGGGCAGCACGATCGCGCCGCGGTCGCGTGCGGCGCCGGCCTGCACGGTGCGCGCCCACCCGCTCACGTAGTCGGCCGACAGGTACGGAAAAGTCAGCTTGACCCGCCCCTGCGCGTCGGGATCGTCGATGTCGCTCACGAGCGCCGAGACGACACCCGGCATGCGGGCGCTCTCGCCGGCGGCCCAGCCGCCGTTCGCGACGCCGAAGAGCGAGCGGTCGCTGGCGTTGCTCACGATGAGTGTGGTCGTGTATCCGACTTCGGGCGAGAACTCGTGCACCGCCTCGGTGGTCGTGTACCGCCCGTCGAACGGCGCACCGAATCCCTTCAGTGCGACCGCGGTGCCGCTGCGCAGCTTCGCGCTGCCGCGCACCGTCGCCTCGATCTCGGCGAACCCGCCCGCGATGCGGTCGGCGACGGCCTTCGCGAGGCGGTCCTGGGTGGGTGTCTGCCCGTCGCCGTCGGGGGCGACGTAGGTCGGCCCGTTGAAGGTGCCGGCGACCTTCTCGGGTGTGACGGTGGGCAGCTCGACGACCGTGGTCTTCGCGGGCGCCGTCGAGACCACCGCCTGCTTCTGCACCGGGTCCCAGCCGCGCACCTCGACCTGGGGCACCTGGCTCGCCGAGGTCACGGTGGCGCGAAGTGCCAGCGTGTTCATGCCGTGCTCGATGACGACGGGGTCGTCGCGCGCCGACTCGGCCCCCTCGGGTGCGTCGCCGGCCGGGGTGGGCGGCGCGAACACGAGCCCCTGCTCGCCGACCGAGAACGTGCAGCCCGTGGCATCCGCGATGCGACGCAGGAACACCCAGTCGCTCAGGTTGTCCTGCGTGACGTGCGCGAGCACCGTCGCGGGGGCCTCGATGCGCGCGACCTTCACGCCCGCGCGCTGGGCGACCTCGCGCACGATGTCGGCCGCCGTCTTGTCGACGTAGGCCGCGACGCGGCGCCCCCGGAACAGCCGGTGCGACCGGTCGAGTCCGCGCACGCGGGTGCGCAGCACACCGGCGAGGTCTTCGCGGTCGAGCGCGGTCACTTCGCCGTCGAGCAGCTTCGCCGGCGGTTGCGGCCCGTTCTCGGACACGGTGAGCACGACGGATGACCCGATCTTCACGCCGGCGTCGTCGAGCACGGTGCCCGCCGGGTCGGTGAACTCGAGCTCGAACGAGTCGGGCAGGTTCGCGGCGTCGGTGATGCGGCTCATGATCAGGCGGGTCGCGACCGTCGACGCCAGCGGCCGCCCGTCGATCGAGACGAGCAGCAGGCTGGTGTAGGTGTCAACCGACGACACGGGCCACCTCCGCTCGCGCAGCCTCGCGCCCGCTCGGGCCGGCAAGCTCGTCCCCCGACGGCAGGAACACGCTGCGGCCGGGCAGGAGCCGGATCGGGTCGTCGATGCCGTTCACCTCGGCGACCTGCCGCCACAGCGCGGCGTTGCCGTACTCGCGATACGCGATGCCGGCGAGCGTGTCGCCCTCGTGCACGACATGCACGCGCCGGGGCTTCAACCCGCCCGAGGTCGGGTTCTGCTTGGCGGGGGCGTCGGCGATCTCCTCGAGCGCGACCGTGCAGACGGCGCGCAGCGGGGTGCCGGTCGGCGAGAACAGCGTGTACTTCGCCGACACCGACTTGATGTAGCCGACGAATCCGGCCAGCACGCCCCAGGTGAACCGCACCCACGGCGGCGACGGGGTGTCGCCGCGCTGCGAGTCCTTCGTGGGCGCGCACGCCTGGAACAGCTTCTCGACCCGGGCGACGACGGTGTCGCCCCCGCCGCCGCGGGTGTCGTCGAGGAACAGCTCGACCGACAGCTTCTGCGGGTCCGGCCCCTGGTAGGTCGCGGGCGGCGCCGAGGACGCCTTCTTCTGCTTCTCGACCTTCCACCCCGCCGACTTCGACATCGTGATCTCCTTCGGGTTCATCTGGAACTCGATGGAGCCGATCTTCGGCCCGGGCACGCCCGGGGTCTTGCCGGGTTCGAGCAGTTCGATCGACGCGTGCGTGAGGCTCGCGCTCGAGGTGTCGGTCTTGGTGACGGGCATGGCGATCCCTCCTCCCCTACTCTCCGCTGATGCCGTGGTGGGCGAGTTCGAGGGTCTCGGTGAGCACCTTCGGCTGGTCGGGCGTGAGCGACGGGCCGCTCCACCGCACGGGCACCACCTGCGAGAGCTGCCAGCCGGCGATCTTCTCGCCGATCGCGTTCTGCGCCTCGATGACGGCCGTGCTGGGCGTGATGTTCGGGGCCTTCGAGATCCAGGCGAGGATGGGCTGCGAGGTGCCCGACCCGACGGGGCGCGACAGCTTCACGTTCGGGAACTTCAGCCGGGTCGGCAGCTGCCATACGAAGCTGTTGTTGCCGCCCTCTTCGCGCGATTCCATGACGACCTCGACGCCGAGCCCGTCGCAGCTCGAGAACTCGCCGAGCTGCTCGCCGTCGATCTTCACGACGTAGCTGACGCCGACGGCGATCTTGGTGTCCTCGATCATCGCGCCTCCCCTCCTAGATTCCGTCGATGCGGATGCCGCGTCGTTCCCGATCGAGCAGCAGCTCGGCCTTCAGGCGTCGCACGAGCGGGCCGTACAGCCGCCCGGCGAGGGTCTCGATGGCGGCCGGGTCATCGGCCGCGGGCGCGGCCGGCGCGGCGGTCGCGCCGGTCGCAGCGGACGCGGCCCCCAGGTCGCTGTCGTCGGATGCCTCGGTGATCGGCGCGGTCGCCTCCGCTCGCTGCACGACGGGCTGCGAAGCGGATGCCTCGGGTCCGTCGAGCACGGCGGCAGGTGCGGCGGCGCCGGCACGGGATGCCTCGTACGCCGCCGTGGCGGCGGCCCCCGCCGCGGTCGCCGGCGACGCGGCGACCGGCAGGGCGGGCGACGGTGGCCGCTGCGGCGCTGCGATCACGAGGCGTTGCACGGCCGCGGGCGAGACGGTGGCGATGGACGGGCCCTGCGCGATGCCGGCGGACGACGTCGTGCTCGATCGCGGCGGCATTGCGAGCACGTCGGTGCGGAGCGCGGGTGCGATCGTGGCGGCGACCGGCGCGCCGGTCGCGGGGGAACGCGGGGCGACGGGCGCGGCAGACGCTGCCGACACCCGCTGGACGGAGGGTGTCGCGCCCGGTGCCGTCGAATACGACGGTGTCGGGAGCGGCACCGATGCGGCGAGCTCCGGTGAGGCCGTGACGCCGTTCGCCCCGTCACCCGCCGCGGCGGCCACCGGGTCGGCTTCGGCGGGCGAATCGGGTTCGGCCTGAGCCGCGGATCCGACCTCGGCCGGATCCGCGGCGCGCTCCGAGACATCCGGTCGGAACACCCGCTGCACCCATGCGGAGAACCCGCCGAGCCGCTCCGACCCGCGCCCCGCGCCGGACTCACCGCGCCCGCCCTCGGCCGGGGACGCGTGTTGCCGCTCACCGCCGGGGCGAGCGGCAACGAGCGACCCCGACGAAAGGGGTGCGTGGCCGGTCGGCGTGGCGCCGAGGGGCGTCCGCTGGATCGGGACCGCAGCGGCGCCGGGTCCGGCCGAGGCGTCTCGAGAACCCGTCGGGGACGCGTGTTGCCGCTCACCGCCGGGGCGAGCGGCAACGAGCGACCCCGACGAAAGGGGTGCGCTCGCGCCGGGGGCGAGCACGACCGCGGGAACCACTCGTTGCACGGCGGCAGGGCGGGGGCCGGCGACGAGCGCCGGCTCGATCCGTCGCTGCGAGAGGAGCGGTGCCGAGGCGGTCGCGGGCGGTGCGACCTCTGCGACGTCGGTTTCGACGACCTCTGGCTCGGTGCCGGCCTTCTCGACCGCGTCCTGCGCGACGACGGACTCGACGGATCGCTGCACGAGCGGCAACGCCCCGTGCGCCGGCGTGTCCACGCCGAATTCCGACGCGGCCCGCGGGTCCGCGGCGACATCGTGGTCGGCGGACACCGCGGGTGTCGTCGGCGACGCGGAGGCGGCCGGTTCCGAGCGGGGAGCTGTCGGCGTGCCGCGGTCGGCGCGAGCCGCCGATTCATTCGCCGGTGTCGCCGCGACGGGGGTCCGCTGCACCGGCCCGTCGGGCTGCGGCCAGCGCGTGCCCGGCGGGAGCGGTGCTCCGAGTCCGAACCGGCGTGGCTCGACCGGCGCCGCCGATCGCTGCACCGGCGTCGCGGCGGCGAGCGCGCCGGAGGCCGCGGCAGGCACGGAGGCGCCGAGCGTCGGGACGTCGACCGACGGCGTGTCGGGCCCCGACGCCTCCGTCGACGACGCATCCGGCTCCAGCGCCCCGGTCGAGGCGGCGCCCTCGACGGCCGGCTCGGGGTCCGTCGCGGCGACCGACCCCGCGCGTGCGCCTGCGACCACCGGCATCTCGACGGGCGGCACCGACGCCGCCTGCGCGTCACGCGCGGTCGGCGCCTCGACGGCCTCGCGCTGCACCGGCGCGACCGGAGCACCCGCCGCAGCAACCGGACCCGCGGCATCCGCCGCAGCCCGACCCTCGTCGGCCCCGGCGACATCTCCGAGCGTCGGAGCATCCGCCGCCGCGGGCTCCTCATCCGCGATCGTCGGAGCAACCGCGAGTACCGGAGCCGGCGCCGGCGCCGAGGCATCCACGACCCGCCGCTGCACGGGCACCGACGTCGCCGCACGCTGATACGGCGCGCGCAGCGTCAGGTCGGCGGCGGTCGCGCGCGGCACGGGCGCGCCGAGCCCGGCCGGTGTCTCGGCGACGGTTCCGGCGGGCGCCGAGGCATCCACCAGGTGGGTGAGCTCGCCGACCGAACCCGACAGCGACCGGGTGGGCAGCCGGTCGACCCATCCGGTGCGCAGCGTCGCCGGCGGAGCATCCGATACCTGACGCTGCAGCGGCGGCAGGAACGCCCAGCCCGCCGGTGAGTACGCGGGCGGCGCAGCAGCCCCGGCGGGGCCGTCAGACCCGCCCGCCCCGGCAGACCCGGTCGCCCCGTCGCCCGGCGCAGCCGAAGCGGGCGTCGACGGCGAATCGGCCGTCGACGCCCGACGCTCCCAGGGCCAGCGCATCAGCGCTCCTCGGAGAGCCTGGTGTTGATCGCGGCGATCTCGTGCACGTACCGCAGACGCTGCGCGTGCTCCATGTCGAGGATGTCGCCGAGCGACCAGTGGAAGTGGTAGGCGACGTACGCGACCTCCTCATGGATGCGGTCGGCCGGGTACGTCATGATTCCCCCAGGCGCCCACCCGCGAGGTCGGCGGTGAACCGGTGCGAGCACTCGGGGCACGTCACCGCGATGCGGGTGTGCCCTTCGGCGTTCACCCGCCGGTAGAAGTCCTGCAGGAACGCCACGTCGCTGGCGAACATGTTCTCGATCACCGACGCGTCGACCGAGCCGAGCGAGCCGAGCGAGGTGATCACCCGACCCAGCAGCACGACCGTCGTGTACGCCGGATTCTCTTGCACTCGCGCGTCGTACAGCGGCAACAGCTCGTCGCGCGCCGTCGCGAGGCGCATGACGCCCCGCCGGTGCACGGTGCCGTCGGCGCCGACGTACCCGCGCGGCAGCTCGAACGCGAACTCGGTGCGCATCACCCCGTCGTCGGCCGAGGAGGTCGAGGAAGGCGCGTCCGCGGCATCCGACCCCTCGAGACTCGGCCTCCCCTCGAGATTCGGCCTGGTCGCGATGACGCGTTGCACGTCACACCACCTTCGACTCGTCGTAGCAGACCACGAACTTCTCGGTCGCCTGCTCGGTCGCGCCCGCCTTCAGCGAGTTGACCTCGACGCTGCGCACCCAGCAGTTCGCGAACTCGTACTTCTTGAGCGGCGACCCCTCGTAGTCGAGCAGTTCGACCGCCGCGGTCTTGCGCGCGCCGGCGACGTCGCCCTTCATCACCACGCCCAGCCAGTCGGAGATCGTCTTCGAATCGGTGAGCCCGCGGGTCACCGTGAACTCACCCGCCTTCGGGCGGCCCATGAGCTGGATCACGACGTACTTGCCGTCGGCGAGCTGCTGCTTCAGCTCGATCTTGTCGACCTCGTTCTTCAGGCCCGACACCTCGGTCACCTTCGGCACCTCGATGCCGTCGATGGTGACCTTGAAGGCGTAGGCCGGTGACGAGTCCATCGCATCTGCGAGTGCCATGGTGTGCTCCTATCCGATTTCGCTGAGATGGTCGTTGGTCGGTCGTGGTCATTCGTTGACGAGGCTGGTGCCGCCCGAGAACTGCGACAGCTCGAAGATCACGAACTCCGCGGGCTTCACGGGCGCGACGCCGATCTGGCAGACGACCTGGCCGGCGTCGATGACCTCCGCCGGGTTGGTCTCCTCATCGCACTTGACGAAGAACGCCTGGTCGGCGGTCGCGCCGAAGAGCGCGCCCTTGCGCCACTCGTTCACGAGGAACGCCGAGATCGACCGGCGCAGCTTGCCCCAGAGCGCCTGATCGTTCGGCTCGAAGACGGCGAACTGGGTCGCCCCGAGGATGGACTTCTCGAGGTAGTTGAACAGGCGCCGGATGTTGACGTACCGCCAGGCCGGGTCGCTCGACAGGGTGCGCGCACCCCAGACCCGGATGCCCCGGCCCGGGAACGCCCGCAGCGCGTTCACGCCGATCGGGTTGAGCAGCTCCTGCTCGGTGCGGGTGAGCTGGGTCGCGAGTTCGACGGCACCGCGCACGACCTCGTTCGCGGGCGCCTTGTGCACGCCGCGCTCGGAGTCGTTGCGCGCCCACACGCCCGCCATGTGTCCCGACGGCGGCATGAACCGGTTCGAACCGCTGACCGGGTCGAGCACCTTGATCCACGGGTAGTACAGGGTCGCGAACTTCGAGTCGTATCCGGCTCCCGTGCGGCGCCACTCGCGCACCTCCTGCGCCGAGAGGTCGGGCGGCGGGTCGAGGATCGCCATCCGGTCGCCCATCAGCTCGCAGTGCGCGATGATCGCGAGCTGCACGGCCTTGACCGTCTCGAGGGTGATCGCCTTCTGCTCGTAGGCGGCCATCAGGTCGGGCACGGCCACCATGGTGACCTCCTCGATCTCCTCGAGGCCGCCGAAGCCGGTGCGATCGGCGGGGCTGCCGATGTAGTTCGCGGCGGAGACGCCGTCGAGCACGATCGGCTGCTCATCGGGCTCGGGGATCGCGAGGTCGAACGTGCCGGTGCGCGGCGTGACGCCGGCCGATGCGGGGTCGAGCTCTTCGACGGTCACGAGCTTCGACTCGGCGGTCACCTTCGACACCACGTACGCGGCGCTGTCGGGCTTGGGCGAGACCTGCTCGTACACCTCGGGCGAGCGGCCCTCGGCCGTGACGACGAGTTTGAACGCGCCCTCCTCGACCTCTTCGCCGCCCGGGTCGGCGATCTCGACCGAGATCGGCTTCGCGTTGGGCGAGGCGTTCTTCGCGGTGAAGACGTAGTTGCCGATCGTGGCGGTCTGCGGCCCCGCGGCGAGCTGCTTGGGCTCGGCGCGCTTGCCGCTGCTCTTGCCGCCGCCACCGCCGCTCGCGCCGTCGGTCGCAACGCGCACGACGTAGCAGTTGCCGCCGCCGTTGAGGAAGTACCCGTAGACCGAGTACGCGAGATACGCCCCGGGGTACAGGCCGCCGAACGTGTCGACGAACTGGGTCCAGTTGCTGACCAGGGTCGGGGTGTTCTCGGGGCCCTTCGGCGCCATGCCGACGAAGGCGGCCACCGCGGTGCCCACGCCCTCGATCGGCCGGGTGGCGGCTTCGATCTCGTTCACGTAGACGCCGGGAGAGAGGTAGGTGGGCATCGGATGCTCCTTCGCGGATCGCTGCGGTACGCAGGCTTGCGGCAAGCATCGAACGGATGCCGCGGCGCGGCGTGGTCCGCGGGGACGTGCGTGCGGGTACCCGTCGGTGCGCGATCGGGCAGGCCCCCGCTCCGCGAGGGTTTCCGTTCGGCGGGCGTGTTGCCGTTCCTGCGGGAACACTCGGCATGGAACGGGAACGCTCGGGGCAAGCGGGCCCGGAAGGCACGCTTCGCGAGCCTTCGGGCAGACCCGGCGCCGGGTGCTTGCCGCAGCGACCGAACCGCGCCCACCGTGGAATGTGGCCCGAGTCGCTCCTCAGCCGGGCGCCGCCGAAGGCCCGGCACCGAACCGTGCGTCGCGGGAGGCGCCGACTCCGGCGGTTGCGCCCGAGCGCGAACCGGCCGCCGGGGCGCCCCAGCGGTCGGGACTCCTGCGCATGCAGGCGACCGCCGGCAACGCGGCGGTGGCGCGGCTCATGGCCCACGCCCGCGCGGACACCGGGCTGCGCACGGCGAGTCCGCCGCCATCCGTCCCGGCGGCGGCCGTCGCGGCGCGACTCGAGGAGTCCGCGGCGGCCGGTCCCTTGCCGGCCCCCGAGGTCTCGTCGGTCGCGCCGGCCACCGAGCCCGCCGCACCGCCAGCGCCGCCACCCCCGCCGACGGCTCCGCCGTCCGACCCGCCGCCGCTCGTATTGCCGGTCGACGCGCCGACCGACGGACAGCGCGCACTCCTCGATCATCTGCGCACCGAGCACGCCGGCGCATCCGGGCGTCTCGCGACGAGCGTGGGCGCGCGGCTGGCCGACATCGACGCCGCACGCGACGACCAGTCCGCGGTGGTCGCGGCCGCCGAACGGGCGGCGCTGGCCCGGGTGACAGATCAGGCCTCGGCATCCCGGGCGACCATCACGGCCGATGCGAATGCTGCGGCGGGAACGGTGGCCGCCGCCGCCGCCGCGCAATCCGCGGCGATCGACGCCGACCGCGCCGCACAGGGGCAGGCCGCGCGCGACGCGGTCACCGATCGGTCCGACACCGCCAGGGCTCGCGGCGACGAAGCCGCAGAGCGGTCGGTCGCTGCCGCCGACACCGGCGCCGAGGCGACTCGGGCCGACGCCGCGAGCCGGATCGGCGAAGCGCGCGCCCGGAGCAGCGGGGGCACGGCCGCCGATCCCGAGGTGCGCCGCGCACAGCAGCATGCCGGGGCCGAGCTCATCGACGACACCGGAGCCCGGGTCGGCGAGGCTGCCGAGTCCGCCGCGACGCAGATGCATGCGCAGGCGCAGGAAGTCGCCGGCGGCGCCAGAGGGATCGCCGATCAGCTCGGCACCTCGCTCGCCGAGCAGGGCACGGCCGTGTCGAACCAGCTGGACGGCCAGGCCACGCAGGCGGCGTCGGCCGTCGCCTCGGCGGCGAAGTCTGGCTCCGGGTCGGTGGCGTCGGCGCGGGACGCCGCGCTCGCGAACGCCGGCCGCACGGCCGACGGCGCCGTCGCACGCATCCGCGGGGAGGCAGCCCGGCAGCAGGCCGCGCTGCAGCGCGCAGCCGAGGACGCGAAGGCGTCCGTGCGTTCGGCCGCGGAGTCCGCGCAGGCCGAGGCCGCGGCCGACCTGGCCTCGGCCGGATCGCAGCTCGTCGCCGCGCCGCTGGGCACCGAGGGCACGGCCACCGCCGCAGCCGCGGTGGCACAGCACGTCTCCGACGGGTTCGGCGCGGTCGAGGCTTCCCTCGGCACGATGACGACCGACGTCATCGGCGCGCTCGGCGAGGCCGGCGCCGCCGCGGCCGGCGAGCTCGACGCGGCATCCGATCGGGTCGGCAGCGCCCTCGAGCGCGGCGGCGCGACGACCGCGCAGGGGCTGGCCGGCACGGCGGCGTCCGTCGGCGCCGGGCTCGCCCAGGTCGGCCAGCAGCATCGCGGCGCGGCATCCGACACCGTCGCCAGGCTGAACTCGGCCGGCGATGCGACCCTCGCGCAGGGCGAGTCGGCGCTCGGGGACCTGCTCGCGCAGCACGAGGGCCGACTCGACCAGACCCGTTCGGAGGTCACCGCACGCACCGGAGAACCGGTGTCGTCGCTGGACTCTCGCGTCGAGAGCGCACAGGCACGGGCCGCGGAGCGAGCCTCCAAGAGTTGGCTCGAGAACCAGGTCGACGACCTCGTGAGCTCGGTGTTCACCTGGGAGTTCCTCGCGGGCCTCGTCGTCGGCCTGCTGGTGGCCGTGATCATCATCGGCACGGCGGGCACCGCGACGCCGTTCGTCATCATGGCGGCCGGAATCGCGGCGGGGGCCGCCGGAGCCGCGGCCGGCACGATCACCCACAACGCGCGCGAGGGCAAGTCGGGCACGGCGCTCTTCGACGATGTGCTGCGCAACTCGCTCATCGGCGGGCTCGCCGGCGGCGTGGGCGCGGGCGTCTACCTGTTCGGTGCGGGGGTCGTGGCCGGCGCGGGGCTGACGGGTGGATGGGCGATCGCCGGCGGCATCATCACCCTCGAGGCCGCGGCGATCATCTCGAACACGGTCGCGAACGTCGCCGCCGGTCGCCCGTGGGACGAGAACCTCCTGACGGCGATGCTGCTCGCACCCCTGATCGAGTTGATCGCCGGACGGTTCACGCCCAAGGGCCGCCCCGAGCCCGAGGTGCCAATCCGCCCCGAGGATCCGGTGGTGCCGCGCAGCCCCGGCCCGGAGGAGCCGGTCGCACCCCGTCGGCCGACGCCCGACGAGCCTGATCGCCCGGTCACCCCTGACGAAGAGGACCCCAGGCGGCCACGGCGCCCGAAGGACGAGCCCGAGCGTATTCCGGAAGGCGTGACCGACGAGGATGTCCACATCGAGGACGAGTTCCGGCCGGCTCGCGACCCCAACGACCCCGAGGTCAACCCTGGTGTCTGCTTCCGAGCCGGCACCGTCGTCGCCACGCCGTCGGGCGACGCGACGATCGAGTCGCTCCGGCCCGGCGACGTCGTGCTCGCGGTGGAGCTCGCGACGGGGCTCGTCGGTCCCCGGCGCGTCCTCCAGATCCACCGGCGCACGACCCGCCGCTGGGTCCGCATCGTGGCCGGGACGACCATGCTGCACGCCACGCCGCGTCACCCGTTCCGCACCCGGTCACGCGACGGGTGGGCGGACGCCTGGGTGGATGCCTGGGTGGATGCAGCGCAGCTCGAACCCGGCGCCGTGCTCGTCACGGCGTCGGGCGAGGTGCACGTCGAGCGTGTCGAGTTCGTCGAGCTCGATGCCGAGGAGGCGACCCACAACCTCACGGTCGAGGCCGACGAGAACTATCTCGTCGGCACCGCGCGTGTGCTCGTGCACAACCTCACCGAGTCGCGGCTGGCCTACCTCAGCCGGCCCGGCTACCGGAACTACACGCTGCGCCGCAACGGCGTCGTCTACTACTCGGGCATGGCCGGGCCGAACACCACGCGCGCCGACCTCGAGGGTCGCCACAGCCGCAACCGCAACCGCTTCCGACCCCCGGCCGACGAGCTCGTGTTCGAGCCGGGTACCCGCGAGTACGGCGAGTCCCGGCTCATGGAGCAGCGCCTGGCTGAGCAGCACGACACGATCATCGGCCGCGACGGCGAGAACTACCGCGGCAACCGGCAGGAGCCGCTCGCCGCGGACAAGCTGCCCGAATACCTTGAGTACGAGCAGTTCAAGCGCGGCTGCGGATAGGAGGCGGCCATGATCTCGGCGGATGACGCGGCGAACGCGCTGGCGGCGGTCGCGCGCTCCTGGGCGGACGCGACCGGCGACCCGCCCGGCCTCGACGACCTGGCCGGGCTGCTCCTCTGGGGCCTCACGCCACTCGCGCGGCGGCTCCGGCCCGAACCCGGTTTCCTGGCAGGTCTGCGAATCGAGGTCCGCCCCTCGTCGGGCCAGACCGTCCGCGGGTCGGCCGCGGTCGACCGCCCCAGACGGCTGGGAGACGTCGACGACGCGGTCGTCGTCGACGTCGAGGACGCGTTCGACGCCCTCGTCCCGAGGCGCGGTGCCGACGTCTCGCTCGACGACGTGCTCACCGCGCTCGGCGCCGGGCTGGCGGAGATCGAACCGGGCCTCATCGACGGGATCGACGAGGCGACCTGGGCGAGCGTGACGGCGAGCACGCGCGAGCGCCGCGAGCCGCAGCGCGGCGACGTGTTCGCGATACCGGTCGACCGAGGCCGATACGCGATCGGCGTGGTGCTCGGCACGAACACGTTCGGCACCGCGCTGGGCCTGTTCGCCGGGAGGCACGCGCCCGAAGTCCCCGACGCGGCGCCGCTCCCCTACCCGGTGTACCTGCGGGAGGGCGCCTGGGACGACGGCGATTGGTCGCCGCTCGGCCGCGACGCGACGCTCGCCGACCGATTCCCCGCCGACCCGCCGATGCTGCACGCGCCTGGCGCGGCCGCAGGGCCGCACGGCGCCGCGGAGACGCTCGACGGGACGGTCGACCCCCTCACCGCCGAACAGGCCGAGGCCGCGGGGGTCGAACGGCCGACGTTCCGCCAGGCGTTCTCGGGCTCGCAGCTCGAAGCGTTCCTGTCCGACAGCTGAACCAGTCGGAGCCGACCACGTGCGTCGGCGCGCGCGGCGCGACCGCGCTCAGCCGGCGGCTTCCTCTTCCTCCTCGGGCGCCTCCTCGCGCTGCACGAACAGGCCCTGCACCGGCTCCTCCTCCTCGCCGGCCTCCTCGCGCTGCACGGTCGGCGCCGAGCCCGCGTCATCCGCTGCCCGTTGCACCGGAGGCGCATCGCCCACGACGCGTGTGGCGTTCTCTGCCGCGGCGCGCTCGAACCGGTCGCCGGGATCGCTCACGCTGATGCCGCCGCCGGCCGACGTGCCCTCGACCGGGCCCGACCGCTGCTGCACCACGTGGGTGAGTTCGTGGGCGATGGTCGTACGGCCCGCGGTCGACGACGGGTCGTACGCGTCGCGCTGGAAGACGATGTGCGGCCCGACCGTGTAGGCGTGCGCGTTGACCGACTTCGCCGACTCGTGCGCCGCGGCATCCGTGTGGACGCGGACGTCGCCGAAGTCGGCTCCGATCCGCTGCTCCATGTCGGCGCGCACCCCGGGTTCGAGCGATGACCCGCCCGAACCGATCACGTCGTGCACGGGCGAGCGCTGCTCCTCGACGAGGTCGCTCACGGCACCGTTGCCGGCGTCGCGCTGCAGGCGCAGCATCGCGTCGCGCCCGAGCACCTCGGGCCGGCGGTCGGCGAGCCCGGCATACGACGGCGAGGTCTCGCGCGCCGGCTTCGGCTGGAGCGCCGGGTCGAACCCGTGCTCATCGTCGTGGATCCGCATGGTGCACCTCCGCGGTCGTTGCCTCCATTGCACGCCCGCGCGCGGGTGCCGCGGGCGGGTTCGTCCCGAACGTCCGTGGACGCTGCCCGATCGGGCACCCGATGCGGCGTGGCATCCTCACGCCCCCGTGACCTCGGCCCAGTACCGGCCGAACTCGCGCTCGACGACGAGCCGCCCGAGCTTGCGGTACTCGCCGTGCACGGCGGTGACGAGGTGCTTCATGCGCACCACGCCGTGATCGGCGGCGGCCAGGTAGGCGGCGGTCACGGCGGCCGACCTGATCGCGCCGCCCGCCAACTCGAACGCCTCGCCGAGGAACACCAGGTCGATGTCGTCGTCGCGCTGCACGCGCGTGCCGAGGCTGCGGTCCCACAGCCGGCTGCGATGCTCGGCGTCGGGCATCGGGAAGTCGACGATCACATCGAGGCGGCGCGTGAACGCCTCGTCGATGTTGGCGCGCAGGTTCGTCGCGAGGATCGCGAGGCCGTCGAACGTCTCCATGCGCTGCAGCAGGTAGGCGCTCTCGACGTTCGCGTACCGGTCGTGCGCATCCTTCACCTCGCTGCGCTTGCCGAACACCGCGTCCGCCTCGTCGAACAGCAGCACCGCGTTCGTGCCGGCCGCCGCACGGAAGATGCGCTCGAGGTTCTTCTCGGTCTCGCCGATGTACTTGTCGACCACCGTCGACAGGTCGATGACGTACAGGTCGAGGCCGAGCCCGCCGGCGACCACCTCGGCCGACATCGTCTTGCCGGTGCCCGAGTCGCCGGCGAACAGCGCGACCACGCCGTGCCCGCGCCCGCCGCCCGGCCGCATCTCCCAGTCTCCGAGCACGCGTTCGCGGTGCCGGGCGCGCAACTCGATCTCGCGCAGCGCGGTGAGCGGAGCGGCGGGCAGCACGAGGTCGCCCCATCCGACGTTCGGCACGACTCGGCGGGCGAGCCGATCGAGCGCCGACCCGTTCTCGGCGCGCGCCCCCGCGGCCAGGTCGGCGGGCGTGATCGTGCCGGTCGGCGAGAGGGCGGCCTGGGTGCGCGCGGTCGCCGCGGCACGATGCACCTGCTCGGGCCGCAGCCGGAACTGCGCGGTCGCGGATGCCACGTCGAGTCCGTCGGCGGCGGGCCCGAGCGCCGAGCGCCAGATCGCCGAGCGCTCCTGCGTGGTGGTCGCCTCGACGTCGGCGGCCGCCGGCACGTCGCGGAACCACGCCGGGTCCCACGAGGACTCCCCCACGAACACGGTGGGCTGCGGCGAGTCGGCGAGCACCCCGATCAGGTCGGCATCGATGTCGGTGGTGATGGGCGCGGCGACCAGCACCGCACCGCGCAGGCGCGCCTCGCGCACCGCGAGGCGCGCCAGCGCGAGCCGATCGGGTTCGCGCGCCAGTCGCGCCAGGTCGACCTGCACCGCGTCGAGGCCGAGGGCCCGCACTGCGCGCAGCGCCACCGCCTCGCCCGATCCGGTCGCCGGCTCGCGCAGGTGCAGCAGGCGGATGCCGGCCTCGAGGGCACGGCGGACGCGCGCGTCGTCGCCCCACACGAGCTCGACCGATCGGCGCAGCACCCCGTCGAGGGCGCGGTCGGGCGTGTCGTCGCCGAGCAGGTGCCCGACGACCCGGTCGGCCACCCGGATCGCCCGGCCGGGCAAGGGTCTGTCCTCGTCGTCGAGGGTCACGAGTCCGGCCGTCACGAGCGGACCCGAGAGCAGCCTGGCCCGGTCGTCGGCGTGCGTGAGCGGTGCGCCGCAGAGCTCGAGGGCGACCGACACCGAGGGCCTGCGCCGGCCGACATCGTCGTTGAGGTAACCGAAGAACCGCTCGAACCGCGGGTCGAGGTCGGCGGCGAGCGCGATCACGAGCAGGTCGACATCGAGCGGAGTGAGGCGGAACGCCTCGGCGAGCCGCCGCAGTCGCACGGGGTGTCCGGCGGCCTCGGCCAGGTCGGCGGCTTGCTCGCACACCTCGAGCCGTTCCGACGAGTCCGACCAGTCGGGGATGCGCGGCCCACCGGCCAGCAGCCGGTCGATCAGCTCGTCGCTGAGGTACAGGCCCCGGAACGGGTCGTCGGGCTGCGGGTCGGCGGCGCGGCGCGCGGCGACGAGGCGGCGGATGCGATCCTCGATCGCGCCGAGCCGCCCGAGCAGGTGCACGACGCTCGGGTCGTCGACCACTTCAGCCTCCCGTGGGTGCGGGGCGGAACGTGTCATCCTGGCTGCCGAATCCGATCGCGTCGAACTGCGCACCGACCCCGCCCGTGACAGGCGGGCCGACCGGGTAGCTGATCGCCCGGGCGAGCGGTGCGGTGACGACCACGTCGAGTGACGGCTTGAGCTCGCCGCCGAGCGACGACCATACGTCGGCGAACGCGCGGTCCTCGGGCGGCGGCATGGCGAGCGCGAGCGAGCAGGGCTGCCCGGTCTCGGCGATGGTGTCGACCACGAACGAGTCGGGGATCGCGTCGTACCTGAGGAAGCAGCGCAGCAGCGCGTCGAGCAGCCGGTGTTCGTCGTCGGGCCGCTGCGTCCACGCGGTGACGAGGTACGAGAGCTTGTAGAAGCGCGGCGCGGGCACACGCGACGTGACGATGCCGCGTTCGTCGCGGCGCTCCATCCAGCCGTACTCGCGCCGGCGCACGTCCTCGCGGATGTCGTAGAGGAACAGGTCGACGGTCGGTGCGTTGCGCCGCGCCGCCCACTCCTTCGTCGGGGCGTCGAGCGCGACGTCGATGTCGGCGGCGATGCCGTCGGATTCCTTGACGAGCTTGCGCAGCGCCTCGTCGATCTCGCCGATCATGCGCGTCCCCTGTTCCTATCCGCCGCGGCCGACCAGGTTGGGCGCCATCGCCGAGCGCGGCACGAGCAGCAGCGTGTTCGCCGATCGGATGTCTCCGAAGAGTCCGTCGGGGTTGTGCATGACGAGCTCTCGCTGGCCCAGGATCTCCCAGCGCCGCACGAAGACGGCGAGCCGCGCGCTGGTCTGCCCCTCGAGTGCCGCGCGCACCACGCCCGGCAGGTCGGCTGGGGCGCCGTTGCCCCACCGCAGTTCGATGCGCGCGCCCGGCGGCAGGTCGACGGCGTAGGCGCCGACCGCCTCACCCGTGGTCGCGACACTCGGCGTGACGACGATCGACGGCTGCAGCAGCCGGAAGGGCGCGCGGTCGGCGTCGATCCAACCGACCGGCAGGGTGCCGTCGCCGGGTTCGGGTTCGGGCTCGGGAGCCGGATCCGGTTCGGGCAGCGGGGTCGACGGCGGCGCGTCGAACTCGAGGCGCGCCCCCGACACGGCCACGTCACCGTCGCGAGGCGGCACCGGGGACGGTGCGGGGAAGCTCGGCGGCGGCATCGAGAGGGCCAGCGCGAACTGCACGGATGCCCCGGGCTGCGCGAGTCCCGTCACGGTGCACGTCGCGGTCGCGGCATCCCAGGACGCGCAGCCCGAGTCGGCGGTCTTGGTGAGGAATCCCGGCCAGGTCACCTGCAGGTCGACCTCGAGGCCCGGCAGCACCGCACCGCCGGCCTCGCGATTGACCGTCACGATGGCGATGAGCTGCTTGCCGCCCGTGTACCCGGGCGAGTGGTCGAGGGCGATGTCGACGCCGATCTCCGCCTCGATGCACGTGACCGGCTCCTCGTCGGGTGCGACCCAGTCGGTGGGCAGGGATCGGGCGCTGTCGCCGTCGCGCACCTCGAGGTACGCCGCCTCGGCACGCACCACCCCGGTCGCGATGGGTTCACCGGCGCCGACGACCTCGAACTCGAGGTCGATCACCGCCGATGAGCCGGGCCCCTCGAGCCGGATCTCGCAGATCGCGCCATCCCAGCTCTCGCATCCCGTGGGTGGCCCGGTCGGCTCGAGGAAGTCGGGCCACGTGATCTCGATCCCGACGTAGAGTTCGCCGAACGGCTCGCGCCGGAGGTCGAGGGCGATCGCCTCGCGGTCGACGATGATGCGGGACTCGAGGTCGGGCCCCAGCGGCCAGACCAGCTCGCGCTCGAGTGCCACATCGATCGCGATGAACGGAGGGATGCCGCGCACGGTCTCCTGGTCGGGCACGATCCACTCGGGCGGCAGCTCGCGCTCGGCCTGACCGTAGTAGTCGAGCTCGGTGAGCGTCGCGCCCTCGGCACGCACGACGCCCTCGGTCACGCCGGCGCCGACCGCGAAGGTCACCCAGATCGTCACGGGGACGTCGGGCTCCGGCAGGCTGACGACGCAGATCGTGCCATCCCACGTCTCGCAGCCGATCGGGTCGGCCACTGGGGTGAGGTAGGCCGGCCAGGTGAGCGCCACGCCGGCCCGCAACTCGTAGTAAAGGTCGCCGTCGTAGCCCCGCGCGGCACGGTTCACCACGATCTGCGCCCCGAGGTACGGGCCGTCGGTCCACACGTAGTCGTGCGAGAGGATGACGTCGAGCGTCACCAGTTCGTCGTCGATGAGCACCGAGTCGTAGGCGTAGTTCAGCCACCCATCGGGGGCCTGGAACCGCTCGCCGTCGAAGTCGAAGATCGCAGCGAGCTGGGCGACGTAGGCCGAGTGCCACCCGCGCTCGCGCGGCGGCTCGAACTCGACCGTGATCTCAGTGCTGGATCCGGGCGCGTCGAGGCCGGTCACGGTGCAGATTCCGGCGGCGTACGACGCGCACCCGACCGGTTCCCCGATGGGCACGAGGTCATCGTGCGCGGTGATCTCGAGGTCGATCGAAAGGTTCGGCATCGTCATCGAGCCTGCGGCGTGCGCGAGTTGGATGGTGCCGACGATCCGGCTGGTGCCGGTGGTCGACACCTCGGGCTGCAGCTCGAGCGACATGGGGAACGGATCGTCCTCCACGACGAGCCAGTCGGAATCCGAGCCGACCCACTCGGGGAAGAGTTCGTCCTCGTCGTATCCCTCGCTGGCGAACACGCCGATGAGCGAAGTCCCGGTGGCACTGACGGTGACGGGGCCCGCGGAGCCGGACACCGCGTCGAACTCGAGGACGACCTCCTCGGCGTTCTCGGCGCCGCTGACCAGCGGTTCGACGATGCACTCGGGCGGATCGGAATCGCACCCGACCGACGTTCGCAGCGAGAGCGACGAGGGCCAGTCGAGCTGGAGGCCGACCCGGTACCAGTCGAAATAGCCATCGAGGCGATGGGATGCCTCGAGCCGAATCCGCACCTCGACGGTCGGGCCCCCCGTCCAGGCGAACTTCGGTGTGACGGTGACGTCGACCGAGACGATGGACGCGATCGCCTCGATGTCGACGTCGCTCGCGAACATCCACGCGTCGGGCATCGGGTACATCTCGAGTCCGTAGGGGGTCTCCCACCCCACCTCGCTGTCGCCCGGCGTCGCCGCGACCACTCCCTCGGCTTCCTCCGACGGCATCGCGAGCCCCATCGTGACGACGCGTTCGCTGCCCGGCTCCTCCATGCCGCCGACTCGACACCTGATGCCGCCGCCGGGATCCGGCGTGGTCGAGTCGCACCCGACCGGCGGCGCCGCGGTGAACCCCGGCGGCCAGCTGATGATGAACTCGATGCTCGCGGCCTCGATCGTGCCCCGGGTCTCGGTCGTGGCATCCGTCCAGTTCGTGATGGTGAAGGTCGCCGTCTCGTCGGGCCCGTTCGTGCGGTGCCACCACTCCTCGAGTTGGACGCGCACCCTGAAGAAGCTGTCGAGGACGTAGTAGCCCACCGAG
This sequence comes from Agromyces intestinalis, assembly GCF_008365295.1. NCBI lineage: Bacteria > Bacillati > Actinomycetota > Actinomycetes > Micrococcales > Microbacteriaceae > Agromyces > Agromyces intestinalis. The sequence goes on from NZ_CP043505.1 coordinate 1,400,365, forward strand.
TCGTAGCCGATCTCACCGTACGGGTGGCTCGGCGGCGGGCCGCCTCCGTCGCTCGTGCCGCCCCAGTCCGAGTACCCCTCCGGCAGCACGAGCTCGCCGCCCCCCTCGTCCGGCGGGCGGATCACGACGACCGCCGAGATCGATCCGTCGAGCGGCGACGAGCTGCAGCACGCGGGCACCTCCGACGGCAGCGTGAACGGCATCTCCACCTCGTCGTCCGCGCCGTTCTCACGCAGCGAGTCCAGCAGGCACTCCCATCCGGGCGTGAGCTGGTCGGCGGGGTCGGGCGACGGCGCCGGGAAGTTCGATTCGGGGTACACCCACCCGTCGCACTGTCCCGCCATCTGGCCGAACGTCGGCCCCCGCACCGGCCCGTTCCACGTCAGCACGACCCCCACGATCGTGCCGTCCGGCAGGCTGTCGGCACGCGGCGTGCGTGAGATCGACACCCGGAACTCGAGGTCGTCGTCGCCGCGCTCGAGGTTCGCCGGGAAGTTGTGCGTCCGAATGTTGTCGTACTGGTCCTGCAGCTCGACGTGGACGTCGAACAGCGGATCGGCCTGGTGGTCGAACGGCACCACGCGCGCCTCCGCCGACGGCGCCCCGCCGACCGCCGATACAACGACCGCGGGCGCAGCGAGGAGGGCGACGACCGCAACGGCGACCGTCGACGCGAAGCGAACTCGGCTCACGGCGTCTCCTCCTGCACCAACGATGACGAACCCCGGTGGGCGTCGCGCTCGGCCCGGTGCATCAGGCAGGGCAGGTGCGGCTGCCCGCTCGGGCAGCGCTTCGAGGCATCCGCCCGGCGCATCGCCCGAGGCATCCGTCAGATGAGGCCCTCACGCACCGCGTACGCGACCGCGTGCGAGCGGTTGCGCAGCTGCAACCGGGTGGTCACGTCGTGCAGCACGTTCTTCACCGTGCGCTCCGAGTAGCAGAGCTCCTTCGCGATCTGCGCCGTGTCCCAGCCCTCGGCGACGAGCCGCAGCACGTCGACCTCGCGCGCCGCGAGCCCGCGGAACGTGATGCCGCGCGGATCCAGCACGGTGCGCTGCAGCCGGCCGACCTGCTCGAGCAGGCGCCCGAGCAGATCGGGCGGCACGGTGCCCTCGCCGGCCGCGGCCGACGCGATCGACGACAGCAGCCGGTCGGTGGTCGCCTCCGAGCGGCGCAGCAGGCCGACCACGCCGCATTCGACCGCGTCGACGAGCACCTGGTCGTCGAGGTGCGAGGCGACGAGGATGACCCGTGCCTCCCCGTTGCGCCGCAGGAAGCGCAGCCGGTTCAGCGTCTCGTCGTCGACGTCGTCGACGACGACGACCACGACGGCCGCGAGTTCGTCGTCGGGCCCGACGACCCGCACCTCGGGGCGCGGTCGCAGGGCGCTGACGACGCCTGCCTCCGAGATCGGGTCGTGCGCGTACACGCGCACCGTGGTCCTGGTGATGGTGCCGGTGATCGTGGTCATGATGTCCTCCGGGAACGGGACGCCCTTGGGGGACGGTGCGTCGATCGGCTCACCGAAGAGGCTGCACCGGCGTCCTCTTCGCGCACTCAACATCCGCTCAACGGGCAGATTCGCTGCACGGCCGGTTGACCGGGCGCACTCGGCCCCGTGACATCCGCCCCCGTAGCTTGGCGCCATGGCGACCACCGCGACGATGGCGCCGGCGACCGCGTCAGTCACGCCGGGCACGCCGACGACCCTCACCCTCACCGTGCTCAACGACACGCTGCTCGTCGAGTCGTTCGAGCTGACGCCGGTCGGCCCCGTGGCCGGCTGGGCCCGCATCGAGCCGGCGACGCTCACCATCTACCCCGGCCGGAGCGAGACGGCCACGGTCACGGTGCTCGCACCGCGGGCCCCCGAATCGGTGGTCGGCGAGGTCGCCATCGGCGTCCGCGCGCGAGCGGTGGAGCAGCCCGACATCGAGGCTGCGGGCGAGACGCTGCTCAGCATCCTGCCGTTCTCCGAGACCGACGCCGAATTGCTGCCGCGCATCGCGCACGGCCGTGGGCGCAAGCGCGTGCGCATCGCCGTCGACAACCGCGGCAACCAGCCGCTCGTCGCCGCGATCACCGGAACCGCCGACGACCGGCTCGGTCTTTCGACGCCGACGCCCGACATCCAGGTCGACCCGGGGCACACCGAGTTCGTCGACGTCGACCTGCGCCCGCGCGGCCGGGTCTGGCGGGGCGAAGCCGTCAGCCACCAGTACACCGTGTCGGTCGCGCCCGAGCCGCCGCGCGGCCCGCTGCCCGGCGTCCCCGCACCGGCGACGCCGCCCGCCGAGCAGGTGCCGATCGTGCTGCCTGGCACCTACCTGCAGGAGCGCGTGTTCCCGAAGTGGCTGTGGAAGCTGCTGCTCGCACTGCTGCTGCTCGCATTGCTGCTTCTGCTGCTCTGGTTCACCGTGCTGAAGCCCGCGATCGAGTCGGCAGCCCGCGACGCGGTCGCCGAGCCGCTCGCGCAGGCGAGCGAACAGGCCGAGTCGGCGGCGCAACAGGCCGACCAGGCCGCTGAGAAGGCGAACGAGGCGCTCGAGGCGGTCGGCAAGACTCCCGAGCCGGTGCAGCCGGTCTCGACGACGCGCACCGATGACGTCGACATCCGCTTCGAGCTCACCGACGCACCCGGCGGCCCGACGGCCGAGAGCGACCGCTGGGTCGTGCCGCCGAACGCGGTGCTGCGCGTCACCGACGTGCTGATCAGCAACCCCCGCGGCGACTTCGGCTCGCTGACGATCGAGAACGCCGATGTGCTCGCCCCGATCTTCACGTCGGGGCTCGAGAACTTCCGTGACATCGACTTCCACTTCGTCACCCCGGTGCGGCTCGCCACCGGCGACCAGCTGTTCTCGACGCTCACGTGCACCCAGCTCGCACCGCCCGTCGGCGGGCAGCCGGTGCCCACCGCGTGCGGCGTGTCGATCCTCATCACCGCCGAACTCGTCACCACGACCGGCTGACCGAGCCGAGCCCGCCATGCCCAAGGGACCAGCGCTTCGCGCGGGCGACACCGCGCTCTGCAGCCTGAGCGACGGACCCAAGCCGCACGTCGGCGGCCCGATCACCCCGGTCGCAGCGGTGCCGACCGTGCTCATCGCGGGCATGCCCGCCGCGGTCGCGAACGGTATGCCGGGCGGCATCGTCTGCGTGTCGCCTGCACCGAACGGCATCGCGCAGGGCAGCGCGACCGTGATGATCGGCAAGTTCCCCGCCGCGCGCGTCGGCGACCTCACGATGCACGGCACCCCGATCGCCCCCGGCCCGGGCGCCCCCACCGTGATCATCGGCGGCTGACCCTCCCCCGTGTGCCTTTTTCAGGAGAGAACCTGCGAATCGCGCGTTTCTCAGGAGGATGGGGGCGGTTCGGCGCGGAATCGCGCAGAAACTCCTGAAAAAGGAATCGGACGGACGGACGGACGGGCCGGGCAGGGCAGGGCAGGACGGGGCAGGCTCGCGCTCAGCGCGCGGGTGCGGCCACGCCCGGCATCAGCCACGCTGCGAAGGCGGGGCCGTCGGCTTCCAGCGCCAGGCAGTCGGATGCTTCGCCGGATGCCGCGAGGCGCGCCGACCCGAACGCGACGAGCGTGCTCGCCGGCGAGGCATCCGGCTCGGCTGACCCGCCCAACTGCGGCAGCACGCCCGCCGGCGCCTCGAGCCGTGCCGCGTCGCGCGCCGCGAACACGAGCACCGAGGCATCCGCTGCTTCGCGCACGAACGCGACCGCCTCGTCGCCGACCGCGACCCACCGGATGCCGCCCGTCGCGAGCACCGGGTATTCGCGGCGCAGCCGGGCGAGCGCGCGGTAGGTGCCGAGCGTCGACGCGAGACCGGGATCGTCGCCCTCGTCGATCGCCGCCCACGGCATCGGGGTGCGGCTCGCCTCGCCGTCGACGCCGGTGAGCCCCAGCTCGTCGCCCGCCCAGATCACGGGAATGCCGGGCAGCGTCACCGCGAGACCGAACGCGACCGGCTGCGTGCCGGGCCGCGCGTTCGTCGCGAACCGCGGGGTGTCGTGCGTGTCGAGCGCGTTCATGGTCGCGAGCCGCACCCGCCACGGGAACCCGGCCGCGAACCGCAGGTGCGCGTCGACGAACTGCCGAGCCGTGAACGACGGCACCCGCCCGAGCGCGAACCCGATGCCGCCCCCGGCCGGGCTGCCCGGCCGCTGCAGCCAGCTCCAGAGCGGACGGGTGAAGGGCGCGTACGTCATCGCACCGTGCCACGCGTCGCCCTGGAAGTCGGCGGCCGCATCGTTCGTCGACTCGGCGAGCAGGATGGTGTCGGGGTTCGCTTCGAGCATGGTGCGGCGGATGGCTCGGCGCACCTCGGCGTTCAGGTCGACGTCGCCGAGCCGTCCGGTCATGTTCGCGACGTCGATGCGCCAGCCGTCGAGCGAGAAGGGCGCGCGCAGATACTTCGCGACCACCGAGTCGGGGCCCTCGACGAACCGACGCCGCAGCTCGGTCGACGACCAGTCGAACTTCGGCAGGCTCGGCACCCCCAGCCACGACTCGTACGAGCCGTCGGGCCGGAAGAAGTAGAACCCGCGCTCCGCCGCGTCGGCGCCCGAACGCACCGCGTCCTGCGCCAGACGGAACCACTCGTGCGCGTCGCCCGAGTGATTGCTCGTCAGGTCGCCGATGACCCGGATGCCCCGGGCATGCGCCGCCTCGACGAGCCGAACCAGCGCGTCGTCGCCGCCGAGCAGGTCGTCGACGCGGCCGAAGGTCGACGCGTCGTAGCGGTGGTTCGACCGCGCGGGGAACACCGGCGTCAGGTACAGCAGGTCCACCCCGAGCGAGGCGAGGTGGTCCAGCCGCTCGCGCACGCCATCGAGGTCGCCGCCGAACACCTGGTGCGAACGGCCCGGCGGCTCGGGGTCGACGGCGTCGTCCCAGTCGGCCGGGATGAGCCACTCGGGCAGGTCGCCGGCGGCGCGACGCGCGTCGTAGGGCGAGGCATCCGACTTCGCGAACCGGTCGGGGAACACCTGGTACATGACGCTCCCGGCCGCCCATGCGGGCGCGGGCGCGTGGGCGACCAACCGGAAGTCGTCGTGGTCGCGGGTCTCGACATCGCTCAGTCCCGCCTGGCTCAGCCAGTGCTGGCGGCCGTCGGCCCCGACCAGCAGCCACCGGTACCCGTGCTCGGGGTTCTCGACCTCGACGGATGCCTCGTACCAGTCCCAGCCGTCGACATCGGCCGCGACGAGGCGGGCCTGATCGAACCGCGGCTCGCGGTTCGGGTTCGATCGCGTGCCCACCCACGCGAGCACGCCGATCGGCGTGCCGTCGGTCGCGATCGCCGAGCGCGGCACGCGCAGCCGCACCCGCACGACCTCGCCGAGCGCGGGCGCCGCATTCGACACGTGCAGCGGCGATCCATCGTGGTGCGGCGTCAGCATGGGGTCTATTTCACCGCACCCGCCGTGAGCCCGCCCACGATGTACTTCTGCAGGAACAGGAACAGCGCGACCACGGGCAGCGCCGACATGACCGCACCCGCCGAGAACGCGCTCCAGTCGGCGTAGCGCGGGTTCGACACGAGCTTCGTGAGCCCGACGGCCAGGGTCTGCTTGTCGGTGTCGATGAGCAGCACGGATGCCACGACGAACTCGTTCACCGACGTGATGAACGACAGCAGCGCGACCACCGCGAGAATCGGCGCGACCAGCCGCAGGATGATCGTGAAGAAGATGCGGGCGTGGCCCGCACCGTCGATCTTCGCGGCCTCGTCGATCGACGACGGCACCGTGTTGAAGAACCCGTACATGAGGTACGTGTTCACGCCGAGCGCGCCGCCGAGGTACACCATGATGAGCCCGATGTGCGTGTTCAGCCCGATCACGGGGAACAGGTCGCCGATCGCGCTCATCAGCAGGAAGATCGCGACGACGGCCAGCAGCTGCGGGAACATCTGCACCACCACGATCGAGATCAGTCCGACCCGGCGCCCGGCGAACCGCATGCGCGAGAACGAGTACGCGGCGAGCGCACCGAGGAACGTCGTCAGCACCGCCGTGATGCCCGCGACCATCAGCGTGTTGCCGAACCACTGCGCGAACGGCACCTGCGGGTCGGTGAGGATCCGCACGTAGCTGTCCAGCCCGATCTTCGAGAACAGCGCGTTCGACCCCGTCAGCGTGCCCTGGGGGTTGAGCGACGAGGACAGCACGAACATCACCGGGAACAGCGAGAACACGACCATCACGACGCCGACGATGTGCCGCCAGCCGGTGGCGCGGAACCAGCGGCCGACGTTGAACGGGCGCCGGGCGATCGAGACGGATGCGTCGGCCATCAGTTCAGCTCCTCGAGGCTCTTCGTGCGGCGGAAGGCGATGATCGAGATCACCGCGACGATGATGAAGATGATGATCGAGTACGCACTCGCGAGCCCGTAGTCGCGCATCTGCCCGGTGAACGCCACCTTGTAGACCATCGTGATGAGGATGTCGGTGAACCCGACGGGGATCGGCGCGTTCGAGTCGCGCGGCCCGCCGTCGGTCAACATGTAGATCACGTTGAAGTTGTTGAAGTTGAACGCGAACGACGCGATCAAGAGCGGCGCGACGCTCACCAGCAACAGCGGCAGCTTGATGAGCCGGAAGATCGCCCACGGCTTGGCGCCGTCGACGGTGGCCGCCTCCTGCAGCTCGTCGGGGATCGACTGCAACGCTCCCGTGCAGACCAGGAACATGTACGGGAAGCCGAGCCACAGGTTCACGAGCAGGATCGAGAACTTCGCGAGCGTCGGATCGGTGAGCCACGGGATGGACGCCCCGCCGAACAGCACCTGGTTGATGAAGCCGAAGCTCTGGTTCATCATGCCCGCCCAGATCAGCGCCGACAGGAACGACGGGATCGCATACGGGATGATCATCAGCACTCGGTAGAACTTGCGCCCGCGCATCCGCATGTCGTTGAAGACGATGGCGAGGAACAGGCCGAGGAAGAAGGTGGATGCCACGCTCACGAGCGCGAACACGAACGTCCAGATCGTGACGTAGACGAGCGGGCCGGCGAGCCGGGTATCGGTGACGGCGCGCACGAAGTTGTCGAAGCCGACCGTGATCTGCCAGCCCGGCAGCAGTTGCGTGCCGTCCTCGGCGGTGAAGGCGCCCACACCCGTGTCGGAGTAGACGGTGCCGGTTTCGAGGTCGGTCATGGTGCCGGATGCCTCGTCGTACTCGAGCGTCGAGATGTACCGGTATCCGCTCGTGCCGTCGGGCGTGCGGATCGCGCCGTCATTCGGATCGTCCGAGTACGGCACGGCGAGCGCGGTGACCTCGTCGGTGCGGGCGAGCACATCGGCGAACTGCAGCGTGGTCCAGCCGTCGGCTGCGACCGCCTTGCCGGCGTCGAACTGCGCGTCGACCTCGGTGAGGGGCTCGTCGTTGGTGCCGACGAAGGCCTCGCCCGAGTCGGGGTCGGTGACCAGCAGCCCGAGCGTGCCGAGCCGGTCGACGACGGTGATCGGGTAGGTCGGCGAGTCCTCGACGCGCTCGAGCGACGAGGCCATGAGCGACGACACCGCCTGGTCGCGGTTGCCGTTATGCCCGGTGCCGTAGTTGGTGAAGGCGACGTAGCCCGTGTAGCCGAGCACGAACACCTGGAACACCACAAGGAAGATCACCCCGGGCGTGAGGTACTTCGCCGCCAGCCTGCGCCGCGAGAAGTAGATCCAGTTGACGACCGCGGTGACCGCGACGACGATGCCGGCGACGATCCACTGCCCGGCGCCCGCGAGCACCAGCAGGGCGAACAGCGCGATGGCGTCGACGACGGCGAGCAGCAGCAGCTTGAGCGCGAGCACCTTCCAGCCGCCGGATGCCGCGTCGGCGATGGCGGCCGCCCGCCGCTGCCGTTTCGTGGGCGGTGGAGCGGCGGACTCGACCGCTGGATCGTTCTCGGTGATCATCGACATCCTGTGTTCCTCACAGCCAGACGCTGGTCGAGGAGCGACGAAGGAGCGTATCGAGACCCCGTCACGAGGTCTCGATACGCGGCCTCCTTCGTCGGTCGCCCCTCGACCAGCGGTTCGGACTACCCTGCGATGGCCGCCTGCACGTCGGCGGTCAGCTTCTGCCAGGTCGGCACGGGGTCGGCGCCGTTGATGATCTCGGCCTGGGCGATGCCCCAGTACTGCCACACGGCACCCATGGCGGGGATGGCCGGCATCGGCACGGCCTCGGCGCCGACGGCGGCGAAGCCCTCGATGATCGGGTCGCTCGACGCGGTCTCGGCCGCGGCGGAGAGAGCCGGGAGGACGTTGCCGGCCTCGAACAGCTCGAGCTGCACGTCCTCGGTGCCGATGAAGTTCACGAGGAAGTCGTTCGCGGCGACCTTGTTCTTCGACTCGGCCGAGACGAAGAAGCCCTTCACGCCGGCGAACGGCGAGGCGGGCTCACCCGTCGGGCTGGGCACGGTGTCGATCGCGACGTTGATGCCGGCGTCGATCGCGGCGCCGACGTTCCACGGGCCGGTGAGCCAGAACGCCGACTTGCCGGTGACGAAGGAGTCCTTCGCGATGTCGCCGTCGATGTCGGTGTTGAACACGCCGGTGCCGTTCTTGCCCTGGCTGCCGAGCCACGTGGCGAACTGCTCGCCGCCCGCGTTGCCGATCTGCAGGTCCTCGGGGTTGTAGCCGTTCTCGTCGGTGCCGAACACCGGAGCGCCGAACGCGGTCTGGAACGGGTAGAGGTGGTACGGGTTGCCCTCGGCGCCCTGCTCGACCACGAACGGCTGGGTGAGGCCGGCGGCCTGACCCTTGGCGATCATGTCGTCGAAGCTCGTCGCGGCCTCGGGGACGAGGTCGACGTTGCGCAGCACGGCGATGTTCTCGACCGCGTACGGAAGCATGTAGGTCGTGCCCTCGTAGGTGGCCGCGTCGATCGCGACCGGCAGGTAGTCGGCGGCCGAGTCACCGAGCTCGATCGGGGCGACGACGCCGTTCGTCGAGAGCTCGCCGAGCCAGTCGTGCGCGCCCATGGTGATGTCGGGGCCCTTGCCCGTCGGCACCTGCTGGATGAAGTCGTCCTTGATGTCGGCGTTGTCCTTGCCGACCAGGTCGACCTTGACACCGGTCTTCTCGGTGTAGGCCTCGGCTGCGCCCTTCAGTGCGTCGACCCGCTCGGCGTCGACCCAGACGGTCAGCGTGCTCGATGCGGTCTCGCTGTCGTTCGACGAACCGCTGTCGCCGCTGGCGCAACCCGCGAGACCGAGCGTCGCGACGACCGCGACAGCCCCGGCAGCGAGCAGGCTCTTCGTGTTCACCCTCATTGGTGTGCCCTTCGTTCGTGGGTGCAAGCGTGGTGCAAGCGATTACAGGTATAGCCTGCCGCGTGCACGGATCCAAACCCGTCCACCCCCATCGATACCGGTTTGTAACGTATACACGACGTCATGCTGCTGTAAGCGTTTCCAGTAGACCGGATGGTGCCGTACAGTTTTCGGCATGACTTCCGACTGGTGGCGTACCGCCGCGATCTACCAGATCTACCCCCGCTCCTTCGCCGATGCGAACGGCGACGGCATGGGCGACCTGGCGGGCATCACGTCGCGACTCGGGGCACTGGCCGACCTCGGCATCGACGCGATCTGGCTCTCGCCGTTCTACACGTCCCCCCAGAAGGACGCCGGCTACGACGTCGCCGACTACTGCGACATCGACCCGCTGTTCGGCACGCTCGCCGACTTCGACGCGATGCTCGCCGAGGCGCACGCCCGAGGCATCCGGGTCATCGTCGACCTCGTACCGAACCACTCCTCCGATCGCCACGAATGGTTCCAGGCCGCGCTCGCCGCCGCGCCCGGCAGCGCCGAACGCGCCCGCTACCTCTTCCGCGACGGCCGCGGCGCCGACGGCGAACTGCCGCCCAACAACTGGGAGTCGGTCTTCGGGGGCCGCGCCTGGACCCGCGTCACCGAGCCTGACGGCACCCCCGGCCAGTGGTACCTGCACCTGTTCGACTCCTCGCAGCCCGATTTCGACTGGCAGAACGAGCAGGTGCGCGAGGAGTTCCGCCGCATCCTGCGCTTCTGGCTCGACCGCGGTGTCGACGGATTCCGCGTCGACGTCGCCCACGGGCTCATCAAGGCCGACGGCCTGCCCGACTGGACCCCGGCCGAGGGCGCCGGCTCGATGGGCGGCGCGGGCGGCGTCTCGGACACGCTCGGCGACGAGGCATCCGGTGTCGCCCTCGAGCCCGAGATCAGCGAAGAAGAAGGCGACGGCGCACCCTACTGGGCGCAAGACGGCGTGCACGAGGTCTACCGCGACTGGCGGAAGTTGCTCGACGAGTACCCCGGCGAACGCATCCTCGCCGCCGAGGCCTGGGTCGACCCGCTCGCGAAGGTCGCGAAGTGGGTACGGCCCGACGAGATGCACCAGTCGTTCAACTTCGCCTACCTCGAGACGCCGTGGAAGGCCGCCGCGCTGCGGAAGGTCATCGACGAGTCGCTCGCCGCGTTCGGCTCGGTTGGCGCACCCTCGACCTGGGTGCTCTCGAACCACGACGTGGTGCGGCACGCGACCCGGCTCTCGGTGACCGCCGACAACCCGCAGGGCCACGGCCTCGGGCCGCGATCGCAGGGAATCCCCGAGTACGCTCCCGGCTTGCGCCGGGCCCGCGCCGCGACCGCGCTCATGCTCGCGCTGCCCGGCTCGGCCTACCTCTACCAGGGCGAAGAGCTCGGCCTGCCCGAGGTCATCGACCTGCCTGACGACGCCCGGCAGGACCCGACGTGGTTCCGCACCAACGGCGAACGCTATGGACGCGACGGATGCCGCGTGCCGCTGCCGTGGGAGGCCGACGCGCCGTCCTACGGCTTCGGCCCGACGGATGCCGCGTGGCTGCCGCAGCCCGCCCAGTGGGCCGAGCTCGCGCGCGACCAGCAGGCCGGCGACCCGACCTCGACGCTCTCGCTGTACCGCGACGCCCTTCGGCTGCGTCGCACGCACGACCTCGGCTCGGGCACGCTGGAGTGGGTGACCGACCTCGGCCTGCCTGCCGACGTCGTGGCGTTCCGCAACGCCGGCGTGCTCGTGGTGGCGAACACGGGCACGGCCCCCGTCGCCCTGCCGGCCGGCGAGGTCCTGCTCGCGTCGGAGCCACTCCCCGGCACCGAGCTCCCGGCCGACACCACCGCCTGGCTCCGCGCGTAGGCCGGTGCCCGGCGCCGGCCCGCCGGCACGCGCCCCGCCGGCACGCGCCGTGGGTACACCGTTCAGCCACCCCGCGCCCGTGCCACCCCTGCCACCCCTGCCACCCCTGCCACCCCTGCCACCCCTCGAAAACAGGATGAGCCGAGTCATCCGGTCGTCCACGACGCCATACGCCGCGTCATCCTGTTTTCTCAACCCGCACGCCCCCGCTCCGAACCCGAGAAAACAGGATGAGCCAAGTCATGCCGCTTCTTCACGGCGGATGGCTCGCCTCATCCTGTTTTCACACCGGTTCGTGCAGGTGGCGCCGCGCGACCGAGCGCCGCGCGTCGCGCTCGTGCAGCCGAGCCCGTGCTCCCCATCGGTGCTCGCCGCGCTCGATGAGTGCCAGGAGCCCGGCGCGCACCGCCGCCCACTCCGTCATGACCATGTCGTAGCTCAGCCGGAACACCAGATATCCGCGCATCACGAGTTCGAAATCGCGCCGCCGATCGCGTTCGAACTCGACGCCGGTGTGGAATCCCTCGCCGTCGATCTCGACCACGAGCCGATCGCCGACGAGCTGGTCGATCCGCCCGACGCCCTCGATCCAGACCTGAGTGCGATGGCGTATTCTGCGCCCGTGCAGCAGCAGTCGCACGATCGTCTCGGTGCCCGACTGGCAGCCCGCATCGGCGAGGTCGACGATGCCCTGCTTCGACGCCGGAAGCAGCTCACGCAGCTCAGCGAGCCCGTCACGGTCGAGCTGCCGAGTCGAGAGCGCCGAGTCCAGGGCGATCTGCGCATCGAGCCGGTCGCCGCACGCGGCAGCTTCCGCGAGCGCGAGCGGGAGCGGGTCCCACGCGCGCGGTTCGCCGGCGACGGATCGGTAGTGCACGCAGACGCCCGGGTGCTCGCGGTCGAGCCGTGCGCCGCTGCCGTCGAGGGTTCGCAATCGACTCGCGGTGCGGGGCACGCGGACATGCAATGTGGCGTGCGGATCGGGCCGGGTCCAGATGCCGAGGATCCGGAGTTCCGACGCGGCGGTCAACGCCCCGCCGACCCGAACCGCGCGCACGACGTCGAGCGGGGCATCCGGCACCGCGAACCACCGTGGACGCACCTGCATGATGGCACCGGCGTCCCGCGCCCGGGCGACGTCGCGACGTTCGACGCCGAGCGCGTCGAGGCTGCGGTAGGGCAGGGCGCCGCTGTTCGCACGGATGCGGGCGGCGACGACGTTCGGTGACAGCGGCATGCCAGCAGTCTCGCCTGATCGCTGCGCACTGGTTTCGGCGTTGTGGAGAACCCCGCCCGCGCGGCTCTGGGCGATCCCGTGCACCCCGCAGCCCTTTCACCACACGCGGGCCTCACGACGAAAACAGGACCAGCCGCGTCATCCCACCCGCACAGCCCCCACAACCCAGCTCATCCTGCTTTCGCGCCCGAGGTATCGATGTGGCATGCGGAACGCAGCACGCACGGCCCCCGCGGGCCCGACGTGCGGTGAGGCCGCGCCGCTAGTTCGTGTTCTCGTACAGCCAGTCGAGCGGATCGACCCACTCGCCGTCGATACCGCCGATGCGAATCTCGAAGTGCAGGTGCGGGCCGGTCGACATGCCGGTCGAGCCGGTGTTGCCGAGCACGTCGCCGACCTTCACGGTGTCGCCGATCTCGAACCGCCGCGACCCGTACTGCATGTGCGCGTAGACGCTCGTGATGATCTGGCCGTCGATGACGTGGTCGATCATGGTGACGACGCCGAGCGAACCGCCCGAGTCGGTCGACTCCGACACGACGCCATCGGCGATCGCCTGGATCTCGGCGCCGTAGCCGGGGTTGAAGTCCTGACCGTGGTGGTCTTCCGAGCAGCCGGCGCAGTCGCGGTACCCGAAGCGGTCGCCGATGTGCACGCCCACCTTGAACGGCCACTGGATGGTTCCCAGCGGGTTGTTCGTGAACGTCGCCTCGGGTCGGATGCCGGCCGCCGCCGCGTATTCCTCGATCGACTGGTGCTGGTAGCCGTCGCGATCGATCGTCGGCGTGGCCAGTTCGTCGTCGCCGAGCGCCAGGCTCTGGCGCCCGTATCCGGAGGTGGTCGAGCTGAGGGCGAGCGCCTGCACGTCTTCGGGCGTCAGCAGCGACATCGCGGGCACCGACGTGGCGAGAGCGAGCCCGGCGGCCAGGCCCATCGAGGCGATCGCGCGCACCGCGCGGGCACGTCGTCGGCCGGCGGCCGCGGCAGGGCGCGGCGCGGGTGCGGCCGCGCGGGCGGCGCGTGCGCGCTCCGACCGGTTGGGCTCTTCAGGTTCGGATGCCTCGGCTCGCCGCGGCCGCACCGGCGCCTCGAGGCGGCCTGGCTCAGGGCGGCCGGCAACAGGGCGGCCCGCATCGGGGCGACCCACCTCGGCGAACAGCGCGTCGAGGCCCGATGCCACCGGGGAGTCGGTCGATGCGGCGGCCGAAATCGCGAGATCGATCTCGCGCACGACATCGGATGCCTCGGGCTCGCGACGGCGGCGGCGCTCTGGTGAGGGTGCGGATGGTCGGGAGCCGCCGTCGAGCCCGAACAGGGTGTCGAACGAGGGCATGGGGTTCGTCTCGCGCGCGACCGAGGGCTGCGCCGGAGCGAGGGGCTGCGACTGTACCGGCTGTGACTGCGGCTGCGCGGGCTGCGCCGGAGCAAGGGGCTGCGGCTGCGCGGGCTGTGACTGCGCCGACTGCGACTGCGCGGGCGGTGACTGGACGAGGGGCTGCGGCTGAGCCGGCTGCGACTGCACCGGCTGCGACTGCGCGGGCTGAACGGGCCGGACCTCGCCGGCGACCGGCGCACTCGGGGCCGGCGGCGCGGCGGGCGTGTCGGCAACCGGCGGACGCGGACCGACCGGCGGCTGCGTGGCGGATGTCCCGGCCTGACGCCCTGCCGTCGGCGGCTGCCCCTGCGGCTTCACGGGCCACTGCGCCGGCTGCGCGACAATCGGCCGAGGCGATGGTGCGGGGGGCTGCGCGGCAGCCGGCGCGGGCGCCGACAACTGCGCCGATGCCGATGCCGATGCTTGAGCCTCCGACTGGAGCGCCGCTGCCTGCGCCCGCCGCCGCATGGCCGGAGCGGGCGACGCTTCGTGCGGCGTCGCGAGGTGCGGTGAGTGCTGCTCAGGCGCCCGACGGGCGGTCATCGGCGCTTCGGGGCGCCGCTGCTCGGCGGGCCGCGGGTTGGCCGACGCGCCATCGCCGGCGATCGGCGTCGGCGGAACGGGGTGCGCGGTCGGTGCGGGCGCCGGCGCCGCGGTCGGCGTCGCGCCGGCTGCCTGGCCCATCGCTCGCTCTGCCGCCAGCCGAGCCGCCCGCCGCGACACCGGCGCGGCGGGCGCAACCGGCGCACCAGGCGCAACCGTCGGCGACCAATCCTGAACCGTCGATGCGGTCGGCGGCGTCGGCGCCGCGGGCGTCGGGCGAAGCATCCCGGCCGCCACCATCGCGGCGGCACCGGCCTCGGCGGCCTCGCGCTCGCGAATCTCTCGCCGCGTGAGCGGCCGACCCGGCCCCGTCAGCGCGCCGCTTGCGCCTGCACCGGATGGCATGAAGCCGTGCGTGTGGTGCTCAGGCACGAGGGGGGACTCGGGCACGAGGTGGAACCTTCGGCGTAGGGGGCGGTCGGAAGCGGGAGGTGAGCATCCCGGACACTGCGCCGAGATAACGGATCGATAAAGAGTACCCCGAACCCCTTCCTCACGCCATGCGGAGACCGCGCGCCGTCTCAGCCGATCTCGGCGAGCGCAGCGGTGAGGTCGTCGAACAGCCCGGGCCCGGCCGCGACCAGCAGGTCGGCGCTCTCGGGCGCGCCGCCGAGCCCACCCACGAGCGCGCCGGCTTCGCGCGCGATGAGCGCCCCCGCCGCGTGGTCCCACGGGTTGAGTCCGCGCTCGTAGAACGCGTCGAGCCGACCCGCCGCGAGCGCGCACAGGTCGAGTGCGGCCGAGCCGATGCGTCGGATGTCTCGGATCTGCGGCAGCAGCCCCGACGCGATGCGGGCCTGTTCGCGGCGCCATTCCGAGTCGTACCCGAACCCGGTGCCGACGAGCGCCTGGGCGAGCGGAACGCCCGTGTTCACCGCGAGCGACTCGCCCGCGAGCCGTGCGCCGCCGCCGAGGCTCGCTTCGAACGCCTCGCCGGTGACGGGGTTGACGACGATCCCGGCGAGCGCCGTCCACTCGGCGGGGTCGGGCGGCCCGTCGACGACCGCCACGCTGATCGCCCACGCTGGGATTCCGTAGAGGAAGTTCACCGTGCCGTCGATCGGGTCGACGACCCAGTTCAGGCCGGTGGTGCCCTCGCGCGTCGCGTCCTCTTCGCCGAGCACTCCGTCGTCGGGACGCACCTCGAGGATGAGCGTGCGGATCATCGCCTCGGTCGCCCGGTCGACGGCGGTGACGATGTCGGTCGGGGTCGACTTCGTCGCCTCGACGCTCACGCCGCCGCGCCGCGACTCGAGCGCGAAGCCGGCGGCCCGCACGGCGATGTCGCGCGCCAGATCGAGCAGGTCGGCGGGCGTGGGGCGATCGGATGCTCCAGGGCTGGTCATTCCTCCACGGTAGCCGCCGGAAACGACGAAGGCCCGGTCGAAGACCGGGCCCATGGTGGCGAGTGAGGGATTCGAACCCCCGAAGTCGATGACAGCTGATTTACAGTCAGATCCCTTTGGCCGCTTGGGTAACTCGCCATTCGCACCCGACCGCGTTTCTCACACAACCGGGGGCCAGACAAGAATACCCGCCGACTCGTGCAGGGCGAAATCAGCCCGATCCCAGCCAGCCCCCGGCCGATGCTCAGCCTCGGGGCGGCGGCGTCGGTGCTGCGGCGACCGACTCGCGCACCTCGAGCCGCACCGGCAGTTCGACCTCGTCGGGGGCATCCTCGCCGTCGATCTCGCCGAGCAGCATGCGCGCCGCGACCGCGACCTTCTCGCCCAGGTCCTGCGCGACGGTGGTGAGGCGCGGCCGCACGTAGAGCCCCAGGTCGAGGTTGTCGAAGCCGACGACCGAGACATCCTCGGGCACGGATGCCCCGCCGTCGCGCAATCCGGCCATGATGCCGACCGCGAGCACATCGGCGGTCGCGAACACCCCTGTGACGTCGGGGAACCGCGAGCGCAGCGCCCGCCCGAGTTCCAAGCCGTCCTCGTACGTCGTGTTGACGGCGACAGTCTCAGCCGTGGCATCCGGCACCTCGGCGACGGCGGCGACGAAGCCGTCGTGGCGGCGACGCACGACGCCGCTCGCACCGAAGGCCGGGCCGGCGAACAGCAGCCCGCGGTGCCCGTGCTCGAGGAGGTGCTGCGCGGCGATCAGTCCGCCGCCGAAGTCGTCGCTGCGCACGCCGGTGGCGCGGGGGTTGAGCGAGTAGCTGTCGACGGCCAGCAGGGGCACGCCGTGCGCGGGCAGCGCGTCGATCTCGGCATCGAGGAACCCGAGGAGCACCGCGCCGTCGAGCCCCCACTCCTGCACAGCCTCGCCGACCTCGGCGGGTTCGGTGATGCCGCGCAGCAGCACGTGGTAGCCGGCTTGGCGCAGCTGCCGTTCGATGCCGCCGATGACGGCCACATGGTGCGGGCTCATCGTGAGCATGTCGCCCTCGGCGACCGGTACGAGCACCCCGATCGTGTGCGAACGGCTGGCGGCGAGGCTGCGCGCCGACGCGTTCGCGACGTAGCCGCGGGCGACGACGATATCCCGCACGCGCTCGATGGTGGCCTGCGAGACGCGCGCGGTCTTGCCGTTGACGACGTTCGACACGGTCATGACGCTGACGCCCGCCTCCTCGGCGATGTCCTTCAGCGTGACGGCCATGCCCGCTCCCCTCTCGTCGGATCAGTGTATGGGCCGCGCTTGACATCGTGGCGATCGTCCACGTACGCTCCCAGCCAGATTGGTATAGCGCTAAACCTAGTGCAACCGGAGAGGACCACGTGAGCTCGCTGCCGAGCCCCGCGACGCGCGTCGCCGACGCGCTCGCCACCGCGACCATGGCGGATGCCCCGTGGTGGGCCGATGCCGTCGTGTACCAGGTGTACGTGCGCAGCTTCGCCGACGCGAACGGCGACGGCACGGGTGACCTCGAGGGCGTGCTCGCCCACCTCGACCACCTCGAGTCCCTCGGCGTCGACGCGATCTGGTTCACCCCGTGGTACGCATCCCCGATGGCCGACGGCGGCTACGACGTCGCCGACTACCGCGCGATCGACCCCGCCTTCGGCGACCTCGCCACCGCCGAGCGGCTCATCGCCGAGGCATCCGCCCGTGGCATCCGCACCATCGTCGACATCGTGCCGAACCACGTGAGCGACCGGCATCCCTGGTTCCGGGCCGCGCTCGCGGCCGAGCCGGGCAGCGACGAGCGCGCTCGGTTCTGGTTCCGCCCCGGCCGCGGCGCCTGCGGCGAACTGCCGCCCACCGAGTGGATCTCGAGCTTCGGCGGCCCGACCTGGACGCGCACCACCGACCCCGACGGCCGACCCGGCGAGTGGTACCTGCACGTGTTCAGCCCCGCCCAGCCCGACCTGAACTGGGATCACCCCGCCGTGCGCGCCGAGCACGAGGACGTGCTGCGGTTCTGGTTCGACCGCGGAGCGGCAGGCATCCGGGTGGACTCCGCGGCGATGCTGGTGAAGGATGCCTCGCTGCCGGTCGCTCCCGCGGCCGCCGGCGACCCCGACCACCCGCACCTCGACCGCGACGGGGTGCACGAGATCTACCGCGCCTGGCGCGCCGTCGCCGACGAGTACGACGACCCGCGCCTGCTCGTCGGCGAGGTGTGGCTCGCCGACCCCGCGCGCTTCGCGCGCTACCTGCGCGACGACGAGCTGCACGGTGCGTTCAACTTCGAGTTCATGACCAAGCCGTGGGATGCCTCCGCGCTGCGCGCGACCATCGCCGAGACGCTCGACTGGCACGAGGGGCTGAGCGCGACGCCGACCTGGGCGCTGTCGAACCACGACCTCACCCGCCCGGCCACCCGCTACGGCCGCGCCGACTCGTCGTTCTCGTTCGAGCAGAAGCGCTTCGGCACGCCGACCGACCACGCCCGCGGCCTCGCGCGCGCTCGCGCGGCCGCCATGCTGGCCGCATTCCTGCCCGGCTCGCTCTACATCTATCAGGGCGACGAGCTCGGCCTGCCCGAGGTCGAGGACCTGCCCGACGAGCTGCGCCAAGACCCGATGTTCGCGCGCAGCGGCGGCGTCGACCCCGGGCGAGACGGATGCCGCGTGCCGCTGCCGTGGACCCGCGCCGGCGCCTCGCTCGGCTTCTCGCCGACAGGCGCCGCCTGGCTGCCGCAGCCGGCCGAGTGGGCCGGGCTCTCGGTCGAGGCGCAGGCGCGCGACGAGGCATCCACGCTGTCGCTCTATCGACGGATGCTCCGGCTGCGCCGCGACCTCGTCCGCGAAGGGCGCAACGGCGCGAGCCCGACCGGCTTCGCCTGGGCGGAGCATCCCGACCCCGACGTCATCGCGCTGCGGCGCGGAGACATCCTGCACCTCACCAACCTCGGCAGCCGGCCCGCCGCGCTGCCGCCGCACCGCGACCTGCTGCTCGCGAGTGCGCCCGACGCCCGGAACCACCTCGAGAGGAAGGAGCTGCCCGCCGACACCTCGGTCTGGCTCCGCACCTGACGAGCCGTTCACCATCCGAGCCGTTCACCATCCACGCAGCCGCCGGCTGCGACACTCGCACAGCACCCACAGACACAAACAGCACTCACAGACGAAGAGGAAGACGATGACGTCATCATTCAAGATCGCCGGCGCGATCACCGCGCTCGCCCTCGCCGTGCCGCTCGCCGGCTGCGCGACCGCAGAACCCGCCGACGACGGCAGGGTCACGCTGCAGGTCGCCATCGACGCCGGCCTCGACGACGGCGCGATCGCCGCGTTCGAGGAGCGCGCCGCGCAGTTCGAGAAGCAGAACCCCGACATCACCATCGAGTCGGTCGAGTACACCTGGGATGGCACGACCTTCGCCGCGGCCCTCGCCGGCGGCACCCTGCCCGACGTGTTCACCATTCCGTTCACCGATGGCCGGGGCCTCATCGCGAACGAGCAGCTCGCCGACATCTCGAAGCTCGTCGCCGAGCTGCCCTACGCCGGCGACTTCAACCAGAACGTCGCGGTCGCCGGCCAGGCCGCCGACGGCAGCCAGTGGGCCGTGCCGATCGCCGCCTACGGCCAGGGGCTGCACTACAACCGCACCCTGTTCGAGCAGGCGGGCCTCGACCCCGACCAGCCGCCCACGACCTGGGACGAGGTACGGGCCGACGCCAAGCAGATCGCGGATGCCACGGGGGTAGCCGGGTACGCGCAGATGACGTCGTCGAACACCGGCGGGTGGATCCTGACCACGCTCGACTACGCGCTCGGCGGCCGGCTCGAGCAGGTCGACGGCGACGAGGTCACCTCGACCATCGACACCCCCGAGATGACGAAGGTGCTCGAGATGGTCAAGACCATGCGCTGGGAGGACAACTCGATGGGCGCCAACTTCCTCTACGACTGGGGCAGCATCAACCAGGCGTTCGCCTCGGGCCAGATCGGCATGTACGTGTCGGGCGGCGGCAACTACGGCAACCTGTTCACGCAGAACCAGATGAACCCCGACGACTACGGGCTCACCGTGCTGCCGCTCGCCGACTCGGCCGACGCGGGCGTGCTCGGCGGCGGCACCCTCGCCGTCGTCTCGGCCAACGCGACCGAGGCCGAGCAGGCCGCCGGCGTGAAGTGGATCGACTTCTACTACATGCAGAAGCTCGCCGACGAGGACGCCGCGGTCACCGCCGCGAAGACCACCGCCGAGTCGGGCGCCCCCGTCGGAGCCCCCGAGATGCCGATCTTCGACGAAGCCACCTACGCCGAGTCGCAGCGCTGGATCGCCGACTACGTCAACGTGCCGCTCGCTCAGATGACGTCGTTCACCGACCACATCTTCGAGCAGCCGCTGCTGCCCGAGCCCGGCCATCACACACAGGAGGTCTACGCCATCCTCGACCCGGTGATCCAGGCCGTGCTGACCGACCAGAACGCCGACATCGCCGAGCTCCTCGCCGACGCGGAGCAGCAGGCGCAACAGATCCTCGCGGGCTGAACCGCGCGGGGTGCAGCAGGGGCGGTGCCGGAGTTGAGGCCGGCACCGCCCCTCATTCGTGCGCCGCGTTCTCGCGACGCGCGTCAGCGCGGAAGATCGATCGGCGCCGTGCTCGCGCGGTCGGGGTCGACGGGGTCGATCGGCTGCGTCGCCTGCTGACGTCGCTCGTCGTCGCGGCGCTCGTCGTCACGCGGGCCGCGCTCGACGAAACCGGGCCAAGGCGCCGCCTGCGGCATCGGCAGCGGAGCATCCGGTTGCTGCGGTCGCCCGCGGAGGCCGGACTGCTGGATGACCCGCTGGATCGTGAGCCCGCGTTCGTCGGGATCCCCGACGAACCGGATCTCACGCAGTCCCTGCTCCTGCGCAGCGGATTCGAACACGAAGTGCCCGTAGCCGAAGATGCGGCCGATGATCGGCTTGTGCACCGAGATGTCGAGGATGCGCGACAGCGGCATCGTCGCGATGCGCTGCGACAGGATGCCGTGCACGCGGAACACCCGCATGTTCGTGATGACGAAGCGATCCATGTGGCGCCCGAGCATGCGCCACCAGCCGTGCAGCACGATCGCGCCACCGACCGCGGCCGGCACCCACCACGCCTGCGGGGGCACCACGAACGCGAGCAGCAGCACGATGAGCCCGCCGAACATCTCGAGCGTCGACCCCACGAGCGACGTCCAGTGCTTGCGCACCTCATCGATCACGACCTCGCCCTGGTCGGCGATGAGATGTCGGCGGATGCGCGGATCGAACAGGCCCATCTCCCGAACCTCAGCTCGAAGCGAGCGTGACGAAGAACTCGGTGACCGCGACGCCGGCGCCCCAGACCGCGCCGAACGCGACCTGCACCGCGGTCGCGGCGTCCTGTGGGCGGGTCACGAGGTAGAAGACGGCGAAGGCGATGACGAGCCCGAGGAGGATGCGCTTGACGAGCTTCACGGCGTGGGGGTTCCCTTCGAGACGTTGGCAGGCACGATCCCCCCAGAACGCGCGCGACATCGGCTTTTCTATCGCACCCCGGGCGAGCCCGCGACCAGCGCGCGGGCGCGTCGCGCATCGGGGTGGCGGATAGGATGCGGATGTCCCGATCCGCCGCGGATTCGGATTCACCACGCGTCCCGACACACGTCCCCGAACTGAGGAGCGGCATGGCCGGCATCGATGACGTCGCCCGGCTCGCGGGCGTGTCCACGGCGACGGTCTCTCGCGCGCTCAGCGGACGCGGGCACGTGTCGGCCGCGTCGAAAGCGAAGGTCGAAGAAGCTGCGGCCCGACTCGGGTACGTGGTGTCATCGAGCGCGTCGAGCCTGGCATCGGGTCGCACTCGCAACGTCGGTGTCGTGGTGCCGTTCCTCAACCGGTGGTTCTTCTCGTCGGTGCTCGAGGGCGTGCAGCAGGCCCTGCTGCGCGCCGGGTACGACCTCACGCTGTACAACCTCTCGGGCGACGGCGACGAACGGGCGACCGTGTTCGAGCAGTTCCTGCTGCGCCGACGGGTCGACGCCGTCATCGCGATCTCGCTCGAGCTGACCGAGGCCGAGGTGCGCCGGCTGCACGAGCTCGGCAAGCCGTTGGTCGGGGTCGGCGGGCCGATCCCCGGCGTGCGCACGCTCACCATCGACGATGTCGCGGTCGCCCGGCTCGCCACCGAGCATCTGCTCGGCCTCGGGCACCGGCGCATCGCACACATCGGCGGCGACCTGGAGTTCGACGTCGACTTCCACCTGCCGACGAACCGGCGCCTCGGCTACGAGGCCGCGCTGCGTGACGCGGGGATCGATCCCGACCCGCGGTGGTTCGCACCCGCCGACTTCACGATTCGCGGCGCCTACCACGCCGCCAAGCAGCTGCTCGGGGTTCCGCACGAGCGCCCCACCGCGATCTTCGCCGCCAGCGACGAGATGGCGATCGGCTCGATCCTCGCGGCGCGCGACCTCGGCATGGTCGTGCCTCGTGACGTGTCGGTCATCGGCGTCGACGACCACGACCTCGCCAACTTCTTCGGCCTCACGACCGTCGCGCAGTTCCCCCGCGGGCAGGGCGAGCACGCCGTCGAACTGCTGATGGACGAGCTCGAGCCCGGCAAGTCCCGCGCCGAGCCGTCGGCGACGCCGCTTCCGTTCGAGTTGCGGGTCCGCGCGTCGACCGCCCGACCCGCCGAGTAGCGCCGCGGCGCGAGCTCCGAGGCATCCGTGGCGCCGGTGGCGCCCCGGGCGCCTCTCGCGCCGGTGGCGCCCCGGGCGCCCCTCGCGACCCTCGCGCCCCTCGCGCCCCTCGCTAGACTGACGCGCATGGCAGATTCGACGTTCGACATCGTGAGCAAGGTCGACAAGATGGAGGCCGACAACGCGGTCAATCAGGCCCGCAAAGAGATCGAGCAGCGCTACGACTTCAAGGGCGTCGGCGCCTCGGTCGAGTGGAGCGGCGAGAAGATCCTGCTGAAGGCCTCGAGCGAAGAGCGCGTGAAGGCGGTACTCGACGTGGTGCAGTCGAAGTTCATCAAGCGCGGCATCTCGTTGAAGAGCCTCGACTCGGGCGAGCCGTACCCGTCGGGCAAGGAGTTCCGCATCGAGGTGGGGCTCAAGAACGGCATCGACCAGGAGCACGCGAAGAAGATCGGCAAGATCATCCGCGACGAGGCGCCCAAGACGGTCAAGAGCCAGATCCAGGGCGACGAGCTGCGCGTCTCGTCGAAGAGCCGTGACGACCTGCAAGAGACGATCCGCCTCCTGAAGGCCGCCGACCTCGACGTCGACCTGCAGTTCACCAACTTCCGCTGACTCCGCCATGGAACCAGGTTTGCGCGAATGAACATGATTCATTCGAGGTTCGGTCGCACAGATCCGGTTCAGTCCCGCAGCGGCCGTCACCGGCCGTAGCCTCTGCGCCGAGGGACGCCGAGCGCGATGAGCCGTTCGACCACCGGCCGCACGGCGCGGAACTCGTTCCAGTCCCACCGGTCGAATGCACGCAGGCGCCGGCGTACGGCGTTCTCGCGATCCTTCTCCCTGATCACCGTGGCCGCTGAGGCTTCCGTCGATGCCGACAGGTACTTGCCGCGACCGTCGGCCTCGGCCCCCGCGTCGACCGAGCGCCAGTGGAAATCGAGCAACGCGGTGAACCCGAGTTCGGGAAGCGGGATCGGGTGCTGCAAGGCGGGCGCCTCGAACCCCTGCTCTTCGAAGAGTAGGCGGCTGCCCGTTTCGAGCGGGCTGTCGCTCGAGTCCGTCGCGCGACCGAGGACCGCCTCGACTTTGCTGCTGCCGCGATACGGCAGCAGCCGCTCGTGCAGCGCACGCACACGATCGATGGTCGTCAGCGCGGGTCGATCCTTCGTGCGACGGGGCCGCCGCAGAGCCGCGTCCATGGCGGTCAGCGCATCGGCGAGCGGCGCGATCCTCGCGAGCTGGATGAGCGTCAGTTCCACGCTCGTGATCACGATGCCCCCGACTTCGACGCACTCGCTGCAGCCGAGGTTGCCGACCTCGATCACGCCGGTGCGACGCCGACCGGTGCGGGCGGACGATAAGAGGAACACCTCGCGAGGCCAGGTCTGCGCGAGGATCGGCAGCCCGAGCACCGCGGCAGCGGAGTATGCGGTGAAGACCGGCGCGGCGAGGCTCAACGCGGCGGCGCGCACGATCTCGGCGTACCGTTGCCGCGCGTAGGCGGGGCGTCGTTCCGCCCGTCGGTACACGCCGACCCGCACGCGTTCGAGCGAGCCATCGGCCACCTGCGCCCGAAGTGCGGCGTCGAGCCCGCGCTCGCGCGCCACTCTCGCGAGCACGAACCCATGCGGACCTTCGGGAAGCGATGCATGCACGCCCTCATGCTCACCCCGTCGTTGGCGACCTGAAGCCGCACTGGGCCTTTGGGTGCACGCATGCGCGACACGGTCCCGATGTGGAGGAGCACTCGCCGACTCGCCGACTCGCCTTCAGGTCCGTCGGAGCCACGTTCGCGTGATGGAGCACATCCCGATGGGTGCTCCACCACGCAAATCGGCCTCTATCGGGGGAATCGGCCTCTATCGGTGGGCCGACACGGCGCGGCGGGACAGGCCCGGCGAATCACAGCTAGCGCGGGGCGTAACCGCGCAGCCAGCGGGTGATGGCGGCGTACGCCGCGGCGCGCGCGGGCTCGCGTGAGAGCAGCACGTCGTGCAGGGCGCCGTCGATGCGGGCGATGCTCACGGATGGCCCGAGGCGGGTGGCGCGCTCGGCGATCTCGTCGACCACGAGCACGATATCGCTCGCGCGCATCCCCTCGTCCCACCGGGGCTGGATCATCGACCGTGCCGACAGCAGCGTGAGCACGGGCGCGCCGACATCGATGCCGGCGGCGACGGTCGCGTGGCCCGCGAGGATCGCGGTGAGCCAGGCGGGGTGCACCTTGAACCCGCGGTCGGGCCGCCAGGCGTGGTCGAACTCCCACTCGCCGCCCTGCGCCCGGTCGACCGAGCGAGTGTAGAACCCGAGGTCGACGTTGGGCATGGGCCCCATCGGGTTGATGCGCGCGCCGAACACGATGGCGGGCGCGATCGCCTCGCGCCCGAGGCGGCTGAGCTGGAACTCCAGCCACGGGCTGTTCAGCACCAGCGCCGACGCGCGGCCCGGGTTGCGGGCGGCCCACAGCGAGAGCACGAGGCCGCCGGTCGAGTGCCCCATCAGCACGAGCGGTCGGGCGGATGCTCCGCCTGAAGCCGAGCCGGGCCCCGAGGCATCCGTCGCCCGCCCCATCGCCGCGAGCGCGGCCGCGAGGTCGGCGTCGTACGCGGCGAGGTCGGTGACGTATCCGGGCGTCTGCCACTCGCGCAGGCTCCGCCCGTACTTGCGCAGGTCGAGCGCGTAGAACCGCGCCCCGGCACCGGCCCAGTAGCGCGCGATCTCGGGGTTGAAGAAGTAGTCGCTCCAGCCGTGCACGTACAGCACGTCCGCGCCGGCAGCGGGCCTGCGCCCGCCGATGCCGACGGCCTCGAACACCCGGCGCGCCGAGGGCGCAGGCCGGTAGCGCACCAGTGTCGCGACGACGGGGCCCTCGTCGTCGTCGCCGAGCGGCAGCTCGAGGCGCTCGAACCCGGCTCCGAGCACGTCGGGCTCCCATCGCGTCGGCCCAGTCGGTGCGCTCACGTCCCCTCCCCCGATTCCCACCCTAGGGCGATCGGGCCGGATGCCTCGTCAGCCCGCCGTGACGAGCAGGCTGATCAGCGCGCCGGCCAGCATCGCGGGCCCGAACGGGATCGACCCGCGCCACGACACCCGGCGCAGCGCGAGCGCGGCGATCGCGATCACCCCGCCGACCAGGAACGCCGCGACCAGCCCGACGACCCAGGTCGTGAGCCCGAACCATCCGAGCAGCATGCCGATCGGGGCGGCGAGCTTGACGTCGCCCATGCCCATCGCATTCGGCACGAGCAGGCCGAGCAGCAGGTAGACCCCGAACATCGCGGCGAGACCGGCGAGCGCCCACGCGAGCGACAGCCAGCGGCCCGACACCGCCGACGCGACGACGAGCAGCGCGCCGACGATCACGAGGGTGGCGAGCACGACGGGGTTCGGCAGCCGGTGCTCGACGAGGTCGACGATCGACAGCACGGTCGACGCCGCCGTGAACGCGAGGATCGCCGGCAGCACCGCGAGCCCGTCCGCGTCGGCGAACCGCCACGTCACGACGCCCCACACGACGGCGGTGGTGAGGCTGGCGACGACCCGCACGGTGCGCCGTTGCATCCGATCGTCGCGCAGCTGCCGCTCGGTCCACGCCGCGAGCGGCCACCAGCCGATGACGCCGCCGAGCACGCCCGCGATGAGCACGATGGCAGAGGTGGCGACCGGCATGACGAGACTGTAGCGCCTGCGTCGCGCCACGCAGGCGCGGGGTCCACACCGGGTACGCTCGCAGCGTCCGCACCGACCCGAAGGAGCCTCCGTGAGCGATCGCACCACGATTGACCGCACCCGCCTCGCCGAGCTCGCCGGCCGTGAGCGCCGCAGCTTCGCCGAGCGCAACCCGCGGTCGGCCGCCGCCTACCGCGACGCCCGGCATCTGTTCGGCCGGGTGCCGATGACCTGGATGAACAAGACCGCCGGCGGGTTCCCGCTGTATCTCGACCGCGCCCGCGGCAACCGCGTGCACGACCTCGACGGGCACGAATACCTCGACTTCGCACTCGGCGACACCGGCGCGATGGGCGGCCACTCGCCCGCGCCGGTGGTCGAGGCGGTGCAGCGGCGCATCGGCGAGCTCGGCGGCCTCACCGCGATGATGCCCACGGAGGACGCCGAGTGGGTCGGCGCCGAGCTGACCCGCCGATTCGGCATGGATGTCTGGAGCTTCTCGCTGACCGCGACCGACGCGAATCGGTGGGCGATCCGGTTGGTGCGCGCGATCACGGGCAAGCCCAAGATCCTGTTCCACGCGTACTGCTATCACGGCAGCGTCGACGAATCGCTCATCGTGGTCGGCCCCGACGGGCGCGGCGTCGACCGCCCCGGCAACGTGGGGGCGCCGGTGCCCGTCGCCGAGACCAGCCGGGTGGCCGAGTTCAACGACCTCGACGGGCTCGAACGCGAACTCGCGCACGGCGACGTCGCGGCGGTGCTCATCGAACCGGCGCTGACGAACATCGGCATCGTGCTGCCCGAGCCCGGCTATCACGCCGGCGTGCGCGAACTGACCCGCCGGTACGGCGCGTTGCTCATCATCGACGAGACCCACACGTTCTCGGCTGGCCCGGGCGGTGCGACGACCGCCTGGGGCCTCGAGCCCGACGTCGTCGTGATCGGCAAGGCGATCGGCGGCGGCGTGCCGAGCGGCGCGTACGGGCTCTCGTCGGAGCTCGCCGATCGGGTGCTCGGCCGCACCGACCTCGACCTCATCGACATGGGCGGGGTGGGCGGCACGCTCGCGGGGTCGCCGCTCTCGGTCGCGGCGATGCGCGCGACGCTCGAGCAGGTGCTGACGGATGCCGCGTTCGAGCACATGTCCGCCCGCTCGATCGAGTACACCGCGGGTGTGCAGGCGATCATCGACGAGTTCGCGCTGCCGTGGTCGATCAACCGGCTCGGCGCGCGCGCCGAGTTCCGCTTCGCCGACCCCTCCCCCACCACCGGCACGGCCGCCGCGGCGGCCGCCGACGCCGAGCTCGAGGACCATCTGCACCTGGCGCTCGCGAACCGGGGCATCCTGCTCACCCCGTTCCACAACATGGCGCTGATGAGCCCGGTGACCACGGCGGCGGATGTCTCGACCCACGTCGAGACGCTGCGCGCCGTCGTGGCCGAGCTGGTGGGGTGAGCTGCGCCTACGCCTCGCCGCGCGAGATGTCGACCATCTCGTCGCGCGGCACGACTTTGATGCGGGCGCGCCCCTCTGCGGAGCCGAGCGCGAGCTCGTGCTCGTCGAGTCGGTGCCACCCGTCGAGGTCGGTCCAGCGGATGCCGCGCTCGTCGAGCAGTTCGACGATCGACTCCTCGTCGGGCGACTCGGGGTTCCACCAGTTGCCGAGGTCGTTGATGAGGTGCCGCACGGTCTCCATCGCATCGGACTTCGTGTGCCCGATGAGCCCCACCGGGCCGCGCTTGATCCACCCGGTGCAGTAGACGCCGTAGACCTGGCGGGCGTCGCCGGTCTCTTCGTCGTGCACCATGACCTGGCCCTCGTGGTTCGGGATCACGCCGAATTTCGTGTCGAACGGCACGCCGGGCAG
Source organism: Agromyces intestinalis (assembly GCF_008365295.1). Lineage (NCBI taxonomy): Bacteria > Bacillati > Actinomycetota > Actinomycetes > Micrococcales > Microbacteriaceae > Agromyces > Agromyces intestinalis. Next base: position 1,428,360 of record NZ_CP043505.1, read on the forward strand.
CGGCGACCCGAAGTACCCGACGGCGCGGTAGATCGCCTGGATCGGCAGCTCGCGGATCTCGCCGGTGCCGACCACGCCGCCCTCGCCGTCGGGCGCAGTGCGCTCGTATCGGATCGCGCCGACCCGGCCGGTGCCGTCGTCGACGATCTCGAGCGGCTTCGCGAAGAAGTGCAGGTGCAGGCGCCGCGACGCCTGGCCGACCTCGCGCTGGCGCCACTGCTGCAGCACCTTGTCGATGACGAAGACCTGCTTGTTACCCGACACCGCGGCGCGCGCGGCGTCGTCGTAGTCGAAGTCCTCGTCGGAGACGATCATGTCGACGTCGCGCAGCTCGCCGAGTTCGCGCAGCTCGAGCGGTGTGAACTTCACCGACGTCGGGCCGCGACGGCCGAACACGTGCACGTCGGTCACGGGCGAGGCCTTCAGGATCTCGGCGACGTTGTCGGGAATCTCGGTGACCATGAGGTCTTCGGCGTGCTTGGCGAGCATGCGCGACACGTCGAGCGCGACGTTGCCGTTGCCGATGACCGCCACCTCTTTCGCCTCGAGCGGCCAGGTGCGGGGCACGTCGGGGTGACCGTCGAACCAGCTCACGAACTCGGCGGCGCCGTACGAGCCCTCGAGCTCGATGCCGGGGATGTTCAGGTCGGCGTCCTTCACTGCGCCGGTCGCGAAGATCACGGCGTTGTAATGGCGTTTGAGGTCGTCGAGGGTCAGGTCGGTGCCGAACCGCACGTTGCCGAAGATGCGGATGTCGCCGCGGTCGAGCACGTCGCGCAACGCCGTGATGATGCCCTTGATGCGCGGATGGTCGGGTGCGACGCCGTATCGGACCAGGCCGTACGGCGCCGGCAGGTGATCGAACAGGTCGATCGAGACGTCGAAGTTGCGCTCGGCCTTCAGCAGGATGTCGGCGGCGTAGATTCCGGCGGGGCCCGCGCCCACGATGGCCAGGCGCAGCTTGTTCCTCGTCACTAGTTCGATCTCTCCACGATGGTGTCGGCGAAGCGCGTGAGCGCCTTCTTCACGGGGCCGTCGGGCAGCGGCGCGAGCGCGTCGACCGCCTCGCGGGCCCATCGGTGCGCCTCGGTGAGCGTGGCGCGGGTGGCGTGGTGGTCGCCCAGTTCGGCGACGATGGCGTCGATCGTCTCTTTCGAGGGCACGACGCGTGCGGCCTGCGTGTTGGTGTCGAGGGGGTCGACGAGCGTGAGCGGGTCGGCCGGCAGCACGTCGCGCTCGATGCGATCGAGCAGGTCGGCCGACGAGGCATCCGTCTTGGCCAGTTCGCGCAACCGCAGCAGCGGAAGCGTGACGACCCCGGCGCGCAGGTCGGTGCCGGGCACCTTGCCCGTCTGCTCGGGCTGCAACGAAAGGTCGATGACGTCGTCGATGAGCTGGAAAGCGACGCCGATGCGCTCGCCGAAGTCGACGATCGGCTGCTCGAACCTGCGGTCGGCGCCCGAGAAGATGATGCCGGCCTGCGCGGCGGCGGCGATCAGCGAACCGGTCTTGTCGCCGAGCACGGCGAGGTAGTGCTCGATCGGGTCGTCGCCGGGCTGCGGGCCGACCGTCTCGTGCAGCTGGCCGAGCACGAGCCGTTCGAACGTGCCGGCCTGCAACCGGATGGCGCCTTCGCCGAGCCGCGCCATCAACTGGCTGGCACGCGCGAACAGCAGGTCGCCGGTGAGGATCGCGACCGAGTTGCCCCACACCGTCTGTGCGCTGGGCACGCCGCGGCGGCGCTCGGAGTCGTCCATGACGTCGTCGTGGTAGAGGCTGCCGAGGTGCGTGATCTCGATCGCCTGCGCGGCGGTCACGACCGCGTCGGTGACGCCGTCACCGAGCTGCGCCGTCAGCAGGGTGAGCATCGGGCGCACGCGCTTGCCCCCCGCCTCGAGCAGGTACCGGGCGGATGCCCCGGCGATCGGGTCGGCGAACGCGACCTCGTCGACGAGACCGGCCTCGACACGGTCGAGTCCGTCGTCGATGGCCTTGGCCATCGCGCGGTCTGCCGCCGAGGCGAAGACCCGCTCGCTGAGGCCCAGGTTGGCCGCGAGCGAGGAGCCGCGGCGCAGCGCGGGAACGCTCGGTTTCACCCCATCAGCCTATCGGGAGGTTTCCTGCACGGATGCTCCGCGGGTGTGCGGGGGTCGCCCCGCGGGTCGAGGAGCGAGCGCCGGCGAGCGTACCGAGACCTCGTGAGGTCCCGTCGGGGGGTCTCGATACGCGCTTCCCGCTACTCGACCGGCGGTGTGCCGGGCTTGCGCCCGCGATGCAACGCCACGATGCCGCCGGTGAGGTTGCGGTACGCCACCTCACTCCAACCGGCGGCGCGGATGCGTGCGGCGAGCGCGGCCTGGTCGGGCCAGGCGCCGATCGACTCGTTCAGGTATTCGTAGGCGGTGTCGTTCGAGCTCGTGAGCCGCACGAGCGAGGGCATGATCCAGCGCTGGTAGACGTCGTACCCGGTGCGCATGAGCGGGTTCGCGGGGTGCGAGAACTCGCACACCACGAGCCGGCCGCCCGGCTTCGTCACGCGCAGGAACTCGCGCAGCGCCTGCTGCGGGTCGTTGACGTTGCGCAGCCCGAACGAGATGGTCACGGCGTCGAACTCGTCGTCGCCGAACGGCAGGTCGGTCGCGTCGGCCTCGACGAACACGAGGTTCGGCACGTGCGCCTGCCGCTGCCGGCCGACCTCGATCATGCCGGGCGAGAAGTCGGCGGCCACGACGGATGCCCCGCTGCGCGCGAGGCTGGCACTGGACGTGCCGGTGCCGGCGGCGACGTCGAGGATCTTCTCGCCCGCCTTCGGGTCGACGGCGCGGGTCGTCGCCACCCGCCACAGCGGGGCGTTGCCGACCGACAGCACGTTGTTCGTCAGGTCGTAGCGGGCCGCGACCCCGTCGAACATCGCCGACACCTGCGACGGGTCCTTGCCGAGGTCTGCACGCATGCGACCAGCTTAGGCGGCGGGCCCTGCCGGGCGTCTCACTGCGCCTCGCAGGCGGGTTCCCACGTGCCGACCGTGACGGGGCCGACGGTCGGCGTGTGCCGCACGACGGGCCGCACCGCGCCCGGCTCGGATGCCACGTACCGCACCTCGAGCACCGACGTGCGCCCGGGCAGCATCTGGATTCGGGTGTACGCGACGGGCCGACCGTCATCGGTCGTCGTGGCGGCGGGCACCCGCTCGCCGTCGACCAGCACCGACCCCTGATACGAGCCGGGTGCCCCGTAGACCGCCACGTCGACCGCCATTACGCCGACGTCGACCCCGTAGCCCTGCGGCCGGCCGGCCGTGACGTACCGGGGCAGGCTCTGCCACGCATCGTTCGGCGCCGTGCTCGTCGCGGTCACGCGCACGACCACCTCCTGCCGGCCGTCGGCGCGGCATTCGACAGTGCCGGCGTCGACCGCAAGGTCGAGGAACGGGTCGAACTTTCCGCCGGTGGCATCGTTCAAGTAGACCCCGTACGAGTCGGGGCCCGCGGCATCGAGCGCGGCGAGGGGTCCGCCGAGGGCGGTGTCGGCGAGCACCGCCTGCTCGTCGGGGTGCGCGCTCCAGATCGAGATGCGTCCGTCCTGCGCCGATGAGACAGCCGCATCCACGAGCGAGCGCGGATCGTGACCGCCCGACGTGACCGCGGCGAAGACCGCGTGCCCGACGTCGGCGAAGAAGGCGTCGAGCGTCCCCTGGTCGTCGATACGCAGATACGAATCGACGAGCAGCTGGCGCACGACGTCGTCGGCCGTCAACGTGAGACCGTCGACCTCGACCGCTCCGATGGCGCGGAGAAAGGCGGCGAGCACGCCGGGGTCCACCGCGATGACCCCGTCGACCTGCACTCCGGTCGCACCGGCCCAGAACGCACGCGCCAACCGCGCGGTCTCGTCGAAGTCGGGCGTCATCGTGACGTCCTGCACGAACCGGCCGGGCAGCGAGCCGTACAGGTCGGCCGTTGCCGTGCCGAGCGGCAGGATGGGCGCGTCGAAGGCGGGGATGTCCGAGTTCGAGCGGATCGGTTCGAGATCCATCGTGCCGTCTTCGACGTGGACGACCGCGAGTGCGCCCGGAATCCCTCCGGTCGCGCGCACCTCGGCGTTGTTGAGGATGAGCACGAGGTAGTCGCGTGGCCCGTCGAGCCCGAGCATCGGCGCGATGAGCGGCCCCGCGGTCGAGATCGCCTCGGCGTACGGGCGCGCCTGCTCGAGCAGGTCCGACAGTCGATCCCTGGCGTGCGCGACCGGGGAGACGAGTCCCTCGCGATCGATCGCGGCCACCGCGTTCGCGGCGTCGGCGAGTTCGGCGCCCACGCCGGAAGCCGCCGAGCCGAGCGCGGCGAGCGGCGCCGGATCGAACCGGCCGTCGCGGATGCGCAAGCCGTCGCCGGAGAGCTGCCCCGCCACGCCGACCAGCGGTTTCGCAACGTGCTGGGCGAGCCGGTCGCCCACCGCGGCGAGCGTGCGAACGGCGGCGAGGTCGTCGCCGATCCAGGGCAGGTGTTCGGCGGTGCGCCACACGGGATCGTCGGTGAGTTCGACGGCGCGCGCCGTGTGCGCGGTGAGCTCGTCGATCGAGTCCCCGAGCTCGGTCGGATCCGCCTGTGCGACGTCGACGATCCGTTCGACGACGGGAACCGCGGCCTCGAGCTCCTGCTTCGCCGTGAGTGCGCGCACGCCGATCCACGCCGCTGCGGCCGTGACCGCGACCGCGGCGAGCACGAGTACGCCGAGTACCACGCGCAGCCTGCGGCGGCGCGGTGCAGGCGCCTCTGCGCGCGGTGCCCGGGTCATGCGCCCCGGACTACTCGCTGGTGCGTCGCCGACGGGCGATCGCGAGCGCGATGCCGCCGACCGCGATCAATCCGAGTGCGCCGGCACCGATGCCGATCCACGCCGCACCGTCGAAACCGGTCGAGGCGAGTCCGGGGTCGGTCGCCGACGCGGCATCGCCGCCCGCCGGCGACGCCTCGGCCGGAGGAGCGACGAGGCACAGCGGCGTCGCGGGCGGGTAGCTGAGGGCCACCGGGATCTCGGGGTTCACCGTGATCTCGGCCTGGATCTCCTGTCGGGTCCACGCGAAGTTGCCGTCGGTCTCGACCCATTCCCCATCGACGAACGCCCAGCCGGGCCAGCCGTCGCCACGCCCGTCGGCTCCGATCGAGGCGCCCGGCCAGAGCACTCGACCCGTGAGCACGCCATCGGACCCGATGGTGCCGAGCGGGATCGAGTGCGTGTTGCCCCCGCCGCTCAGCACGAGCGTCGCTTCGTGCGATGTGGCCTGCGAGTCGGGATCGGTGAGCACGACCCGATAGTCGATCCACGGGACGTCGGCCTCGCAGCTCGGCGACACCGTGGAACCGGCCAGGGTCAGTCGCCCGGGCGGGTCGGGAACATAGTCCTCCGCGCTCGCGGGCGCCGGAACGGCGAGCACGCCCGCGGCGACGACGATGAGGGCAGCGAGAACTCTCGAGTACACAACGTCCTCCGGGAGCCGGCGATTCGGGTAGGTGGGGGTGCTGCCGACTCTGACTGAACCTACGCATTCGACTCGCGCTCCGCCATCCCCCGTGTTGGGGGTCACTCCGCCCCGCCCCGCCCCGCCCCGGGCTCCGGCCACTCGGATCGCCCGGCGTAGGCTGGACGCCGTGCATCACCCCCGGCTGTCCGTTCGCACGATCGCGGTCGACGAGACCGAACCCCTGATTCCGCGCGCCGACCCGCGCAACCCCCTGGTCTGGTTGCGACGGGGCGAGGGCATCGTGGGGCTCGGCGAGGTGCTGCGCATCGAGTCGTCGGGCGCCGAGCGCATCGACGACGCGGCCGCCGCGTGGCGCGCGCTCGCCGAGGAGGCCGACGTCGACGATCGGGTGGGGCTGCCCGGCACGGGCCTCGTCGCGTTCGGCGCCTTCGCCTTCGCCGACGACTCGGCCGCGCCGAGCGCGCTCATCGTGCCCGAGCTCGTGCTCGGCCGACGCGACGGGCGCGCCTGGGTCACGCGCATCTCGCTCGCCACGGGCGACATCGACGAGGCGGATGTCTCGGGCGACGAGGCATCCGCGACGCTGGTGCTGCCCGAGCCCGCGCCCCGCCGACGCGTGCCGCGGGTCGCGTTCTCGCCGGGCTCCGTGACGCCGACCCGATACGAGCGCTCGGTCGCCGAGGCCGTGCGGCGCATCGACGCCGGCGACCTGCAGAAGGTCGTGCTGGCGCGCCAGCTCGTCGGCGAACTGCACGAGGACGACGGCCTGCGCGCCACGATCAACCGGCTCGGAGAGGACTACCCCGACACGTGGGTGTTCGCGGTCGACGGGCTGATCGGCGCGAGCCCCGAGACGCTCGTGCGGGTCGATCACGGGCAGGTGTCGTCGCGGGTGCTGGCGGGCACGATCGCGCGGGGCGCCGGCGAGGCATCCGATCGTGAACGCGCAACCACGCTGCTCGCGTCGGCGAAAGACCTCGACGAGCACGCCCTCGCGGTCGCCAGCGCGGTGAACCGCCTCGAACCGCACACCGCGCGCCTCGACGCGAGCCCCGAGCCGTTCACGCTGCAGCTGCCGAACCTGTGGCACCTCGCAACCGACCTGAAGGGCACGCTCGGCGACGGGTCGAGCTCGCTCGACCTGGTGCGGGCGATGCATCCGACCGCGGCCGTCGCGGGCACGCCGCGCAAGATCGCGCTGCGTGTGATCGACGAGCTCGAGGGGTTCGACCGCGGCCGGTACGCCGGCCCGGTCGGCTGGGTCGACGGCGACGGCGACGGCGAGTGGGCGATCGCGCTGCGGTGCGCGCAGGTCGACCCCGACGGCACCGTCACCGCGTACGCGGGCTGCGGCATCGTGCACGACTCGGTGCCCGCCGACGAACTCGCCGAGACCGTGATGAAGTTCCGGCCGATCGTCGAGGCGTTCGGCGGCTGATCCAGCTCACCGGATCCAGCTCACCGGATTCAGCTCACCGCGAGTCGCGCCTGCTGCTCGACGACGTCGTAGTCGGCCTTCGGCCACTCGAGCGCCATGCCTTCGAGCGCCTCGATGAGCAGGTGCTGTACGGCCAGCCGCGCATACCACTTGCGATTGGCGGGCACGACGTACCACGGCGCCTCGAGCGTCGAGGTGCGCTCGAAGACGGCCTCGTACGCGCGCTGATAGTCATCCCACAGCTCGCGCTCGTCGATGTCGCCCGGGTTGAACTTCCAGTGCTTGTCGGGTCGGTCGAGCCGGGCGCCGAGTCGCTTGCGCTGCTCATCGCGCGAGATGTGCAGCATGACCTTGATGATGGTGGCGCCGCCCGCGACGAGCCCGCGCTCGAATTCGTTGATCGCCTCGTAGCGCCGCTGGATCTCCTCGGGCGGGGCGAGCTCGCGCACCCGCCCGATCAGCACGTCCTCGTAGTGCGAGCGGTCGAACACGCCGATCATGCCGGGGCCCGGCGAAGCCTTGCTGATGCGCCACAGGAAGTCGTGGCCGAGCTCCTCCTCGGTGGGCTTCTTGAACGAGGTGAGCTGCACGCCCGACGGGTCGACGGCACTCATGACGTGCTTGACGATGCCGCCCTTGCCGGCGCTGTCCATCGCCTGCAGCACGAGCAGGATGCGCCGGCGATCGCCGAGCCGGCTGTTCGCGAACAGCAGCTCCTGCAGGTCGGCGAGGATCCCCGCGCCTTCGACGAGCTCCTCCTCGCCGTCGGACTTCGAGCCCCGGATGCCGGGATGCGAGTCGGGGTCGACCTCGGTCAGTCGGATCCCCGGCCGTGCCCGCAGCAGTTCAGCGGGGTCTTCTCTCCAGTAGGTCTCCCGCGTCATCGCACGGCCCCTCCCTCGTCGCGTCCTCCCATCCTGTCGCCTGCCGCGCGATTGGGGAATGCGCGATGCGCGATTGCGCGGATCAGGAAGCAGCGCGCGGCACGCCGAGTGCCGACACCCGATCGTCGGCGTGTCGCGCGATTCTTCCTGATCCGCGGGCGGCCGGAGCGCGGGCGCGGCAGCGGCGCGGAGCGCGAGCGCAGCGGCTGCGCGCCCGGTCAGCGCTCGAGGGGAACTTCGAGCACGCTCGGGCCGGTGACCGCGGTGCCGAGGGCCTCCGCGAGCTCGCTGCGGGTCGCCGCGCGACGGTACTCCCAGCCGTACGCGGCGGCGAGTACGGCCAGATCGACCGACTGCGGCGTGTACTGCACGCGGTCGAACCGATCGGGGGCGGCGCTCGCGGCGACCTCGAGCGCGTCGAAGATCGTGCCGCCGCCGTCGTTGCCCACGATGAGCTGCAGGCGCGGTCGCGCCTCGCCCGGCGCGAGCAGCAGCGAGCCGACGTCGTGCAGCAGGGTGAGATCGCCGATCACGGCGCGCGTCACGCCCGCCGCGGCGGGCGGCGGAGCATCCGGTTCTTCGCCCGGCGCCGGCTGCTGACTCGCGACCGCGATGCCGAACGCGGTCGCGACCGTGCCGTCGATGCCGCTGAGCCCGCGGTTCGCGTAGACCCGGATGCGCCGGCCGGGCACGGTGCGGTCGGCGTCGCGGATCAGCCGGGATGCTCCGAACAGCAGCCGGTCGTGCGGCCAGGTCGCCGACCAGACCGCCTCGACGAGCATGCGCCGCGTCACGGGCGCGTGCATGCGATCGAGCTGCGCCTTCAGGTACGCGCGCTGCGCGGCGAAGTCGGTGACGTGCCCCGTCTCGTCGACGCCGCTCTCGAGGGAGTCGGCGGGCTCGGGTTCGTCGAGGGCGTCGATCAGCGCCCGGCTCGCGTGCACCCAGCGGCGCAGCCAGCTGCGGTCTTCGGCGGTCGGTTCGTGGGATGCCGCGTGCACGGCCCGCTCGAACCGCCGCACCCGGTGGCCCGGATTGAACCACTCGATGCCGCTCGGCGCGACCACGATGGCCTCGACCCCGTCGCGGCCGATCAGCGCGGGCACCTCGCGGGTCAGGGTCGGGTGGCCGAATACGACGACCCGCTCGACGCGATCGCCGAAGCCCGGCTCGTGCAGCAGTTCGCGGGCGGCGATGACGAGGTTCGGCCCGAATCGCGCACCGCTCGACACCTCGGCCAGCAGCGGCCAGCCCCCTTCGCGCGCGAACGCCTCGGCGCCCTCGCCGGCGCCGGCCCCGGCGACCACGAGCGTGAGCGGGCCGGGTTCGATGGGGTTGCCGATCGGTTCGGCACCGTCGGATGCTCCGCCGGAATGCGCGCCGGCGTTCGGGCCGCCGTTCGGCCCCGAATGCGAGCGAGCGTTCGGGCCGGCATACGGATCGCCGGGCGATGCGGCGGTGCGACCGGATGCCGCGGCCTGCGCGTCGGGGTCGGCCTGCGCCGAGACATCCCCCGCATCGTGCGCCGCACCCGACAGCGGCTCGCGCAGCTGCAGGTTCAGGTGCACGGGGCCAGGCCCCGGGTGCGCGATGGGAACGCCGCGATCGTCGGTGCCGTGCGCGGCGGCGAGCACTCGGCGGGCCAGCGCCGCGGCGGCCTCGGGCTCGTCGGCCCCGCCGGTCGGCGCGCCGACGTCGCGGTCGAGACGCACCGCCTCGCCGAAGATGCCCGGCTGCACGGTGGTCTGGTTCGAGCGGGTGCGGCGCACCTCGTCGGGGCGGTCGGCGGTGAGCGCGATGAGCGGAACGCCCGCGTGGTGGGCCTCGAGCACGGCGGGGTGCAGGTTCGCCGCCGCGGTGCCGCTCGTGGTGACGACGAGCGCGGGGCGACCCGACTCGAGCGCCAGCCCGAGCGCGAGGAACCCCGCACCCCGCTCGTCGATCCGCACGTGCAGGCGCACCCGGCCCTCGGCCTCGAGATCGGCCGCGGCGAGTGCGAGGGCCTGCGAGCGCGACCCCGGGGCGACGACGATGTCGGTCACTCCGGCGCGCACGAACTCCGCGAGCAGCGCCGCCGCGTACCTGCTCGCGGGACTGTAGGGCGCGGGTCGCCCCTCGGGGGCGCCCGCCTCAGGCATTCGGCCGACCGCTCGGGCCGGCCTCGCCCGCCGCGCCGTCGGGGCCGGGGTCGCGATGCGGCCGTGGCTCGGGTCGTCCGCCGGGCTCACCCTGCGAATCGGGCGCGTCGTCGTCGAGTTCGGCGAGCTCCTGCTCGAGCCGGCGGATGCGCTCCTCCTGCGCCGCGTCGCGCTCGAGGCGACGCAGGAAATCGGGGTCGTCGTCGGGCGCGACCGGGCCGCCACGACGGCCACCCACCCGAGCGGACGGGCCACGGCCGATCCAGAACCAGAGGACGCCGCCGATCACGGGCACGAACAGGATGATGACGATCCACCAACCGCGGGCGACGCCGCGGATCCGGGTGCGGTCGAACAGCGCGCAGTCGACGACCGAATAGATCATGAACACGGCTGCGGCGACGGCAAGTCCGAACCAGACTCGGAGCATGCCCTGAGTATAGGCACGCCGCGGTCACAGTCGGCTGGGAGTTGACGAGCGGGCCCGGCTGTGCTGCGCGGTACTGCGCCTCCGGCGGATGCTCAGGCACGGCCTGCCTAGACTGTCCGAGTGAAATCCGTGCCCGTCTGGATCTGGTACACCGTGCTGCGCGTCGCCCTGTTCGCCGTGCCGCTCGTCGTGCTCATGATCGCCGGCGTCGACCCGTGGATCTCAGTGGCCGTGGCGACGCTCTTCGGCCTCGCGGCGTCGCTCGTGTTCCTCCGCCGGGCGCGCGACGCGATGTCGAGCGACCTGTACGCCGCGCGCCACCGCGAGCAGCCGGTCAAGCGCGTCGACGACGACATCGAGGACGCTGTGATCGACGGCATGGCCCAGGCCGAGTCATCCGACCCTGCCCCCCGACCCGCGCCGCGCGAGCCCGAAGCCGAGTAGCCCCGAGCTGCGTCAGGGCCGCCCATCGGGGACCCCGGCGTTACAGCGCGAACGCCAGCCCGAGCCCGATGCCGTAGACGAGCGAGGTGAGGCTCGCGAGCTGCAGCGCGATGATCAGGTCGCGGGGGGTTCGGCCCATCGCCACGATGAGACACGCCGGGATCGCCGCGAGCAGCGCGAACAGCACGAGCACCGCGGTCGGGTAGAGCAGCGACCAGAACACGACGAGCCCGAACGGCAGCAACAGGAACAGGCAGAACAGCACCCGCCCCGCGACCGGCCCCACCAGCACGGCGAGCGTGCGCTTGCGGGCAGCGCGATCCTGCGTGACATCCCGCAGGTTGTTGGCCATCAGCACCGCGCACGCGATGAGCCCGACGCCGACGCCGCCGAGCCACGCCTCGAGATTCACCCAGAGCGCCTGCACGAACGCCGACCCCGCCGTGGCGACGAGCCCGAAGAACACGAACACGAACAACTCGCCGAGGCCGTAATACCCGTAGGGCCGCTTGCCGCCCGTGTAGAACCACGCGGCGACGATCGCGACCGCGCCGACCGCGAGCAGCCACCACTGCTGGGTGGTGATCGTGAGCGCGAGGCCCGCGGCCGCGGCCAGGGCGAAGAAGACGAGGGCGACGACGAGCACGTGCCGCGGCTTCACCCGGCCCGATCCGGTCAGGCGCGCGGGCCCGACGCGGTGCGCGTCGGTGCCGCGGATACCGTCGGAGTAATCGTTCGCGTAGTTCACGCCGATCTGCAGCGCGAGGGCGACCACGAGCGCGAGGGCGAAGCGGGTCGGATGCCACGGGCCGTCGCTGATCGCCACGACGCCGGCGCCCGTGCCGAGTGCGACCGGCGAGATCGCGAGCGGCAGGGTGCGCAGCCGCGCGCCGGCGACCCAGTCGCGCCAGGTCACGGGGCCCGCCGCGGCGACCGGACCGGTCGCGGCGGCGCGGGCCGGATTGCCGGAACGGCCGTGGGTTCGCGACGTCGAGCGAGACGAGGGATGCGGTTGCTTGCGCTGGGTCTTCGGGCGTGCCACCCGCACATGCTAACGATGCGAGGCTTCGGATGCCCTGATCACTCCCCAGCCACCCCCGATCGAATGGGCGAAGAACGCCCCGACCAACTTCTACTCGCGCGTTCTCCGCCCACTCGATGAGAGGTGGGCCGCGATCGCGCGGCGATCGGGCTTGCCCGAGGCGAGCATCGGCAGCGGGTCGAGCACCACGAGGCGCACGGGGCGAGCGGCCGGGTGCAGCCCGGCGGCATCCGTCGCCTCGGCGAGCGCATCGAGCGAGACGGATGCTTCGCCGCTGACGACGGCCGCCCGCTCGCCCCATTCGGGATCGGCCACCGGCACCACGACCGCCCCCGCGAGCCCGGGCAGGCCGCGCACCGCACGCTCGACCTCGCCGAGCGCCACCTTGATGCCGCCCGAGATGATGACGTCGTCGGCGCGACCGCGGATGCGCAGGCGCCCCTCGGCGTCGAACGCGCCGAGGTCGCCGGTGCGGTACCAGCGGGTGCCCGAGGCATCCGTCTCGAATGCGCGCGCGGTGCGCTCGGGGTCGTCGAGGTAGCCCGACGCGAGCGTGGGGCCGGCGAGCTGCACTTCGTCGTCGACGATGCGGACGCGCACGCCCGGGAGCGGCAGGCCGTCGTACACGCACCCGCCTGCCGTCTCGCTCGAGCCGTAGGTGCGCACGACCCGCGCCCCGAGTGCGTCGGCGCGGGCGACGAGTCCGGCGGGCGCCGCCTGACCGCCGAGCAGTACGGCGTCGAACGACCCGAGGGCTGCGGCGATGAACCGGTCGTGCTCGGCAGCCTCGACGAGGCGGGCCAGCTGCACGGGCACCAGCGAGGTGTAGTGCGGAATCGTCGGGTCGAATTCGGCGGATGCCTCGGCGAATGCTCGCACCTCGAACCCACCGCCGCTGAGGAACACCGGCTCCGACCCCGCGAGCAGGCTGCGCACGATCACCTGCGCACCTGCGATGTAGTGACCGGGAAGCGCGAGCAGCCAGTGCCCGATGCCGCCGAGCACGTCGTGCGTGGCGTCCGCGCTCGCGGTCAGCGCGTCGGCGGTGAGCAGCACGCGCTTCGGGGCATCCGTCGACCCGCTCGTCTCGATGACCAGCGCGATGCCGTCGTCGACCTCGGCCGCCGGGGCGACGAGGTCACCCCCGGCGACGGGGAACACGGCTGCACCGCCCTCGAGCGCCGTGGCGAGTGCGCGCGTCAGCGCGGGGACCTCCGACGCCGAAACCGGCAGGAGCGGTTTCACGCTCGACCCCGTAACCGGCTCAGGCGGTCAGCCGTCACCCACATCAGTAGTGCCACGGGTAGGGGCCCCAGTCGGGGTCGCGCTTCTCGAGGAACGCGTCGCGCCCCTCGACCGCCTCGTCGGTGCCGTACGCGAGACGGGTCGCCTCGCCGGCGAACACCTGCTGGCCGACCATTCCGTCGTCGACGGCGTTGAACGCGAACTTCAGCATGCGGATCGCCGTGGGCGATTTGGTGAGGATGGCACGCGCCATCGCGATGGCCTCGCGCTCGAGGTCGGCGTGCGGCACCACCCGGTTCACGGCGCCCATCTCGTACGCGCGGTCGGCCGAGTACTCCTCGGCGAGGAAGAACACCTCGCGCGCGAACTTCTGTCCGATCTGCCGGGCGAAGTAGGCGCTGCCGTAGCCCGCGTCGAACGAGCCGACGTCGGCGTCGGTCTGCTTGAAGCGGCCGTGCTCGCGGCTGGCGATCGTGAGATCGCAGACCACGTGCAGCGAATGGCCGCCACCGGCGGCCCAGCCGGGCACGACGGCGATGACGACCTTCGGCATGAAGCGGATGAGCCGCTGCACCTCGAGGATGTGCAGGCGGCCGACCGCGGCGTGCCCGTGCGGATCGGCCGTACCGCCGACGCCGTCGACGATCGCCGTCTCGGCGTCGGAGTACTTGTACCCGTCGCGGCCGCGGATGCGCTGGTCGCCGCCCGAGCAGAACGCCCAACCGTCGTCCTTCGGGCTCGGCCCGTTGCCGGTGAGCAGCACCACACCGATGCGCGGGTTCGTGCGCGCGTCCTCGAGCGCACGGTACAGCTCGTCGACCGTGTGCGGCCGGAACGCGTTGCGCACCTCGGGGCGGTCGAACGCGACCCGGGCGATGCGCCCGTCGGTCGAGTGGTGGTAGGTGATGTCGGTGAACCCGGCGCCGGCCGGGGCATCCACCCACTCGGCCGGATCGAACAGCTCGGAGACCTGGTCTGCCATGCCCTCCAGCCTAGTTTCCGCGCCCGCACCCCGCCGGGGACGCTCGTGGTCACCCTCCGCCTCCCGCGGGGACGCTCGTGGTCGCCCCGCGCGTCCCGAAGCGACCACAAGCGTCCCCGCGGGGGAGGAGGGGGAGGGTGAGTTTCCACCGGTCGGGGGATCCTGGATCAGGGCTGACCCTGAGCAGGCTCGTCCGGGGGGCTGGTTACGTCCCACGCATGATCCGACACATCCGCCGGGCGACCACCCTTCTGGTCGCCGCCGGCATCACCAGTGCCCTGGCGGGCTGCGCGGCACCCTTCGCCGTGTCCCTGCCGTCGCAAGCGCCGGACACGCAGTCGAGTGTGCGGCCACCCGAGTCCGACGCGGCGACGATCATCGTCGCCGCCGACGGCTTCACGGTCATCGCCGACGACGACACCACGCTGCTCGAAGCGGCGTACGACGATTCGCTCGACGCGGTGGTGGAACGACTCACCGCCGTGCTCGGCGAGGCGCCCGTCGTCGGCGATGATCCGGGCCACGCCGAGCGCCCGCCGTACACGACGTACGGCTGGGGCGGGTTCCGGCTCGGCACGGCGCACGAGACCTCCGATCTCGCGTTCGACGTGCTCGCGTCGGGCCCGGCGACCGGCGGCGTCGAGGTGCGCACCGCCGAAGGCATCGCGATCGGGTCGTCGACGAACGCGGTTCGCACCACGTATCCGGCGACCATCGCCGAGTTCGACGACTTCCTCGTCGCGCACGGGCCCGACGTGGTCGTCGGCGAGGCGCAGAATCCGCCGCGCACCCTCACCGTCGCCGTCTACATCGACGCGCCGGCCCAGGGCGTGACCCGCATCTTCGCGCCCGTCGACAGCTCCGGGCCGTGACCGGGCCGTGACCGGGCCGTGACGGCGCGGGCGGCGCATGCCACGATGACGGGGTGAGCCCCGCCAATGCACCGTCGCCCGCCCCGCCGCCCCCGCTCGCCGACGTGCTCGCGTCGGCCCGCGTCGTGGCCCTTCCGCTCGTCACGCGGTTCCGCGGCATCGAGGTGCGCGAGGCGGTCGTGTTCGAGGGGCCAGAGGGGTGGACCGAGTTCAGCCCGTTCGCCGAGTACGGCGACGGCGAGGCCGCGACGTGGCTCGAGGCATCCATCGACTTCGGCTGGAACGCGCCGCCGCCCACGCTGCGCGACGCGATCCGCGTGAACGCGACGGTGCCCTCGGTCGATCCCGACAGCGTCGCCGCCGTGCTCGCCCGATTCCCCGGTTGTCGCACCGCGAAGGTCAAGGTGGCGGGTTCCGACCAGACGCTCGCACAGGACGTCGCGCGGGTGCGGGCGGTGCGCGAGACGCTCGGGCCCGAGGGCCGAGTGCGGCTCGACGCGAACGGCGGATGGAACGTCGACGAGGCCGAGCACGCGATCCACGCGCTGGCGGCCTTCGACCTCGAATACATCGAGCAGCCGTGCGCGACGGTGCCCGAGCTTGCCGAGATCCGTGAGCGTACCCGCTACATGGGCATCCCGATCGCGGCCGATGAGAGCGTGCGGCGCGCCGCCGACCCGCTCGCGGTCGCCGAGGCCGGCGCCGCCGATCTGCTCGTGATCAAGGCGCAGCCGCTCGGCGGCATCCGTCGCGCGCTCGCGATCGTCGCCGAGGCGGGGCTGCCGGTGAACGTGTCGAGCGCGCTCGACACGAGCGTCGGCCTCGCGATGGGCGCGCACCTGGCGGCCGCGATCGCCGATCTCGAGTTCGACTGCGGGCTCGGCACCGCGTCGCTGCTGGCAGCGGATGTCACGGATGCTCCGCTCTCGCCGGTCGACGGAGCCGTGCCCGTGCGGCGGGTCGACGTGTCATCCGCGCTGCTCGACCGGTGGGCCGCCGACGCCGACCGCACCGCGTGGTGGCTCGCGCGTCTCGAGCGCTGCCACGCGCTGCTTGCGGAGCGCGCCTGACTCGCCCTCCACCGGTCGAGGAGCGCCGACGCGAAGCGGCGACGCGTCTGGGCGCTCCCCGACCAGGGGTGATCAGCGAACGCGCCGCACCAGCCGCGGTCCGAGCACGATCGCGCCCGCCGCGAGCAACGCGAGCGCGAGCAGCAGCGCGAGCCATGCCTCGGTGCCCGTGAGGCCGAGCGGCCCGAGCACCACGAGGGCGGCGGATGCCTCGAGGCCCGAGCCGACTCCGAGCACCCGGATCTCGTGGTCGCCGGGCTCGGTGTCGAGCGGAATCGTCGCCTGCACCGAGATCGCGCCCTGCGCATCGGCCGTCGCACCGACGAGCAGTCGCGGCGTCGAGTGCAGCCACACCTGCACCGCCTCACCCGGCTCGAAGCCGGCGCCGGTGATGCCGATCACGTCGCCCGGGCGCACCGTGCCCGTCGAGAGCTGCAGCGTCGGCACCGCACCCGGCTCACCCGGCTCCCCGGGCTGCCCCGGCTCCCCAGGCTCGCCCGGCTGCCCCGGCTCCCCAGGCTCGCCCGGCTCCCCCGGCTCACCCGGCTCACCGCCCTGCGCCTCGACCAGCACCGCCGCGGTCCGCGCCGGGATGGTCACCGTGCCGGTCGCCGCATCCCACGACGTCGATGCGGTCACCGCGTCTGCGCCCTCGGCCTGCACCGCGTTGAGCGCGAACTCGCGGCCGGCGAGCCCGTCGATCGCCTCGGTGATCGGCTCGGGCGACGAGTTGAACACGACGAGGGCGCCGTCGAGGTCGGCGTCGGCGTCCCCGCCGATGCGATCGTCGATGAGCATCGTGATGAGACCGGCCGTGGCATCCGGCCCGCTGTTCGGGAACGTCACCTTCTGCTCGATGAGCTCGGCCGAGCCGAGCTGCAGCAGGTCGACGCTGGATCGCACCCGCAGCAGGTCGAGGGCGGATGCCTCGGCGGCCGCGATGTCCGCCGCGTTCGGCTTCAGCGCGGGGTCGGCGAGCAGCGCCGCCATGTCGGCCCACTTCGCCCCGTTGTCGGCCTCGGGCGGCAGACCCGACCCGAAGGTCGACTCCTGGCCCGTCCAGTCGATTCGGTTGAACCAGTCGCCCGAGTTGTAGCTGTTGCGATCGAGCGACTTCGAGCGCAGCAGCTCGGTGCCGGCGTGCCAGAACGACGGGGTCTGCGCGAACGCGACGGTCGCGAGCGACAGCGTGTTCATGCGCACGCGGTCGGCCATCGACGTATCGGTCGGCAGCTTCCAGATGCCGTGGTCGAACAGCGTCTCGTTGTCGTGCGCATCGACGTAGGTGATGACCTCGTCGGGCTGGTCGGCGTAGCCGGCGGCCTGCCCGTTGTAGTCGACCTCGTCGCCGCGCTTGAGAGTGCCGTCGGACGCCTCGAACTCGAACGCCCGCAGGTTGCCGGCCAGGCCGAGCTTCACCAGGTCGGTCTGCTGGCCGAGCGTGCGCGTGCCCTCGCGGGCGGGGTGCCCGTTCGGGTCGCCAGCGAGCCCGGTGCCGAAGCCCTGATCGTAGGTCGACGACCCGTCGACCGGGCTGCCGCCGTGCACGCCGTCGCGCAGCCGGTCGTTGAAGGTGCCGATGCCGGTGCCGCCGAGCTGGCCCTGCGTGGCCTGCTCGAACAGCGCGTTGTCGGCCACCTCGCCGAAGTTCCAGCCTTCGCCGTAGAGGTAGATCGCCGAACCGTCGACGCCGTCGCGCTCGAGGGTCAGCTCGTCGAGCGCCGCCCGCACCGCGAGCAGGTTCTCCTTCGAGTGGTGACCCATGAGGTCGAAGCGGAACCCGTCGACCTTGTACTCCTTCGCCCAGAGCACCACCGAGTCGACCATCAGCTTCTGCGCCACCGAGTGCTCGGTCGCGACGTTCTGGCAGCACGTCGAGGTCTCGACGGCGCCGGCCGCGTTCAGCCGCTGGTAGTACCCCGGCACGACCCGGTCGAGCACGCTGGTCTCGGCCTGCCCCGACGCCGAGGTGTGGTTGTACACCTCGTCGAGCACGACCTGCAGGCCCATGCTGTGCAGCGCTCCGACCATCTCGCGGAACTCGCCGACGCGCGCGCCGCCGTCGGGGTCGACCGCATACGAGCCCTCGGGCGCCTGGTAGTGGTACGGGTCGTAGCCCCAGTTGAAGCCGTCGAGGTCGCGGATGGACGCGAGGCACGCCTGCTGCTCGGTCGACGCCGGCCCGAACGACGCGAGGTCGCAGTCGGCGGTCGCCTGCGCGTCGCGCCGCTCCTCGATCGTGGCGATGTCGAACGTCGGCAGCAGGTGCACCGTGTTGATGCCCGCGGCGGCGAGCTCGCGCAACTGCGCGGTGCCGGCCGAGTCGCGCGTGAACGCGCGGTAGGTGCCGCGTTCGGCCTCGGGCACGGTCTCGTCGGTGATCGAGAAGTCGCGCACGTGCAGTTCGTAGATCGCGCGATCGACCGCGTGCTCGACGACCGGCGTGGGCGTGTCGGTCCACAGCTCGGGCGAGATCGACGGGTCGTCGAGGTCGACGACGACGGTGCGCGTCGAGTTCACGGTGAGCGCGGTCGAGTACGGGTCGGTGACCGAGTTGGTCTCGATCGCCTCAGTCGAAGGCTGGTAGACCTCGAGCCGCCAGCGGTACTCGTCGCCTGCGTCGAGCGCACCCGGCGCGGTCGCCCAGGTGCCGGTCGACGGGTCGAAGGATGCCTCGACGAGCGCCGGGTCGCCCGTCGCGCCGACGTCCCACCGCTCGAGCACCACCGACTGCGCGGTCGGCGCCCATACGGTCGCGACCGTGTCGTCGCCGCGCCCGCTGACCCCGAGGTCGACGGATGCCACGGCCTCCGCATAGAGGTCGTCGAGCACGCCGGGCACCTGCACGCCGGTGAACGCGGTCAGCGGAGCATCCGTGGCATCCGCCTCGCCCGAGCGCTGCGCGACCGCGAGCTGCTCGGTGAGCAGCCGCTGCACCGCGGCGCGATCGACGCCGTCGACCTTCAGCGACAGGTACGCTCCGCCGCCCAGCTGCGGGAACCGCGCGAGCTGCGCATCGGTGAGCCCGGCCGCGTCGAGCGTCAGCCGCACGGCGTCGCCGGTCGCCCCGGTCACCGCACCCTCGTCGCCGATCGCGAGCCCTGCGTCGGCCGAGTGCTCGAGCGTCCACGAGAGCCCGTCGGCCGAGGCGCCGCCGAGCAGCGCGGCCGGCCAGGCGACGGTGTCGGCGTCGATCCACTGCGCGCGCGCCTCGCCGGCGCCGGGCAGCGGCGGGTTCGCCACCTCGATCTCGAGCACATGCGTGGCGAGCGTGTACCGGAACGTCACCTGCTCGCCGTCCTTCGTCGTGAACGTGTAATTCGCGCCGTCGCGCACCCCGTCGACGCCGTAGTTCTCGCCCCAGCTCATGCCGTGCGCGACCTTCGCCTCGTACGCGCCCGCCGGGATCGACGTGGTCGTGAACTCGTACACCCCGTCGCCGTCGGAGTCGAAGAGCATCGACGCCAGGCAGTCGGGCGCCCAGTCGCCGGGGCATCCGATTTCGCTCTGGAACGAGCCGGGCACGGTGAGGATCGGCCCCTGCGCGCTGGAGGTCGCCAGGTGCGTCACCGGGTTCCAATAGAACGTGATCGGCCCGCCGTCGTGGTGGTAGGCGACGTTCGCACCGCCGGGCACGCCGCCCTGGCCGTAGTTCACGTCCCACGAGCCGTTGACCGCGACCTTGTACTCGTAATCGCCCGCGGGCAGGTCGAACGTGCCGGCGTAGACGCCGTCGGCGCGCAGCGTCAGTTTCGCCGCCTCGCAGCCGGGTGCCCAGTCGCCCGCGCAGCCCATCGCGGCGTTGTGGTTGCCCGGCACGGTGACCAGTTCGATCGGCTGTTCGGGCTCGTCGACCTCGACGAGGTTCACCGCGTTGCCGACCGACGCGTAGGTGGACGCGGCCGAGCGGTGGCCCGCGGCATCCGTCGAGATCGCGCGGTACTCGAGCAGCGTGCCCGTCGTGAGGCCCGCGGTGTCGTGGAAGACGCGGGGCGAGGTGTCCTCGGCGGTGCCGAGGGCATGCCACGCGGCATCCGACTCGTCGCCCGCGATGCGCCAGGCGAAGCTGGTCTCCTGCCAGGTGCCGAGGTCGACGTCGGCCGCGACCGGAGTGACGCCCCGCACACCGGCGCCGGCGGCCGGCGTCGCGACCGAGATCGCGAGCCCCGCGTCGGGCGCGGTCACCGGGCGGTCGGCCGTGTAGACCACTGCCCCCAGGGCGGGAACGGTGACGGATGCCACGCCCTCGGCGTCGGCCGTGATCGCCCCGTCGGCCGCGCCGTCGCCGTCGACGTACAGCGGCGAGAACACGCCCGCGTCGGTCAGCGTCGGCACCTCGACCGTGCGGGTCTCGGTCGCGTTGTTCACCGCGACCAGGTACTCGACCCTGTCGGCGCGGTCGACGCGGCTGAACGCATACACGCCCGCGCCGCTGTCGACGTACCGCTCGACCTGCGCGCCCGTCGCGAGCGCCGGATGCGCCTGGCGTAGCGCCGAGAGTTCGGCGATGTGCTCGTAGAGCGGAGCATCCGTCGACTGGTGCGCGCCGGTGCCGAACGGCTCACCGGTGACGAGCGACTGCCCCGTGTACTCGTCCACCTGCGAGGCGAACATCGTCTGCCGGGCGCTCTGGTCGCCGCCCGTGCCCGCGAAGCCCTGCTCGTCGCCGTAGTAGACGACCGGCTGGCCGCGCGTGAGGAACAGCAGGTCGTGCGCCAGTTCGTCGCGCGCGAGCGGGGCATCCGTGTTCTGCAGGAAGTACCCCACGCGGCCCATGTCGTGGTTGCCGAGGAAGGTCGGCAGCGCCGTCGCCGACGAGTGCGGGGTCGTGTAGTAGTCGTCGCCCGCGAACAGCGACTGCAGGTTCTTCGCCGAGTTGCCGGCCGCGAAGCTCACCGCCTGCGACTGGAAGGTGAAGTCGAGCACCGAGTTCATGTCGGTGTCGCGAACGTACGGGCTGAGCTTCACCGGGTCGGCGTCGTAGACCTCGCCGAACATGAAGAAATCGGGCTTGCCGGCGACCGTGCGCGCATAGTCGAGCACCTGGGCCGACCACTGCTGCCAGAACTCGAAGTTCACGTGCTTGGCGGTGTCGATGCGGAACCCGTCGATGCCGAGGTCGATCCATTCTTCGTACACGTCGACGAACCCGTTCACCACGGTGGGGTGCTCGGTCATCAGGTCGTCGAGGCCGACGAAGTCGCCGTACGTGACCGACTCCCCCTCCCACGTCGAGTCACCGCGGTTGTGATACAGCGTCGGGTCGTTCAGCCAGGCCGGGACCTTCAGCGTCTCCTCACCCGGGTCGAGCACCGGCGTGTACGGAAAGCTGGTCGCCGCGTCGAGCGCCGGGAAGGGCGGGGCGCCGGCTCCGGCGTAGTCGGCGAGGTCGATCGGGTTGCCCTCGGCGTCGCGGTACGGCTCGGTGGCCTGCTCGATGTACGAGTACTCGCCCTCGGCGTAGTCGATGACGTCGGCCGTGTGGTTCGTGATGATGTCGAAGTAGACCTTGATGCCGCGGTCGTGCGCGTCGGCGATCAGGTCGCCCAGCTCGTCGTTCGTGCCGAGGTGCGGGTCGATCTGCGTGAAGTCGGTGACCCAGTAGCCGTGGTAGCCGGCGCTCGCGTTCGCACCCTCGCCCTGCACGGGCTGGTTCTTGAAGCTCGGGGTGAGCCAGATCGCGGTGGTGCCGAGACCCTCGATGTAGTCGAGCTGCGAGCGCAGGCCGGCCAGGTCGCCGCCCTGGTAGAAGCCCTTGTGCGTCGGGTCGTACCCGGTCGTGAGCGCGTCACCGGTGAGCCCGCCCTCGTCGTTCGACGAGTCGCCGTTCTCGAACCGGTCGGTCATCACGAAGTAGAAGACCTCGTCGCTGCCGGCCTGGCGCACCGGGGCGTCGACCAAGGATGCGTCGGATGCCTCGTCGTACGCACCGCGCAGCGTCGCGTCGGTCGCCTCGAGACCGACCTTCTTCAGCGTGTCGTCGAAGACCACGCGGATCTCGGTGTCGCCCGCCACGGTCAGCGGGATGTTGTCGCCGCCGCCGTTCAGGCCGTACGCCTCATCCCAGGCGTCGTTCACCGCGACCTTGTACTCCCAGTCGCCGGCCGGAATCGTGAAGTCGGCGGCGTAGACACCCGGCGTCGCCGTCGGGGCGAGCTCGGTCGCCGCGCACTCAGGCTGCCAGTCGCCGGGGCATCCGAGCTCGGTCTGCAGGCTGCCGACGAGGGCGAAGGTGCGCGGCTCATCGGCTGCGGCCGCGCCGGGCCCCGCGATCACCGCGGCGCCGATGAGGGATGCCCCGAGGGCACCCGCCACGATCGTCGCCAACCATCTGCGCACCCTCGTGCTTCGCGTCATCCTCGACTCCTGCCCCTGACGACGGCGCGCCCGTGCGCCATCCGACTGGGGCGACGGTAGCAGCCGAGGCCGCCCGATTGCAAGCGCTTACATAGGTGCTGCCGCTCACCGACACGGATGCCACGGCGCGCGTCGCACCCTCATGCAAACGCTCTCACGTTCTCCTGCCCGCTCACCCCTCACGCCCTACACCCTCGCGCGGCCCGCACCCGCACCTCTACGCCGCACGTCCCACACCCCACACCCCACACCCCACACCCCACACCCCACACCCCACACCCCACACCCCACACCCCACACCCCACACCCCACACCCCACACCCCACACCCCACACCCCACACCCCACACCCCACACCCCACACCCCACACCCCACACCCCACACCCCACACCCCACACCCCACACCCCACCGTCGAGTGTTTCCGTTCGCGCACTCTGTTTCCACTCTCGGGGAAACAAAGTGCGCGAACGGAAACACTCGATGGATGCGCGGGGTACGGAGCGCGGGGGCCAGGCGGGCCGGGCCGGGGTGGGAGTGGGCGGGTGGGAGTGGGCGGGTGGGAGTGGGCGGGCAGCGCTCAGGCGGCCGCGATCAGCGCGAGCGCCACGCACAGCCCCACGACCGCGACCCCCTGCAACACGCTGCGCAGGACGATGATCGACTCCCAGCGCTCCTGCAGTGCACGGGCGTCGGCGGGCACCTCGTCGGCGAGCGCGGCCGCAGTGAGCCGCTTGTTGATCGGGGCCGAGATGCGCGCGAAGAGCATCAGCCACACCGCCAGCGAGACGACCACGATCGAGGCGACCACGGCGGCGGGCACCGATTGCGCGAGCACCGCGAGCCCGACCGTCGCGACGCTGAACACCACGCTCAGCACACCGACCACCGACAGCCGTCGGTCGCCATAGCGGTGCGATCGCCCGGTGAACTGCACGAGCGCACGGTCGTCGATCTCGGCGAACGCCGCTCGCGACACCAGGGCGGTGAGCGTATCGGTGCCGAAGATCACCGCGGTCGCGACGATCGCGATGGTGGCGGTGATGGTGTCGATCCAGAACATCTATGACTCCTCGGAATGTCTAGCGTTGCTAGTATTTTTCGCAATGCTAGCATGAGGCCATGGCCTCCACACCCCGCATGCAGGAATTGCGTTCCGAACGCTCACGCCGCGTCGTCGAGGCTGCGCGATCGATCGCCGAGGAGGAGGGGTGGCCGGCGGTCACCATCCGGCGGCTCGCCGAGGCCATCGGCTACAGCCAGCCAGTGCTCTACTCAGACTTCCCCGGCGGTCGCGACGAGATCGTCGGCGCCGTGATCATCGACGGGTCGCGCCGGCTGACCGCCGCGATCGCCGCGGCCGCCGAACGCGCGCCGGCCGATGGTCGGCTGCGTTCGCTCGTCGAGGCATACCTCGAGTTCGCCCGACGGAATCCCGCCGTCTCCGAGGCGATGTCGTCGATGTCGTCGACCGTCGCGTTCGCCTCCGACGACACGCCCGCCGAACTGCGAGCGGCGTTCGCCCTGCTGCACGGCGCGGTCTCTGGCCGCGACGACCGCGCGCGTTCCGTGCGGGCCGAGGTGCTCTGGGGCACGCTGCACGGCCTCAGCCGGCTCGAGGCGTCTCAGCGTCTCGACCCCGCACTCGACGTCGATCGCGTCGATGCGGTCGTCGCCCTTTTCGGCCCCGGGTGAGCCCCGTATTCGCGCAGGCGTGTCCCCACCCCCTCACCCCTCACCCCTCACCCCTCACCCCTCACCCCTCACCCCTCACCCCTCACCCTCGAATGTTTCCGCTCGCGCACTCCGTTTCCGCTCGTACGGAAACGCTCGGCGCGAGCGGAAACACTCGACGGCGCGGGGCCGGGGCGCCGGGGGGCCGGGGGGGGGGGGGAGAGACGGCCGCGACCAGCGAGCCAGGCACAGCCCCACTTCCGCGACCCCCGCGGCACCGTTTGGACGCGTTTCGGCGGGCCATCCGCCGCACCGCCGCCGAAACGCGTCCAAACGGCGAAGCCAGCGCGCGCGAGCGCGCGCGCGCGGCGCGCGCCGGCGCCCGGGCAGGAGGTCTACAGGCCGCTGTAGGCGTGCAGTCCCTTGAAGAAGAGGTTGACGATCGTGAAGTTGAACAGCACCGCGCTGAACCCGATGATCGCCAGCCACGCCGACCGCGAGCCGCGCCAGCCGCGCGTCGCCCGCGCGTGGATGTACCCGGCGTAGATCACCCAGATGATGAAGGTCCAGACTTCCTTCGTGTCCCAGCCCCAGTAGCGGCCCCAGGCCTTCTCGGCCCAGATCGCGCCCGCCATGAGCGTGAAGGTCCAGAGGATGAAGCCGATGATGTTGACCCGGTAGGCGAGGTTCTCGAGCGACACCGAGTTCGGCAGCGTCGCGAGGAACGACTTCGTGATCGCCTCGGCGCTCGCGACGAGCGACTCGCGCCTGGCCTGCATGAGCTGCACGGCCGACAGTGCGAAGCCGAGCGCGAAGAACCCGACCGACGAGGTCGCGACGAACACGTGGATGACGAGCCACACCGACTGCAAGGCGGGCGGAAGCGGTGCGACCTCGACGTAGAAGTTCACGGCGGCCACGCCGAGCAGCACGAGCACGAGCCCGGTCACGAAGGTGCCGAGGAACCGCAGGTCCTGCTTCGCGAACAGCAGCACGACCAGGTAGACGGTGGTGACCACGAGAGTGCCGGTCAAGGCGAACTCGTACATGTTCGCCCACGGCACCCGGCCGGCGGCCACGCCGCGCAGCACGTCGGCGGTCAGGTGCAGCGCCCACGCGAGCACGGTCATCGCGACGGCGACGCGCAGCGCCGGCGAACGGCCGTATTCGACCGAAGCGCCGGCCTCGAGCGCGCTGCGCCAGCGCGAACGGCGCGGGGCGGCAGCATCGGATGCCTCGCCGGTCGGCCCGTACGGGCTCGCCGACGCCGCACCGGCGCGAGCGGCCGCGACCTGAGCGGATGCGGCGGCCTGCAGCATGCCCACCGCGACCGGTGCCGCCGTGGCATCCGCATCGACCTCGTCCGCCGCGTTCGCCGCCGCGCCCGCCGCGACCCCGCGCTTGGCGAGGTCGATCGAGTACGCGATGAACGCGATGGCGTAGACCGCGAGCGCCGAGTACACGCAGAGGATCGAGATCTGGTCGGGACTGAAGCTCACGCGTCCACCTTACTTCCGGGAGTCGAGGGATCGTCAGCGCCGGATGCCTCGGCGGCCTGGGCCGCCCCGCCGTGCGCGTCGGCCAGCGCGCGCACCGCGTCGTCGAGCCCGGGATCGTCGCCGCGGGCGAGCCCCGCGTACTCGAGCACCACTCGGCCGTCGCGCCGGCGCACCGCCTTCACCCACATGCGTCGACGCGGCACGAACAGCGACACCAGCAGGCCGCCGATGATGAGGATCGCGAACACGAGCACCCAGCCCTGGGTCGGGTCGTGGTGGATGTCGAACGAGGCGAACCGCTTGACGCTGTGCGACAGGTCGCCGTCCGCCGTGCCCGCCGGCGATGCATCCTCGAGGGTGACCGTGCCTCGGCCGCCGGGCAGCTCCGCCGTCTCGCCGGGCTTCAGCTCGATCGAATCGACGCCCGTCGTGCCGCCGGTGAGCTGGGTCATGCCGCTCGGGTCGAGCGCGTACACCGACGTGGGCGTGCCGTCGTCGATGCCCAGGTCGCCCTCGTAGACGTTCAGCGTCAGCACCGGGTACACGAGGTCGGGGTAGGTCGAGGCGTACGCGCCCGTCGAGAGCACATCCTGCGTGGGATAGAAGAAGCCCACCATGCCCAGCTGCTCGTCGAGCCCGTCGGGAACCTTGATGACGCCGATCGAGGTCAGGTTCGCGTCCTGCGGCAGGAACGGCACCGAGTCGGTGAACACGACCTCGCCGTCGGGGTCGCGCACGGTGATGGTCGGCGCGTAGCCGTTGCCGAGCAGGTAGACGTCGGTGGCGTGCGTGCGCAGCGGCTCGTTGACCTTCACGGTCGCATCGGTCGACTCGCCGCCCTGGTCTTCGACGACGACGTGCGCGGTGAAGTCGATGGGCTGGCCGATCGCGTCGGCGTTCTGCGTCTCGTACACCGCGTCGAGCCCCTCGAGCGCGAGCCGGTAGGGAGCGAGTTGGGTGTCGTCGAAGAACCGGCCGGGGTTGAACGAGTCGAAGGCGCCGAGCGTGTTCACGAACGCCTGCCCCTCGACCACGACGCGCTGCCCTGCGAAGCCGAACCCGCCGCCGATCGCGACCGTCGCCAGCACGCCGAGCAGCGCGGTGTGGAAGACGAGGTTGCCGGTCTCGCGCAGGTAGCCGCGTTCGGCGGACACGGATGCCTCGCCGCGCAGGTCGTACCGCTCGACCCGGTAGCCCGCACGCTTGAGGCGCGCCGCGGCGTCGGCGATCGACGCCTCGACGGCGGCGTCCGACACCGTCGCGGACGCGACATCCGCCGCGCCCGCCGCGCCCGACTCGACCGACCCATTCGAGGCGTCTGCGCGCAGCTCGCGCTCGGTGTACCCCGCCAGTCGCGAGAGTCGCACGGGCGTGCGCGGCGGTCGTGCGCGCAGCGCCTCGAGGTGGTGCTTGGTGCGCGGGATGATGCAGCCGATGAGGGACACGAACAGCAGCAGGTAGACCGCCGAGAACCAGGCCGACGTGTACACGTCGAACATCTGGAACGAGTCGAGCACCGGCGCCAGGTCGGGATTGTCCTGGAAGTACTGGGTGACGCCGTTCGGGTCGCTCGAACGCTGCGGCACGAGCGATCCCGGCACCGCGGCGATCGCGAGCAGCAACAGCAGCAGCAGCGCGGTGCGCATGCTGGTGAGCTGCCGCCAGGCGAAGCGCAACCAACCCACGATGCCGAGTTTCGGTTGCGAGATACCGGATGCCTCGGCGTCGGGTTCGGGCGCGGAGTCGACGTGGTCGGCGGGGCGCAGCGGGTCGTGCGTGCGCGAGCCGTCGTCGACGGCGCGCTCGGCGGCCTGCCGGGCGGCCTGCTCGGCAGTCTGCTCGGCGGTCTGCTCTGCGGGATCAGAGGACGAGGTCGATGCCACGCATCACCCCCTGGAGTTCGCTCATCCAGGCCGTCCAGAGACCGCTGACCATGACCAGTCCGATCACGATCAGCAGCCCGCCGCCGATGAGGTTGATGGTTCGGATATGCCGCCGCAGGAATGCCATCGAGCCGGTCACCCAGCCGAAGCCCAGGGCGACCAACAGGAACGGGATGCCGAGCCCGATGCAGTACGCGAGCCCGAGCACCGCGCCACGCCACGCCGACTCGCTGTTGAGGCTGAGGCTCAGCACGGCGGCCAGCGCCGGGCCGATGCACGGCGTCCAGCCGAGGCCGAACACCACGCCGAGCAGCGGCGCACCGGCCAGGCCCGTCGCGGGCCGCCACGACGGCTTGAACTGGCGCTGCAGGAACGTGAACTGTCCGACGAACACGAGCCCCATCACGATGAGCACCACGCCGAGCACGCGCGTGATCGGGTCCTGCCAGGTGCGCAGCCACGCCCCGGCGACGCCGGCGAGCACCGTGTACGTCAAGAAGATCACGGTGAACCCCGCGACGAACAGCGCCACCCCGGCGAGCAGCCGTCGGCGGTTGCGCCGTTCGACCGCGGCGTCGGCCGAGGCATCCGTGAAACCGCCCAGGTACCCGAGGTAGCCCGGCACCAGCGGCAGCACGCACGGCGAGAGGAACGAGATCAGTCCCGCGGCCAGCGCGATCGGGATCGCGACCAGCAACTGCCCGCTGAAGACGAGCTCGCCCGGCCCCATCAGGCGCCCTCGTCGAGCACGCCGTCGACGATGGTCGTGAGGATCGAGGCATCCTTCACCTGGCCGAGAATGCGCGCCGCGACCCGACCCTCGCGATCGAGCACGAGCGTGGTCGGCACCGCCGCCGGCGGCACCTTGCCCGCGAACGCGAGCTGCACCCGGCCCTCGTCGGCGTCGAGAATCGACGGGTAGGTGATGGCGAAGTCGTCCTCGAAGGGGCGCGCGGTGCCGGCCTGGTCGCGCACGTTGACACCGACGAAGGCGACCTCGTCGCCGTAGTCGTCGTGCACCTGCTGCAGGATCGGCGCCTCGACCCGGCAGGGCGCGCAGCCCGCGTACCAGAAGTTCACGACCATGACCTCGCCGGCCGCGTCGGCCGAGTCGAACGCGCCGCCGTCGACCGTCTCACCCGAGAAGACGACCGGATCCTCGCGCGAGTCGGGTGCGAACTCGGCGATCGTGCCGTCGCCGGCGATGTAGTTCTTGCCACTGCCCTCGCGGTACTGGTCGGCGAGCGGGTCGGAGGTGCAGCCGGTGAGCAGCAGCGCGAGCACTACGCCGCCGGCCGAGTAGCGAGCGAAGCGAGCGTATCGAGGCCCGCTCCGAGGCATCCGGCCCATCACACCGCCCCCACATCGGTGGCCTGCGCGCCCAGCCCGGCGGCAGGATCCGTGTAGCCGACCTCGACGAAGCGGTCGCCGCGTCGCTCGAGCGTCGTGATGCTCGACAGCGCGCAGCGGCGGCGGCGGGGGTCGTGCGGGAGCCCCTTGCCCGCGAGGCGACGGTGGACCATCCAGATCGGAAGCTGGTGGCTGACGAGCACGGCGTCGCCGCCGTCGACGCTCGACCACGCGTCCTCGACGGCGTGCAGCATCCGCGTCGCGATCGAGCGGAACGGCTCGCCCCAGCTCGGCTCCCACGGGTTGACGAGGTACGCCCAGTTGCGCACGTCGCGAAGGGCGGAGTCGCGGCCGGTCATGCGCTTGCCCTCGAATCGATTCTCGGGTTCGATGAGGCGCTCATCGATGGATGCCTCGAGCCCGAATGCCGCGGCGATCGGCTCCGCCGACTGGCGCGTGCGCTGCAGCGGTGAGCTCACCAGCGCCGCGACCGTCCGCGAGCGCGCGACGAGGTCGTCGGCGGCGGACTGCGCCATGCGGTGCCCGAGCTCGCTCAGCCCGTACCCCTCGAGTCGCCCGTACAGCACGCCCTGCGGGTTGAACACCTCGCCATGGCGCACGAGATGGATCTGGTCGGCCGGCACGGGCTCCAGTCTACGGAGGCGATTCCTTCGAATTCGCCGAGCGGCGGCGGGGCATCCGGTATCGTCCCCGCATGTCCGCCGACCGCCTCATCGCCCTCGATCGCGCCGCCGAGCTCGCGGTCGCCGATGATCTGCCCGGCGCGCTCGCACTGCTGCCGTGGCTCGTGTCGTCGATCGCGCTCGACCGGGCCTCGGGCGGGTTCGACGCGTGGGGTCGGTCGACCGTGATCGACGAGCACGCCGGCGAGGTACTGCGTCGCAGCACGTTCGAGGGCCTGCACGCGATCGCGGGGCTCGGCGAGGACGCCGCCTGGCCGATCGGCAACGCCGGCCTGCTGCACGTCTACGGCTACCTGCTGTCGACGGTGCCGACGCCCTGGGGTCTGAAGCGCGAGCGATGGCTCGGCGGCGAGCTCGCCAACGCCTACGGCGGGCCGCCCGAGCGGTTCCATCCGTGGGCGGGGCCGGGCACGCTGCTCGAGCGGGTCACGGCGGATGCCTCGGAGCTGCTGTCCCGCCCCGACGCGCGTCGCCGCACGCGGCGCGTCGACGGCGTGGACACCGTGATCGCCGTGTCGCCCGCAACCGACGTTCCGGGACGGCCCGCGGCACTCGCCTACGGCCTCGACGATGGGCGCGGCATCCGGATCGTCACGACCTTCCCCGTGGCATCCGACCCGGCCGCGGTGCTCGAGGAGTTCGAGACCTCCGCGCCTGGCCTGCGCTGGAACGCCGCGCCGCCCCTCGCACCCTGACCGCCCGGACCCGCCCCGCCCGC
The DNA here is from genome assembly GCF_008365295.1 of Agromyces intestinalis. NCBI lineage: Bacteria > Bacillati > Actinomycetota > Actinomycetes > Micrococcales > Microbacteriaceae > Agromyces > Agromyces intestinalis. Next base: position 1,458,570 of record NZ_CP043505.1, read on the forward strand.
CCGCCCGCCCGCCCGGCCCGCCCCCGCCCGCCCCGCCGCCCCACCGACCACCGTTTTCAGGAACACCCGCCCGATTCGCACCGTTTTCAGGAAGACACGCCGACGGATGCGCCGAACCGACCCATTACGCCTGAGAAAAGCAGGGGGGCGCGGGTGGGGGTGGGTGACCCGGTCAGGGGGCGAATCCGGCCGGGTAGGATGGATGCCCGTGACCGCACGCACCCTCGTCAAGCACCTCGCCGCCCGCGCCGACGGCGCCGTCACCGTCTCGGGATGGGTCGAGACCGTCCGCGACCAGAAGAAGGTGCAGTTCGTCATCCTGCGCGATGAGTCGGGTGCGGTGCAGCTGGTGAACCCCGCCACGCGCGAGCTCGCCGACGACGCCGGGCCCAAGGCATCCGCAGCCCTCGCCCTCACCGAGGCCATCTCGGGCCTCTCGCACGGCTCGTTCCTCACGGTCACCGGTGAGCTGAAGCACGACGAGCGCGTGAAGCTCGGCGGCATCGAGATCAAGATCGCGACCCTCGAGGTCGTCTCGGCAGCACCCGCCGAGCCGCCCATCGCCGCCGACTCGTCGCTCGACAAGCGCCTCGACTGGCGCTATCTCGACCTGCGCCAGCCGAAGCACAACCTGATCTTCCGCATCCAGACCACGCTCGAGCACGCGTGGCGCACCTGGTGGGTCGACAACGGCTTCATCGAGATCCACACCCCGAAGCTCATGTCGAGCCCCTCCGAGTCGCGCGCCGAACTCTTCCAGCTCGACTACTTCGAGCTCGGCACCGCGTACCTCGCGCAGAGCCCGCAGCACTTCAAGCAGATGGCCCAGGCCGCCGGCTTCGGCAAGATCTTCGAGATCAGCCCGGTGTTCCGCGCCGACCCGTCGTTCACCTCGCGGCACGCGACCGAGTTCATCTCGGTCGACGCCGAGATCAGCTGGATCGACTCCCACGAAGACGTCATGGCGATGCAGGAGCAACTGCTCGCCGCCGGTTTCGAGGCCGTGGTCGAGAAGCATGGCGACGAGATCCGCGAGCAGTTCGGCATCGAGCTCGCGGTGCCCGCGCTGCCGTTCCCGCGCATCCCGCTGCACGAGGCACGCGACATCGTGAAGGCCCGCGGGTACGAGATCCCTCGCACCGACGGCGACCTCGACCCCGAGGGCGAGCGCCAGATCGCCGCGCACGTGAAAGAGACGTACGGCCACGACTTCGTGTTCGTGACCGACTACCCCACCGGCATCCGGCCGTTCTATCACATGGTCGATCCCGAGACCGGGCTCACCAAGAGCTACGACCTGATCTACAACGGCACCGAGATCACGACCGGCGCGCAGCGCGAGCACCGCGTCGAGGTGCTCGAGGAGCAGGCCAGGGCGAAGGGCCTCGACCCCGAGGGCCTCGAGCACTACCTCGACTTCTTCCGCTACGGCATCCCGCCGCACGGCGGTTTCGGCATGGGCCTGGCACGCGTGCTCATGCTCATGCTCGGTGAGGCGTCGATCCGGGAGGTGACGTTCCTGTTCCGCGGGCCGACGCGCCTCGCACCGTAAGCGCGTCCCGCGCTCGGGTCGGGTGGGGTGAGGCGGATGCCGCGACCGGCGCCGATCCGCACCCGCCGACGTAGGCTCGGAGCATGGTCGACCTGACCCCGTTGGTGCCGATCCCCGCCGGGCGGTTCCTCATGGGCTCGGCCGAGTTCTCGGCCGACGAGACGCCCGTGCACGTACGCGAGGTCGCGACGTTCGAACTCGAGCAGCACCCCGTGACGAACGAGCAGTTCGCCGCATTCGTGGCCGATACCGGCTACGTGACGGTCGCCGAGCGCGACCTCGACCCGGCCGACTTCCCGGGCGTCGACCCCGCCGTCCTCGTGCCCGGCGGCCTCGTCTTCACTCCCACCGCTGGGCCGGTCGACCTGGGTGACTGGTCGCAGTGGTGGCGCTGGCGAGCGGGTGCCACGTGGCGCGAGCCCGGCTGGCCCGGGCCGACGGCCGACGAGCGGCCGCGACATCCGGTCGTCATGGTCGCCTACGAGGATGCCGCGACCTATGCCGCGTGGGCCGGCCGCCGCCTGCCGACCGAGGCGGAGTTCGAGTACGCCGCGCGCGGCGGGCTCGAGGGCGCCCGATTCGCCTGGGGCGACGAGGAGTTCCCGGGCGGCCGGCTGATGGTGAACCGGTGGCAGGGGCGGTTCCCGTATGAGAACACCGGCGCGGCGGGCTGGGTCGGGCCCTCACCCGTCGGCACGTTCCCCCCGAACGGCTACGGCTTGGTCGACATGACGGGCAACGTCTGGGAGTGGACGACCGACGCGTACGCGCCGCGGCACGTGGTGCCCGGGCTCGCCGATACCGCCGTCGACGCCGGCGGTCGACGCAACCTGCTCGGCTCGGCGTCGGGCGAGACATCCGGCGAGGCATCCGAGGTGCGCCGGGTGCTCAAGGGCGGGTCGCACCTCTGCTCGCCCGAGTACTGCCTGCGCTACCGCCCGGCCGCCCGCTCGCCGCAGTCCGAAGACACGGCGACGACCCACATCGGCTTCCGCTGCGCGCGCTGACGCCGACGGGCGTGACGGTGCCCGCGTGCGGTGCGGTGCCCGCGTGCGTCAGCCGAGGAGTGCCGACTTCAGGCGCACCGGGTCGACGTGCCAGTATGTGTGCATCTCGCCGTCGATGAGCACGACGGGGATCTCCTCGGCGAACCGGTCGGCGAGCGCCGCGTCGTCGAGGATCGACAGTTCGTCGTAGTCGATCGTCGGCGCGTCGGGCGTCGCCGCCACCTCGTCGCGCACGGCGCCGACGACCTCGCGCGCATCGTCGCAGAGGTGGCAGCCGGGCTTGCCGATGAGCGTGAGGCGGATGGTGCGTGCGGTCACCGTCTCAGCGTACGCGGCCGCGCACGGCGCAGGCCCGAGGCATCCTGACGCCGAAGAACGGGCATGCAAAAAGCGCCGGACGGATCCGGCGCTCAGTGCGGAGCAGGCGCGAGCCTACTTCTTGTTGCGACGCTGGTGGCGCGTCTTGCGAAGAAGCTTGCGGTGCTTCTTCTTCGCCATGCGCTTGCGACGCTTCTTGATGACGGAACCCATCAGAACCTCACTGAAAAAGTCGAGCCGGCGGCGCGTGCCGCTGCCGTGGGCGGGAAAGCCTCAGGGTAGTCTACCGGATCCCCCGACCGGCCCCGTTCCCCACCCATTCCCGGACCCCCGCTCCCACTCCTCCCACCCCTCCCGGCGCCCCAACTCTTTTCAGGAAGAACCGTCGCAATCCGCACCGTTCTCAGGAGAACACGCCGATTCCGCAGCGAATCCGACCCATTCCGCCTGAGAAAAGCATCCGCAGGCAGGTTAGGTTCGAAGGATGCTCCGCGATGAACTCGTCATCCGTACGACCCGAGAAGACGACTGGCAGGCGGTGCGCGCGCTGCGGCTCGAGATGCTGCGCGACACGCCGCTCGCCTACGCCGAGACCCTCGACCACGCGCTGCAGGTCGAGGAACCCGAGTGGCGCCAGCGCGCGCGCCGCGGCGAGACGCCCGGGCAGACCTCGGTGGTCGCGATCGAGGGCGAGCGCTGGGTCGGGCAGATGGGCGGATGGCTCCCTCAGGGCGAATCCGTGCCGCTGCTGGTCGGCGTGTACGTGGCGCCCGACCGCCGCGGCGAGGCATCCGGGGTCGCGCGCGCCCTGTTGGACGCGATCGAGACGTGGGCGCGCGGATACGGCGACACGCTGCGCCTCGAGGTGCACGAGCACAACCCGCGGGCCATCCGCTTCTACGAGAAGCTCGGCTTCTCGTTCACCGGCCGCAGCCGCGACTACGAGCTCGAGCCGGGCGGCCTCGAACTCGAGATGATCAAGCGCCTCGCCTGACGGCGGGCCGCGTCAGCCCTTGCGCAGCGGCCCGACGACCGAGCTGACCGAATGGGCGGTCTCGGCGAACGCCTTGCCGAGCTTCGCAGCGAACGCGAGCTGCTCGTCGTTCAGGGCGCTGTCGTGCTCATCGGCCGAGGCGAGCTTGGCCGCATCCGCCGCGGCGTCCTGCGCGAGGAACGGGATGAGCCAGTCTTCCAGCTCTTCGAGCGGGGCGCGATCGAGCCGGTAGTAGCGGTGCTGGCCCTCCTCGCGCACGGCGACGAGGCCCGTCTCGCGCAGCACCTTGAGGTGCTTCGACACGGTCGGCTGGCTGGCACCCAGCACGGCGACGATCTCGGACACGCTGATCTCGCCACCCGACTGCGGCGCGTCGGTCTCGCGATCGAGGAGTACGGCGAGGATGTCGCGCCGGGTCGAGTCCGCCACCACGTCGAAGATGTCCGCCATGGGTCAAGGGTAGTCATTCGCACCGGGGAGTACCATGACACACGCGTTCAGCGGACGTCGGGTTGGAGGAGCGCGTGAGGCGGAGGGGACCTGCGGCGCTTCGCGCTCCCCAACGGAGCTGGCTCGGCCGGACCCGCGACGCCGTCGACGCCTTCGTGCGCACGTCGCCGTCGCGCTTCGCGATCACCGTGTTCACTGGGCTCATCCTGCTGTTCACACTGCTGTTCTCGCTGCCCGTCGCCCGCTCGGGGCCCGGCACGGCCGTGCCGCTGCACGACGCGTTCTTCACCGCCGTCTCGGTGATCTGCGTCACCGGCCTGTCGACGGTCGACATGGCCACCTACTGGTCGCCGTTCGGCAACCTGCTCGTGTTCGTCGGCGTGAACATCGGCGGTGTCGGCGTGCTCACGCTCGCGACCACCCTCGGCCTGGTCATCTCGCGCCGGCTCGGTCTGCGGGCCAAGCTGCTCGCCGCGAGCGACTCGAACCCGTCGCGGCTGCACGTGGGCCCGGTGGCCGAGCGGCAGGCGGTACGACTCGGCGAGGTGGGCGGGCTGCTGGTCACGGTCGCGGTCAGCGCCCTGGTCATCGAGACGACGGTCGCCGTGGCGATGATCCCGAGCATGTTCGCGGCCGGCTACGACGCGTTCCACTCGATCTGGTACGCGTTCTACTACTCGGCGATGGCGTTCACGAACACGGGCTTCACCCCGAACCCGGGTGGCCTCGAACCGTTCATGCACGACTACTGGATGCAGTCGTGGCTCATGGTCGGGGTGTTCCTCGGCAGCCTCGGCTTCCCGGTGATCTTCGCGCTCGCGCGCGGGTGGCGGCAGCCGCGCCGGTGGAGCCTGCACGTGAAGCTCACGCTGACCACGACGATCATCCTGTTCATCGCCGGCGCCGTCATGTACATCCTGCTCGAGCACGGCAACCCGGCCACGTACGGCAGGCTCGACGCCGGGCCGACGATCTTCCAGTCGATGTTCATGTCGGTGATGGCGCGCTCGGGCGGATTCGCGACCGTGAACATGCACGACCTGTACGGCTCGAGCCAGCTCGTCACCGACATGCTCATGTTCGTCGGCGGCGGCTCGGCGTCGACCGCGGGCGGCATCAAGGTCACGACCCTCGCGGTGCTGTTCCTCGCCGCATTCGCGGAGGCGCGCGGCACGCCGTCGATGGAGGCGTTCGGGCGACGCATCCCGCGCGACATGCTGCGCCTCTCGGTCGCGGTCGTGCTGTGGGGGTCGACGATCGTGGCCGCCGCGTCGATCGCGATCCTGCAGATCTCGAAGCAGCCCTTCGACTATGTGCTGTTCGACGTGATCTCGGCGTTCGCCACCTGCGGCCTGACGACGGGACTCACCGCCGACCTGCCGCCCGCCGGCGTGTACGTCATGGCCTTCACCATGTTCTTCGGGCGCGTCGGCACGGTGACCCTCGCGGCCGCCCTCGCCGCGACGACCCGTCGACAGCTGTACAAACGACCGGAAGAGAGGCCCATCGTTGGTTGATCGCATCAGACATGACGCCCCGGTGCTCGTCATCGGACTCGGGCGGTTCGGCGCGGCCACAGCCGGTCAGCTCGACCGCCTCGGCCGCGAGGTACTCGCCGTCGACACCGACGAGAACCTCGTGGGGAAGTGGGCCGACCGCGTGACGCACGCGGTGGTCGCCGACGCGAAGTCGATCGACGCGCTGAAGCAGATCGGCGCGCAGGACTTCTCGATCGCGGTGTGCGCGGTCGGCTCATCGGTCGAGGCATCCGTGCTCATCACCGCGAACCTCGTCGACCTGAAGATCCCGCAGATCTGGGCCAAGGCGATCTCGGCGTCGCACGGCAAGATCCTCGAGCGCATCGGCGCGAACCACGTCATCTACCCCGAGCGCGAGGCCGGTGAGCGCACCGCGCACCTGGTGAGCGGCCGGATGCTCGATTTCATCGAGTTCGATGACGACTTCGCGCTCGTGAAGATGTACCCGCCGAAGCCGATCCGGGGCAAGAACCTCACCGAGTCGGGGGTGCGTTCGCGCCACCGGGTCACGGTGGTCGGGGTGAAGAGCCCGGGCAAGCCGTTCACGTACGCGACCGAGCAGACGGTCGTGTCGAACCACGACCTGATCATCGTCTCGGGCACCGAGGGCGACATCGAGAAATTCGCGGCGCTCGAGTAGGGCTCGACCGGATGCCGCGTCACCGCGCCGTGGCGAGACATCCGCGCCGTGGCGAGACCTCCGTTCGCAGCATTCCCAACATCGCGAAACCGGCGTACCGTCACGCGCATGACCACCGTGATCCGCACGTCGGCGCTCGTGAAGCGCTTCGGCCGCACCACCGCGCTCGACGGCCTCGACCTCGAAGTCGCGCAGGGATCGGTGCACGGATTCCTCGGCCCCAACGGCGCGGGCAAGTCGACCACGATCCGGATCCTGCTCGGCCTCGCCCGGGCGACCTCGGGCGAGGCATCCGTCTTCGACCGGGAGCCGTGGACCCATGCGGCCGCCCTGCACCGCCGCATCGCCTACGTGCCCGGCGACGTCGCCCTGTGGCCGAACCTCACGGGCGGCGAGGCCATCGACCTGCTGTCGCGACTGCGCGGCGGCACCGCCGATCGCGCCGCGTACGCGAAACGCAAGCAGGCGCTCGCCGAGGCGTTCGAGTTCGATCCGCGCAAGAAGGGCCGCGCCTACTCGAAGGGCAACCGGCAGAAGGTCGCGCTCGTCGCCGCGTTCGCGACGCCCGCCGACCTGTACATCCTCGACGAGCCGACCAGCGGACTCGACCCGCTCATGGCGCAGGTGTTCGCGCGCGAGGTCGACCGGGTCGCCGAGGCCGGGGCGACCGTGCTGCTGTCGAGCCACATCCTGAGCGAGGTCGAGGAGCTCTGCGACCGGGTGAGCATCATCCGCGCGGGCCGTGTGGTCGAATCGGGCACGCTGGCCGACCTGCGCCGCCTGACCCGCACCGAGATCTCGTTCGCCGCCGACGGGCTCGTGCCCGATGCGGCCGCGGGCCTCGCCGGGGCGCACGACCTGCGCGTCGACCACGGGCGGGTGAGCTTCACCGTCGACTCCGCAGCGGTCGCGGGCGTGCTGCCCGAACTCGGCCGGCTCGGGGTCACGGGGCTCACCGTCGCGCCGCCTTCACTCGAGGAGCTGTTCCTGCGGCAGTACGGTGACGAGATCGCGGCCGGCCGCCCCGGGGCGCAGGCGTGAGCACCTTGCTCCCGCTGCTTCGGCAGCGCGCCCGCCGCGACCGCCTGCAGCTCGCGCTCTGGATCGTCGGCACGGCGCTGCTCGCCTATGCGTCGGTCGGCGCGGTCTTCGACACCTACGGCTCGGAGGACGATCGCCGCGACATCCTCAGCGTCGCGATCGCGACCCGCACCATCCTGATCTTCCGCGGCACGCCCAACGGCGTCGATGACGGTGCGTTCGCCTTCTTCCTGATCTACGCGTGGCTGGCGCTCATGGGCGGGCTCATGAGCACGTTCCTCGCCGTGCGCCACACCCGCATGGAGGAGGAGCAGGGCCGCACCGAGCTGGTCTCGGCCACGCCCGCCGGGCGCGTGCTGCCGACCGTGGCGACCGTCGTGCACGGCGTACTCGCCAACGTGCTGCTCGGCGCCGCGGTCGCGCTCGCGTTCATCTCGAACGGGTTGGATGTCACGGGCTCGCTCGTGACCGGAGCCGCCATGACCGCGCCGGGGCTGGCATTCCTCGCCTTCGGGCTGTTCGCCGCGCAGCTGTTCCGCACCTCGCGCGGGGCGAACAGCCTCTCGGTCGCGTTCGTGCTCGCCGCCTACCTGCTGCGCGGCATCGGCGACGCCGCCGGCACGCCCGCCGACGACCTGCTGCACGTCACGCCCGCATGGCCGAGTTGGCTGTCGCCGATCGGGTACGGGCAGTTCACCGGCGCGTTCGTCGAGAACGACCTCGTGCCGCTGCTCGTGCCGATCGGGTTCGCCGTGCTCGTCACCGCGGGCGTCTTCCGGCTGCAGTCGGTGCGCGACCAGGGGGCGAGCCTGCTGCCCGGCCGGGTCGGCCGGTCCGATGCGCGGGCCGGCCTGTCGAGCTCGTCCGGGCTGGCGTGGCGGCTGAACATCTCGATTCTCGCCGCGTGGACCGTCGGCGGCATCGCGACCGGCCTGCTCGCCACATCGCTGTCGTCGATCATCGGCGAGGTCGCGGGCGACACCCCCCAGGTCGCCGAGACGCTGAAAGCGATGATCGGCGACGACGCGACCCTCGAGCAGGCGTTCGTCGCGACGTTCTACGGGCTGGTCGGCATCCTCGCCGCGTGCTGCGCAGTACAGGTCGGCGTCCGCGCCCGGCAGGAGGAAGTCCGCGGCACCGCCGAGCTGGTCCTGGCGGCACCCGTACCGCGGGTGCGGTGGCTGCTCGAGTACTGGGTCGTCGGGGTGATCGTGATCGTCGTCGTGCTGACCGCGTCGGCCCTCGCCGGCCTCGTGGGCGCGGTGGGCGCGAGCGACGCCGCCGCCCTCGTACCGAACGTTCTCGAGGCCGCCACCGCTCAGTTGCCCGCCTGCCTGGTGTTCCTCGGCGTCACGCTGCTCGTCTTCGCCTACCTGCCGCAGGCGACCGTCCCGATCGGGTGGGCGTTCGTCGGACTCGGCGCGATCCTCGGATTGTTCGGCCCGATCCTCGGGTTGCCCGAATGGCTCGTCGACCTCTCGCCGTTCGCGCACTCACCCGTGCCCGCGGGCGACGACACCGACTGGTCGGGCGGGTGGTGGCTTCTCGGCATCGGCTTGGTCGCGAGTGCGCTCGCGGTCTGGTCGATGCGGCGGCGCGAGCTCGCGACGGGCGGGTGATCGGATGGTTCGGATGGTTCGGATGGTTCGGATGGTTCGGATGGTTCGGATGCCTCGCGGCGCGCCTGCGTTGCGGCTCAGCCTGCGGTGAGCGACAGGATCAGGCCCGCGGCGAGTGCCACCACGCCGACCACCAGCAGGATCAGCGCGAGCAGGCCGAGCACCCGCGCCGCATGGCTGCGCCGCTCGAACCGCAGTCGTCCGCCGGCGGTCGCCCAACCGATCGCGTCCTCGACGCCGCCCTCGAGCTTGGCCTGCTCGTCGGCGTCGAGGGGTCGCTCGTGCAGTTCGTCGCCCGCGAACCAGCGGGCGACCGGGGCGGCCTGGTCGACTCCGGGCACGACCACCACCTCGACCTCGCGCCATCCGCCGTCGGCGCTGCGCGCCGCGATCCACGCGATCGCCAGCACGGCACCCGCGCCGAGCCCGACCCAGCTCAGCACCTCGAGCAGCAGGCCGATGACGTCGAGAGCGGGCACGAGCCGAGCGTACCGGGCGGCGCGCGGCTACTCGGGCAGCCGCGTGGCGGCGAGCCCGCGCATCCGGGCGAGCCAGCGTGCCGCGGTGGCGCCGTCGAACGGCGGCTCGTGTCGGCGCACGGCCTCGAGCACCGCGTCGGCGTCGGCGCGTACGCGGGCAACGACATCGGCAGGGTACCCGAACGTGATCGCGTGCTCGGCGAACTCGTCTTCGTCGTCGATGTATGCGGGCGCGCCGTCGCGCTCGACCACGTCGAGGTCGAGGTCGACGTACGAGATCGTCCAGGTGCCGTGCCCGTCGAACCGCCATTCGGGCACGCTCGCGAGATCGACGTAGATGCCGAGCCCGCGCGGGTGGCCGTCGTTGAACGCGGGGGCCCAGCCGGCACGCGGGAACATCCCCACCGCCGGCCAGTCGGCGACGAACGACTTGCCGGGGCGGGCATAGCTCGTGCCCGGCGGGAATCCGAGCCAGTCGCCGTGCCGGTCGGCGCCGAGCCAGATGCCGTCGAACGCCCAGTGCGGCGAGTCGTCCCACTTCGTGACGCGCACGCGCACCGGAGTGCCGGCGTGCAGGTCGTTCGGACGCATGCGCCGAGCCTACGCCCGGTCCCGCGCCCGCCGTGCTTTCGGAGATCCGCGTCGGATCGGGGCCGGTCTCCTCGTCGGATCCGAGGTCGCGCAGATCTCCGAGAACGTGGCGGCGCCTACCCTGGAACGGTGGACTGCGCGTACTTCGACGCCGGCGTATGCCGGTCGTGCTCGCTCATGGGCGACCCGTACGACGCGCAGCTGGCGGGCAAGCAGCGGCACGCCGAGCAGCTGCTCGCGCCGTTCGGCGTCGGCACGTGGCATCCGCCCGTGGCATCCGGCGAGCGCGACTACCGCAACAAGGCGAAGATGGTCGTCGGCGGCACCGTGGACGCCCCGACGATCGGCATCCTCGACGCCGACGGGCACGGCATCGACCTGCAGGCGTGCGGCATCTGCTCGCCCGGGCATCGGTCGGCGTTCCCGGTGCTGGCGCGGTTCATCGCGCTCGCCCGCATCGCGCCGTACGAGGTCGCGTCGCGTCGCGGCGAGCTGAAGCACCTCATCGTCACCGAGTCGCCCGACGGCGAGCTGATGATCCGGTTCGTGCTGCGTTCGACGGAGCCGGTCGCCCGCATCCGCAAACACCTGCCGGCGCTGCTGGCCGAGCTGCCGCAGGCCCGCGTGGTGTCGGCGAACATCCTGCCCGAGCACAAGGCGGTGCTCGAGGGCGAGCACGAGATCCTGCTCACCGAGCAGCAGACGCTGCCGATGCGCCTCAACGACGTGACGATGCACCTGCGCCCGCAGAGCTTCTTCCAGACGAACACGGCGATCGCGGCGGCGCTCTACGCCGAGGCGCGCGACTGGATCCGCGACCTCGCCCCCGACTCCGCCTGGGACCTGTACTCGGGGGTCGGCGGCTTCGCGCTGCACCTCGCGACCGCGGGCGGCGCGCGGGTGACGGGCATCGAGACGAGCGTCGAAGCGGTCGCGAGCGCCGAGCTGAGCCGATCGGATGCCGCGCTCGAGCGCGTGCGGTTCGAAGCCGGCGACGCCACCGCGTTCGCGCTCGGGGCGGCGCCGCACGAGGCGCCCGCCCTCGTGGTGGTGAACCCGCCCCGCCGCGGCATCGGCCCCGAGCTCGCGCACTGGCTCGAGGCATCCGACGTGTCGCACGTGCTCTACTCGAGCTGCAACGCGGCCTCGCTCGCCCGCGACCTGGCCGCGATGCCGTCGCTGCGGCCGGTGCGGGCGCGCGTCTTCGACATGTTCCCGCAGACCACCCACTTCGAGGTCATGACCCTCCTCGCCCGCACCTGACCTCCGCCCCGCCCCCCCGCCGAACTTTTTTCAGGAGCCGCACCCCCGAAACGCACTCTTTTCAGGAGGACACGCCGTGCGGAGCGCGAAGCCGACCCATTACGCCTGAAAAAGGCAGGGTTGCGGCTGAAGAACGCGACGGGGGTCAGCCGGCGGGCGGAGGGACCGCGCCGGCGCGGGCCAGGCAGAACCGACGGACCGGCTCGGTCGGCACGAGGGCCGCGAGGCGCGCGTACTCCGTCGCGGCCTGCTCGCGGCGGCCGGTACGCCACGCGAGGTCGGCGAGGGCCAGGCTCGCGTCGAGTGCCGCGTAGGGCGCGGAGCCATCGGCGAGTCGATGCAGCTCGAGCTCGATCATGCGCAGCGACGCCGTGCGCTCGCCCGACTCGGGTGCGAGCAGGCTCCGGTGCAGTTCCGCGGCGAGCCGGCCCGCGGTGACCGACGGCGAGCCCCACACCCGTTCGAGCGCCAGGTAGAACGCGACCACCCGATCCCAGTCGGTCTCGGCGAAGCTCGGCGCCGACGTGTGCAACCCGGCGATCGCGGCCTCGAGCACGAACCGTCCGTCGCCGCGATCGGCCGCGGCCGCGGCATCGTCGAGCCCGGCCTCGATGAGGCGGCGATCCCACCGGCGCCGATCGACCTCGTCGAGGGGCATCGCCGCACCCCGCTCGTCGAGCCGGCCGGGCCGCCGCGCGAGCCCGAGCCGGATGACGGCGCGGAGCCCGCGCACCTCGGCGTCGTCGGGGAACTCGGCGACGAGCGCATCGGCGATCGACAGCGCCTGCCGCCCCAGGTCGTCGAGCGCGCTCTGCGGATCGAGCACGTCGCGATGCGCGACGGTGAACATGCCGGCCACGCTCGCCAGCACGACCGGCAGCCGAACCCGGCGTTCGGGCGCCTCGGGCACGCGGAAGCGACCGCGCGCCTCGGCGAGCGCCCGCTTGGCCCGGGTGAGGCGCGCCGCCGCGGTCGACGGCTGGACGCCGAGATGTGCGGCGATGCGCGCCACGTCGAGGCCGCACACCACCCGCAGGGCGAGCACGAGCCGGGCCTGCTCGGTCAGTGCGGGGTCGCAGGCCACGAACAGCAGGGCCACGCGGTCGTCGAGCGCGTCGCCGAGCGGGGCATCCAGCGCGGATGTCTCGTGCGAAACATCCGCTCGACCGGCCTCGTCGCGCAACTCGCCCGCGAGACGTTCCGCGTGGCGCTGCTCGACGGCCGTGCGCCGCCGGTCGTCGATCCACGCCCGCTTGCCCACGGCCGTGCACCAGGCCGCGAGCGACCCGAGGGGCCGTTCATCGTGGCCGACCCGGGCGACGGCGCGCGCGATCGCCTCGGCCGCGTACTCCTGCGCGTCGTCGAGGCTGCCGGTGTAGGCGGCCAGCGAGCGCACGATCCGCGGCCAGGCGTCGACGAAGTCCTCGCCCAGGTCGGCGATCGGGTCGGTCACTGGGTGGGGAACACCTTGCGCCACTCGATGTGGCCTCCGGTCGGCACGAGCGCGGCGATGTGCCGAGCCTGGGCTTCGTCGGCGACCTCGACGAGGTAGAACCCCGAGACGACCTCGCTCGTGTCGGGGTAGGGCCCGTCGGAGTAGACCGCGTCGTCGACGGCGCGGTCGCCCGAACCCGGCGTCACGCGGCCGCCGTAGCGCGCGTTCTGCAGTGCGGCGGCGCCGACGATGCGGGCGCCGAGCTTCGCGACCGCCTGCTGGAACGCCTTGTGCTCGGGGAAATTCATCTCGGGGTTCCCGCCGGGAACCCCGCCACCGCCGAGGAACGCGTCCGAGTCCCAGTCGGGCTCGTGGATGAGGAAGGCGTACGTGTCGGTCATGGCAACTCCTTGGTCAGCACCCCTCGGGGCCGTGACGAGGTTCGTCACACCATGGTGACGAAGTCGCCGACCGAAAATCGATACCGGCGGGACATCCGCGTGCGATGGTTCAGCGCAGGTCGGCGGTGAGGCGGGCGAGTTCGGCGAGGCGCGACGCACGGTCGCGCGGCATGCCGGGCACTCCCGGGCGCTGCTGGTCGGGGCGCGGGCCGTCGAGCGGGCGGAAGTCGACCCCGCGCGACTCGAGCCACGCGAGGTAGCCGGGCAGCCGCTCGGTGAACGAGTCCCAGTCGAGCGGGCCGCCGTTCCACGCGACCTCGGCGAACGCCCCGAGCCGGGGGAACACTGCGTAGTCGAACCGTTCGCGCGAGTCGAGATGCTCGCACCACACGTTCGCCTGCACCCCGACGACGTGCGAACGAAGCACCGCCGACGCCCCGGCGAGCGGGTCGAACGACGCCACGTCCTCGAGCGCCAGCACGGTGCCGACCGGGATCGGCTCGCACGGATCATCCGACTGCCGATAGTCGAGGTAGGTCCACAGGTCGGGGCAGAGCAGGACGTCGTGCCCGAGGCGGGCGCCGAGCTCGGCGCCCACCGGCCCGCGCCACGAGGCGACGATCGCGTCACCGGGCAGGCGCGAGGCATCCGCGCCCTCGAGCATCTCGTCCCATCCGAGCACCCGGCGTCCGCGCGCGGCGAGATGCGCGGCCACCCGCCCGAGGAACCACGCCTGCAGCTCGCGTTCGTCGACGAGGCCGCGCTCGTGCATCAGCTGCTGCGTGCGCGCGTCGTCGTGCCACCGCTCTTTGCGCACCTCGTCGCCGCCGATGCCGATCACGTCGGAATCGAACACGTCGCACACCTCGTCGAGCACCGCGCACGCGAACGCCACGGTCGACTCCTCGACGTTCAGCACCTCGTCGGAGACGCCGAACCGCGTCCACGGCTCGGCCACGCGGGCCCGCACCGCCTCGGCGCCGCCGACGCCGAACTCGGGATACGCCGCCAGGATCGCGGTCGCGTGCCCGGGCAGGTCGACCTCGGGAACGATCCGGATGCCCCGGGCCGCCGCGTAGGCGACGAGCTCGCGCAGCTCGCCCTGCGTGTACCACCCGGTGTGCGGCACCCCGTCGAGCGTCGCGTCGGGGCCGTGCCCGAGCTGGGTCTGCGAGCGCCGCCCGCCGACCTCGGCGAGCCGCGGGAACGCGCGCACCTCGATGCGCCACCCCTGGTCGTCGGTGAGGTGCAGTTGCAGCACGTTCAGCCCGTGCGCGGCGAGCAGGTCGACCAACCGGCGCAGCTCGGGCAGCGGGCGGAACCTGCGCGCCACATCGAGCAGAACGCCGCGCCAGGCGTACGCCGGCTCACCGTCGAAGCGCAGGGCGGCGGCGAGGTGGGTCATCACCCGGCCGCCAACTCGCGCGCCCGCGCGAGTGCGGCCTGCGTCGCCCGATCGAAGGTCTGCTTGAGGGAGGCGGCGTCGAGTACCGCGATCGCCCGCTCGGTGGTGCCCTTCGGGCTGGTCACCCGGCGACGCAGCTCGGCCGGCTCGTCGCCCGAGTCGGCGAGCAGCTCGGATGCTCCGCGGAAGGTGCCCTGCACCATGAGCGCCGCCTGCTCGGGCGTGAACCCCAGGTCGATCGCGGTCGCCGTGAGCTGCTCGATCAGGAAGAAGACGTACGCGGGCCCCGATCCCGAGATCGTCGACAGCGCGTCGAGCTGCGACTCGGGTACGACCAGCACATCGCCCACGGTCTCGAACAGGCTGACCACGAGGGCGAGGTCGGCATCGGTCGACCGGGTGCCCGCCGAGACGCCCGTGACCGCCCGCCCGACGACCGCGGGCGTGTTCGGCATGGTGCGCACCACCGAGACGCGCTCGGGCAGCAGCTGTTCGAAGGTGGCGACGGTGACGCCGGCGGCGACGGACACCACGATCGCGCCGGGTTCGAGCGCGTCGGCGATCTCGCGCAGCAGGTCGGGCACCATATGCGGCTTCACCGCCACGACGACGAGCTTCGCGCCGGCGACCGCACGGCGGTTCGCCGCGGCATCCGTCTCGGTCGCGTACGCGACCACCCCCTCGGAGGCGAGCGAGGCGGCCTTCTCGGCCGACCGATTCGTGGCGCGGATGTCGGTCGCGTCGACCTCGGGACGCAGCAGCCCCGACAGGATGGCTCGGGCCATCGACCCGGCTCCGAGGAAGGCGATCGGGGGCAGCGTCACAGGGTCATCGGCACTCATGCAGCCATCCTAGGATTGGGCTCATGAGCGCATCCGGCGGCACCAAGGCGATCGTCGCGGCCTTCCTCGCGAACCTCGGCATCGCGATCACGAAGTTCATCGCGTGGTTCTTCTCGGGGTCGGCATCGATGCTGGCCGAGGCCATCCACTCGGTCGCCGACTCGGGCAACCAGCTGCTGCTCATGCTCGGCGGTCGCAAGGCGCGTCGCGCCGCCGACAAGGAGCACCCGTTCGGCTACGGCCGCGAGCGGTACGTGTACGCGTTCGTGGTCGCGATCATCCTGTTCTCGGTCGGCGGCGTGTTCTCGATCTACGAGGGCGTCGACAAGCTCACCCACCCGCACGAGCTCGAGAACGCGTGGCTGCCGCTGCTGGTGCTCGCCATCGCGATCGTGCTCGAGTCGTTCTCGCTGCGCACCGCCGTGAAAGAGTCGAACCACGTGCGCGGCAAGCAGAACTGGGTGCAGTTCGTGCGCCGCGCGAAGGCCCCCGAGCTTCCCGTCGTGCTGCTCGAAGACGTCGCAGCCCTCACCGGCCTCGTGTTCGCCCTGCTCGGCGTCGGCCTCACCGTCATCACCGGAAACTCGGTGTTCGACGCGATCGGCACGCTCATGATCGGCACGCTGCTCGTGCTCGTCGCGATCGTCCTCGGCGTCGAGACCAAGAGCCTGCTCGTGGGCGAGGGCGCGAACGATGCCGACGTCGCCGCGATCGAAGGCGCGATCATGGACGGCGACGAGATCGAGCGCATCATCCACATGAAGACCCTGTACCTCGGGCCCGACGAACTGCTCGTGGCCGCGAAGCTCGGCTTCGCCGCCGATCAGCCGCTGCTCGAAGTCGCCGCCGCGACCAACGTGATCGAGCAGCGCATCCGAGCGGTGGTGCCGTCGGCGCGGGTTATCTACATCGAGCCCGACGTGTACGTCGACCCGAACCACGTCGCGCCGCCGACCGACGCGATCGTCATCAAGGGCCTCGAGTGAGCGCTAGCGCGGGTGCGCCGGTCGCGCTCGTGCTGCGACACGACCCTGCGATCGGGCTCGGCAACCTCGAGCCCGTGCTGCGCGGGCGGGGCTTCGACGTGCGGGTGGTCGACACCCCGCAGACGGATGTCTCGCAGCTCGACGCCCTCGCCCCCGACCTGGTCGTCGTGCTCGGCGGCGAGGAGGCCGCGTACGACACCGACCGCCACCCCTACCTCGCCGACGAGATCGAGTTGCTGCGTTCGCGCGTCGCGGCCGAGGCGCCCGTGTTCGGGGTCTGCCTCGGTGCGCAGCTCATCGCGGCGACGCTCGGCGCTCGGGTCTACCGCGGCGAGCGCAAAGAGGTCGGATGGCTCGAGGTCACGCCGACCGACGCCGGCGCCGACTCGCCGGTGCGCCACTTCGCGGGCGTGCCGACC
This sequence comes from Agromyces intestinalis, assembly GCF_008365295.1. Classification (NCBI taxonomy): domain Bacteria; kingdom Bacillati; phylum Actinomycetota; class Actinomycetes; order Micrococcales; family Microbacteriaceae; genus Agromyces; species Agromyces intestinalis. Next base: position 1,475,550 of record NZ_CP043505.1, read on the forward strand.
GTGCAGTGGCACGGCGACCACTACGACCTGCCCGAGGGTGTGGAACTGCTGGCGTCGAGCGCCCAGTACCCGAACCAGGCGTATCGCCGGGGCGACTGGCTGCTCGCGGTGCAGTTCCATCCCGAGGTCGACGAGCGCATTCATGCCGACTGGCTCGCCGCGTGGGGCGACGAATTGCCCGGCTACGGCTGGTCCCGCGAGCGCATGCTCGAGATCCAGGCGACCGAGGGCCCGCGTGCGGCCGCCGCGTCGGCGGCGCTGCTGGGCGAGTACCTCGACGGCATCGCGCCGCGCCGCGCGTCCTCGCCGGTCGAGTAGCGCCGCCGCCTCCCCAACCCCCTCCACCCTCCCCGGCGAGAACCCGATTCAGGGAGGCGGAACCTGAATTGCGTACCGTGCGGGTGGCGGCGGGGTTGCTTCGGTCAGGTGCGGCGGGCCTGGAAGAAGTCGAGCAGCAGGGCGGCGGATGCCTCGGCCTCCACTCCCCCGAAGACCTCGGCGCGGTGGTTGAGGCGACGGTCGCGCAGCACGTCGTAGACGCTGCCGGCGGCGCCGGCCTTCTCGTCCCACGCGCCGAACACGACGGTCGGGATTCGCGCGGCGAGGATCGCGCCGGCGCACATCACGCACGGCTCGAGCGTGACGACCAGCGTGCAGCCGGGAAGCTGCCAGTCGTGCTTCGTCGCCGCCGCTTCGCGGATGGCGATCACCTCGGCGTGCGCGGTCGGGTCGTGGCGCTGCTCGCGCTCGTTGTGCCCTCGGCCGATGACGGTGCCGTCGACGTCGAGCACGATCGCCCCGACCGGCACGTCGGCCGAGTCGACCGTGGCGGCGGCCTCGGCGAGGGCGAGGCGCATCCATTCGAGATGCTCGCTCCGATGCATCCGCCCCCCTCATTCCGACAGCCCCGCGAACTAGACTCGAGCCTATGCGAGTCCACGTTGCCGACCACCCGCTCATCACCCACAAGCTGACGGTGCTCCGCGACGTGAAGACCCCGTCGCCGGTGTTCCGCTCGCTCGTCGAAGAGCTGATGACGCTGCTCGCCTACGAGGGCACGCGCAACGTGCGGGTCGAGCCGGTCGACATCGTCACCCCGGTCGCGCCGACCACGGGGGTGCGCATCGCCGAGCCGAAGCCGCTCATCGTGCCGATCCTGCGCGCGGGCCTCGGCATGCTCGAGGGCATGGTCAAGCTGCTGCCGAGCGCCGAGGTGGGATTCCTCGGCATGGCGCGCAACGAAGAGACCCTGCAGCCGACCACGTACGCCGAGCGGCTGCCCGACGACCTGAGCGATCGGCAGTGCTTCGTGCTCGACCCGATGCTGGCCACGGGCGGGTCGCTCAGCGCGGCGATCAAGTTCCTCCTCGACCGCGGGGCGACGGATGTCACGGCCATCTGCATCCTCGCCGCGCCCGAGGGGCTCGCGGCGGTCGAACAGGCACTGCACGGGCTCGATGTGTCGATCGTCGTCGGTGCCGTCGATGAGCGGCTCAACGAGCACGGGTACATCGTGCCGGGCCTCGGCGACGCGGGCGACCGGCTCTACGGCACGGTATAAGACTCGACGCGTGCCGCGGCTGGCGAAGATCCTTCAGTCGACGACACGCCGAGCCGCGAAACGAAGCCAGAAGATTCTTCAAATTCGCGGATGAGCGAAGATGCTGCGAAGCGCGGCATCCTTCCACCGGATCCTTCCGGATGCCGCAACCGATCGCGCACCGCGTGCGACGTCACCGGGCGTCATCCGGGTGTCATGAATTGACACACCCACGCGACTCGGTTTTACTGACGCCCATGACTGACAACGCACGCAGCCTGATCGCCCGCGAGGCTCTCAGGACGACCGGCATGATGATGCCGGCGCGCGCGTCGATGTGTTGTCGAATGTGCCGCTGACCCGCGACCCCTCCCGCCGAGTCCCGCTGCCGACCACATCCCGGTCGCCGGGCTCCGTCGAACCATTCCGGTTCTGAACCCACACAGGTTCGCCAGGCCGACGTCGGCCATTCGTTCTCGACCTCGCTGACCGAGGTCGGTCAACGCACCTTCCGTTAGGACTTCCGTCATGTCTCTCGCGCTCGCTCCGATCCGCACCGCTCCGATCGTCTCGACCCCGGCCCCCGTCGCGCCGGGCGCACTGCGCCGCATCGCCGGCGTTCCGACCGCCCAGGCCGCGCCCGCTGCGGCCGCACCCGCCCAGCCCGCGGCGCCGCGCGTTCGCGCAGTGCCCGACGGCACCGAGGCCCGCGGCTTCGTGCTCTACGTCGGCATCGACGAGGCCAAGGCCGTCGCCGACGGCACCACGCTGCACCGCATCGTCGAGGCGCTGCGCAAGCTCACCGCCGAGGTCGCCCCGTCTGCTGAGACGTACGCCGCGGTCGCCCTCGCCCCCGAGGGCGCGGGCGGTCGCGATGTCGATGTCGTGCGGCTCGCCCTGCAGGATCCGGCTGCCCTCGCCAAGCAGCGCGAGCAGGCGGGCAGCGACGACACCGACCGCCACCCCAACGGCGTGATCATCGACATCTCGCGCAAGCGCGTGCTGCTCGACGGCGAGCCGGCCGGCCTCACCTACAAGGAGTTCGAGCTGCTGCAGTACCTCGTGCTTCGCGAGGGCCGCACGATCGATCGCCACGAGCTCATCGAGAGTCTGTGGGCCGACGACGAGGAGGCGCCGAGCGAGCGTACGATCGACGTGCACGTGCGTCGGCTGCGGTCGAAGCTCGCCCACTACCAGGACATCGTGCGCACGGTGCGCGGCGTCGGGTACCGTTTCGACCGGCACGCGGATGTCTCGATCCGCCAGGCTTCGACGCCCAGCCCCGACGTCTTCTGAACTCCTCGGAAATCGCTCTCACGATCCACTAGCGCCTGTTACCGATCTGTTATATATTCGGTAGTGCATCGGCTGTTTGCTGTGGCGGCCGATGTGGAATGTGATTGCAGGACACTCTTGGTGCAAGGGAGAGGGCCGGTCGTCAGCCTCTACGACCGGCCCTCGACCGTGTCCGGCCCTATTCTGGGGAGACATCCGATCGGGCGTCCGCCCGCAGGTCTTCGAGGGGGTCACGTGTCCGAACGCGCTCGCACCGTCACCGCGTGGGAGTCGCTCTTCCGCGCACAGGTCACCGTGATGCGTGCGCTGGCGGCGGAGTTCCCCTCCGACCGCATCTCGCTGAACGAGTACGACGTGCTGTTCAACATCACCCGTGCGCCCGGCCGACAGCTTCGACTTCGCGACCTGAACCGCAACGTGCTCATCACCCAGCCGAGCGTGAGCCGGCTCGTCGACCGGCTCGCCGCGCGCGGCCTGGTACGCAAGACCGATGACCCGACCGACGGCCGCGGCACCATCGTCGCGATCACGCCCGAGGGCTTCGACCTCTTCCGCGGCGTCGCGATCTCGCACATGGACGCCATCACCCGGCACGTCGGCGGTGCGCTCGACGATGCCGAGCTGGCCGTGCTGACCGACCTCTGCGACCGGATCCGCAGCTCGGTCGCCGACGACGCCCGCTGAGTCGGTTCCGCGACCCCGTCGCCGTCCGCGCGAGACGGCGGAGCGGGAACCCTACCTCCCGCTCCGCCGCGGCCTCACAGGAGGCCACCTCGCCGGGCGACCCGAACTGAGCCCGGCGAGTCGATCCCGGTCATCGCGATCGCGAGATCGTGACGAGCGCACCGATGAACGGTGCGGCCGATCGGGTCGGCTCGGGCTGATTCGATCTTAATCCGAGCGGGGCTCATCTCGATCGCCCCCATTGAGGGGACGGTGATCGAGGTGACGCTATCGGGACGAACCGAACGCCTCAGTCCCCTGGCGTCGTGCGTTCGACCGACCCGGCGTACTCGGGGTGCCGTCGCACGTAGGCGGCGATGAACGGGCACTCGGGCACGATCACCAGTCCGCGCGAAACGGCGTCGCCGAGGGCGGACTCCGCGAGCCGGCTGCCGAGCCCCCGACCCTCGTACGCCGGCAGCACGACGGTGTGCGTGAACACGATGCGGCCCGGCTCCTCACGGAACGCGGCGAAACCCGCCAGGTCGCCGTCGACCCGGAGCTCGTAGCGATGCCGCTCGTCGTTGCGCACGATGTCGCTCATGTCGTCCCCTCACCGGAACCCGCGGTCGGCTCGGGCCCACGCGCTCCATCCTGCCCGATGCGGTGGGGTACCGGCCGATCAAGGGGGCTCCTCAGCGCTCGCGCGGCGCTCGCGTCGTCCGCGTGAGCGGATGATCCGGCGACGCCGGGCAGCGGCGTGCTCGCGCGGGGATGGCCGGGTACCTCGACCGTTCGACGCCGGCGGGCGGGATGCGGCGCGACGCGGCATCCGGTTCATCGCGCGATGCCGATCACTGCGACCGCGACTCGAGCGCCGAACCGATCGCGGATGCCCGGCCGTCGTGGCGACCATCGCGATCAGCCAGCCGAAGACGAGTGAGAACGCGATGATCTCGAACACCGTCAGGTTGAAGAGGTCGAGCCCGTCGTACCCGACCATCGCCGCGATCTCGATCGCGAGCGAGGCGTACGACCACACGAGGAACCGCTTCGGCGGGCGCCGCACCCACCACGCCATGCCGATCGTCGCGATCGCGAATGCCCCAGCAGCAGCGCATGCGAACACGTTGTGCACCTCGGGGTCGCGGTCGATCGGCACCAGCCCGACTCCCGCGAGACTCAACCCGATCGCGGCGATGAGCACTCGCAGTGCGAGCGCGCCCCCGCGACGCGGGCCGTGGTGCCGCCCGACGAGCTCTCGGCTGAGCACGGGGGCGAGCCCCGCCATGCCGAGACCGGCGATCACGATCGCGACGTTGAAGCAGGCGGCGGCGAGGTCATCGGAGGTGCCGAGGGTCGAGAAGTTGACGGTCCACCATTCGCCGGTCGGCGTGATGGCCATGCTGGCGAGACTGCCGACCGCGAGCAGCATCGCCACGAGGTTGAACGTGCGGTACGACTCGTGGGCGATGGCCGACCGGTGCAGCACCACGGTGAGCGCCCCGATACCGACGCCGAGCACGAGCGCCGCGACGAACGGCCCGCCCGGCACGGCCGCGAACGCCGGCGCGGTGAAGGCGACGCCGAGCATCGCGATGCCCGCCCAGACGACGCCGTTCGAGACGGCGCGCGCGTGGATCGGCAGCGTCGGCAATCCACGCGCGGAAATGATCGCGATGGAGTCCTGCGACGCCGAGGCCGACAGCAGCAGCACCGCGACGATCACGCCGCCGGGGATGGGAAGCCCCCACGCGACCGAGGCGTCGGCGCCGAACGCGAGCAGCCGCGTCGGCACGGCCGTGAACGCGGTGGCCGCGCCGATGCCGATGAGCAGCGCGAGCAAGCGGCGCAGCGCCGCGAGCGAGTGCACGGGCCGCGCGACCGCGAGGAGTCCGCCGAGCACGACGGTGGGCCGATCGTGCTCCAGACGACCGGCTGCGCCGGAGGAGAGGCCGCGCCAGCGGATCCCCCGGGATGACGTTGGCAGGCCTCGGCCGGCGCGCATTCCCCTCACCCGACTCTCGCTTCCCGGGAATCAGATGCCCCGAGCCTAACCAGCGCCCCCGACTCGGCGGCAGCCCGATGACACCCGAATGCGATGAATACTCAGCCGATTCACAGGCCGGGGACGAGCCCGCGCGCACGGCGCGCAACCCCGTGTGCCCCGCCGGCCATGCGCCGCGCACGGCGAGCGACGGCGTCGGCGAACCGACGCACAGCTCCGCCGCGTTCGATGCGCGCGTAGGCCCCGACCAGCGGATGCATCGCCCGCAGAAACATCTCGAGGTCGCCGGCAGCGCGGGCCCGGGCGAACGCCTCGTGGCTGCGCCGCGCGATGCGCCGGCGCCGGCGCACCAGCTCCACCCGCTTCGGGTCGATGCCGTCGAGGCTCGCGGGCACGCGCTTGCGCGGCACGCTCAGCCCGGCCGTCGTATCGTCGTGGAGCCGAACCGACAGCCCGACCCGGCGGTGGCGGAAGTTGCCCGCCTGGGTCGCCGCGACGTCGTCGACGGACACCTCGTCGAGGTCGAGTTCACCCGCCGCGGCCGCGTCGCGCAGCAGCGCGTCGAGCTCGGGTCGGCGCGAGACGATCACGTTCGTGCCGCGCCAGTCGTCGGTGTACCGGGGCAGCCACGCGTCGCCGAAGGCGATGTCGGCCGTCTCGGCGAAGATGTCGTCGCAGAAGTCGCACGCGGCGACCTGGAACATCGCGTGGCCCCAGCTGCCTCCGACGAGGCTCGCGGTCGGCACCTCGACCTCGCCGTCGGGTCCGGTCGCCCCGAAGTCGTACCGGTTCGACGGGCGCCCGGGGGCCTTCACGCGGAAGTCGACGTCGCGCAGGTCGTCGGGCGCGACGCCCGCTTGCCAGGCGAGCGCCTCGGCGAACGCCTGCGACTTCAGGTGCCCGCACACCAGGCCGAGGAAGAACGCGAGCTGCGCGCCGAGCACCGGGTCCTCCTCGGCGAGCAGGCGCGCCGCCTTCAGGAAGCACGGCACGCCGATGAGCGCGTACCGCCGGCCGTCTCCGCGCACCGCCTGCAGCACCTCGGCGAGCGTGGTCGCCGAGTACAACGACTTCCGGCGCGCGCGGAACTCGGCCGCGTCGTCGGTCACGCGGTAGTCGAAAAGGCCCCGAGAGCGGTCCTCCGCCCCGGAGACGTGCAGAATCGCGTCGACGTCGCCGCGTACGAGCAGCTGCTCGGCGACCCAGCTCGTGAGCCCGCCCGAGCTCGACCCGAGGGCGCGGTCGCCGTCGCGCAGGCGCCCGGCGAACAGGCCCGAGTAGCGCCCGATGCGCGCGTCGTGCGGCAGGTCGGGGTACCTCGTCGCACCGATCGCGTCTTCGTCGCGGGACTCGTCGCTGAACGGGCAGACCCGGCTCGCGGCGCGCAGGTCGTCGGCGCCGACGCCGTCGAGATCGGCCTCGAACGAACGGCGCGCGCCGATCGTGACGGGCACCCTTCCGTCGGTGCGCACCGCGCACGCGCCGCAGCCGACGCACATGCCGCGCGCCACGACCTCTTCGATGCGGTGCATGATCCCCCCGATCGCCCGGCGAATCGGGCACGACGGCGTCCCGGAGTCCTGCGAACGTATCTCCGCCCGGTGACGGGCGGGTAACGGGCAGCGGTCGATCGTGTTGCGGGTGGCCGGGTGGGGTACCGGCGCCGCGCCGACCCGGTTACCGTGTGAGCCCGACGGGCCGATCGCCCGTCCGCCCGATGGTGGGGACACGACCACGGGAGGGAGGCGGTCGATGAGCGAGAACGCGACGGCGGTGCGTGCGGCGAGCATCGCCGGCGCGGGTGCCCCGATCACGGTGCTGCACTCGCTGGCCCCGCCCGACGGCACCACGAAGTACGTCGACCAGGTCACCTCGGGCGCACCGGCCGAAGTCCAGGTGCGGCACTTCTCGTGGTCGGCCGCGCTGCGCGATCGGTACGACGTGCTGCACCTGCACTGGCCCGAGCTGCTGCTGCGCGCACGCACCCCGGCGCTGCGGTTCGGCAAGCGCCAGGCGATGCGGATGCTGCTGCGCCGCGCCGCACGCACCGGCACGCCGATCGTTCGCACGCTGCACAACGTCGCGACGCACGAGTCCGGCACGGCCGCCGAGCGGCGGCTCCTCTCGGCGATCGACCGCCGCACCGACCTGTTCGTGCGGCTGAACCCTTCGACCCCGGCCCCGCCGGACGCCCGGCCCGACGCGGTGGCGGTCGACATTCCGCACGGGCACTACCGTGACCGGTTCGCCGCGCACCCGCGCAGTCGCACGGTGCCGGGCCGGCTGCTGTACTTCGGGATCATCCGCCCCTACAAGGGCGTCGAACGGCTGCTCGAGGTGTACGACGAGTTGCGACCGGCGGGCACCGAGCTGCGGCTCGTCGGCAATCCGTCGCCCGAGCTCCGCGCGCGCGTCGAGGCGGCGGTCGCGGCATCCGACCGGGTGAGCGCCCGCCTGGCCTTCGTCGACGACGACGAGCTCGTGCGCGAGGTGACCGCGGCGCAGCTGGTGGTGCTGCCCTACGCCGAGATGCACAACTCGGGCGTGCTGCTCGTCGCCCTCTCGTTGGGCCGGCGGGTGCTCGTGCCGCGGAGCCCGGCGAACGAGGCGATCGCCGCCGAGGTCGGGCCGGGCTGGATCATCCAGTACGACGGCGCGTTCGACGCGGCGGCGCTCGAGCTGGGGCTCGCGGCCCTGCGGGCGGCCGGGCCGGCCGATTCGCCGGGCGAGCCCGATCTCGCGGGCCGCGACTGGGACGAGATAGGGCGGCGTCACGCCGCCGCCTACCGCGCACTGCTCGAACGGAAGCGAGCGGGCTGATGGCGATCGACGAGCGTCCGCCGAGCCTCGGGGCCTCCGCTTCGCGGGGCGCGGCCGTCACGCTCGGCGCACAGCTCGTTCGCGTGCTGGTGCAGCTCGCGGGCATCGTGGTGCTCGCGCGGCTGCTGACCCCCGCCGACTACGGCGTGCTCGCGATGGTGCTCGCGATCATCGGCGTCGGCGAGGTGTTCCGCGACTTCGGCCTGTCGGCCGCGGCGGTGCAGGCCCGCGAGGTGACGCACGCGCAGCGCACGAACCTGTTCTGGATCAACACCGGCATCGGCGCGCTGCTCGCCGTCGCGGTGTGCGCGGCATCCGGACCGATCGCCGCCTTCTACGGCGACCCGCGCCTGCAGCCGGTCGCGATCGCGCTGTCGGCGACCTTCCTGCTGAACGGGCTGGCGACGCAGTTCCGCGCCGATCTGAACCGGCGGATGCGCTTCATGCGGCTGAGCTCGGCCGAGATCGCCGGGCAGATCGCGGGGCTCGTGGTGGGCGTCTGGCTCGCGCTCGGCGGGGCGGGGTACGGCGCCCTCGTGGCACAACAGCTCGTGGTCGCCGCCGCGACCCTCGTCGCGCTGGTCGCGGTCACCGGGTGGTGGCCGGGCCTGCCGAGCCGAGGGGTGCCGATGCGCGGGTTCCTGCGATTCGGCGGCAACCTGGTCGCGAGCCAGCTCGTCGCCTACGCGAGTCGCAACGTCGACTCGGTCGTGATCGGCGCGACCGTCGGAGCATCCGCGCTGGGCCTCTACAACCGGGCGTTCCAGCTCATGCTGATGCCGCTCAACCAGGTGAACGCGCCGTCGACCCGGGTCGCGCTGCCGGTGCTCTCGCGGCTGCAGGACTCGCCCGCGCGCTACGCCGAGTTCATCGGGCTGGGGCAGGCGTTCATGCTCAACCTGGTCGGAGCGATCCTCGCGTTCGGGTGCGCGCAGGCCGGGCCGCTCATCGATCTCGCGCTCGGTGCGCAGTGGGAGCCGGCGGTGCCGATCTTCCGCATCCTCGCGGTCGCGGGGTTCTTCCAAGCGGCGGGCTATGCGACCTACTGGGTGTTCCTCTCGAAGGGGTTGACCGGGGCGCACCTCGCGTACACGCTCGCGACCCGGCCGGTCATGATCGGGCTGATCGTGCTCGGATCGTTCTGGGGGGTGCTCGGGGTCGCCGCGGTGTTCGCCATCGCCACCGCGGTGCTCTGGCCGATCGCGCTGTGGTGGGCGGGCCGGGTGAGCGATGCGCCGGTCGGCATGCTGTGGCGCAACGGCGTGCGCGCGTTCGCGGTGCACGCGACGGCGGGAGCGGCCTCGTTCGCCGCGACGGCCTGGCTGCCGGATGCCGCGTGGGCGCTGCGGCTCGCGGTGGGCGCGCTCGCGTTCGCCGGGGCGCTCGGGGTCGCGGCGCTCGCGCTGCGGCCGTTCCGCGACGACGTGCGGCGCATGGTCGCGATCCGCAGATACTTCCGCGCCGGTGGCGCACAACCCGATCCCGGGGAGGCCGGATGAACCCGAGCAGGCTGGTGCGACGCGCACGCGCGCGCGCCGAGGAGATCGTAGCCGCGTCGGCGATCGCCGCCAGGCGCGACCGGGCGCGCATCGCGCGTGCGGTGCAGCGCGCACAGGCGGGAGCGGCGGGCGCCCCCGGTGTTTCGAACCGGTCGGATGCCGCGGGCTCCGCGCCGCACCTGCTGCTGGCGTCGGCCGGGGCCGGCAACATCGGCGACCAGGCGATGCTCGACGCGTTCGTCGAGCGCGTCGACGGCCCGGTCGTGGTGGTGATCCGTCGGATCGGCGACTTCGCGATGCCGCCGGGCGCCGACGACCGGGTGTCGTTCGTGCCGCTCGGCGAGCTGATCTACGGCGGCGGGTTCGGGGGCGGCGGGTTCGGGGGCGGCCGACTCGGGGGCGGCCGACTCGGCGGCGACGTGCGCGGTGCCGAGCTCGAGGCGTTCGGCGCCCTGCTCGCCACGGCACGGTCGTGCTCGGTGATCGGAGCCGACGTCATGGACGGCCGGTACAGTCCGCGCGGGTCGGTGCGGCGGGCCACGCTCGCCGAGGCGGCGGTGCGTGCCGGCGTGCCGAGCCGCATCCTCGGGTTCAGCTGGAACGCGCACCCGCACCGGCGAGCCCGGGCCGCCCTGCGTCGCGCCGGCGCGGCGGGCGTCGTGTCGCTCGTACGCGACCCCGTGTCGGCGGCCCGCGCCCGCATCGACGACATCCCCGGCGTCGTCGATACCGCCGACCTCGTCTTCGCCGCCCGCGACGTCGACCCCGGTGCCGCGACCCGGCTGCTCGGGCCCGAGGACGGGCCGGTCGTGCTCGTGAACGCGAGCGCGTTGGTCGGCCGCGACCACGATCAGGTCGGCGAGTACCGCCGCATCGTGAACGCACTGCGCGCCGGCGGCGACCGGGTGCTGCTCGTGCCGCACGTGTCGCGACCGAGCAGCGACGACGTCGCCGCCTGCCGCGCCGTGTTCGAGGCGGTCGGCGACGACCCGGGCGTGGGTCTCGTCGACCGGTTGCTGACGCCTGCCGAGATCCGCGGGCTCGCCGCGCGCGCCCGACTCGTCGTGACCGGCCGCATGCACCTGGCGATCATGGCGCTGCGGGCGGGCGTGCCGGCCATCACACTCGCCACCCAAGGCAAGGTCGAAGGGCTCATGCGCCTCGTCGGCGTCCCCGAGCTCTGCGTCGAACCCGGACCCGACCTCGGCGAGCGCGTGCTCGCCGTCGCGCGGCGGCTCGAGTCCGACCCGGCGGCGCGGACGCGCATCCGCGTCGCCCACGACCGCCTGCGCACGCTCGCACAGCGCAACACCATCGGCTTGCCCCTGCCCGCCGCGCCCGTCGCGGCTCCCGTGACCTTCGCCGACCTCGCGCCGACGGCTCCGCCCTCGTCGCCCACCGATCCGCGGGCCGTGCCTGCCTGAACCCGGAGGAACACCCATGACCGAGACATCCGACCCCCGCGCGGGACTCAGCCGCCGCGGCTTCGTGACCGCTGGCGCGGGCCTGGCCGCCGGCGTCGCCCTCTGGGGCGCGCAGCCCGCGCCCGCCCACGGCGCGACGCCCACGCTGCCGCGCGAGAAGTCCCGCATCGGCAACCAGACCACCGCCGTCGGCAAGAAGCCGTACGACAACATCCAGGTCGACATCAACGGCGACCTCGCCCGCATCTTCGTGCCGCACTCGGTGACCCCGTCGTCGACGACCACGAACGTGGTGTGGTTCTACCACGCGCCGAACAGCTCGAGCGAGGCGATGAACGCGGGCTTCAAGTGGAACGCCGAGTACGTCGTCGACCAGGGCTGGGTCGCGATCTGCCAGGACGCCGGAGGCGGCCAGTGGACGAACTCGATCGCCGAGAAGGCGCAGCGCGACGGCTGGACCTACGTGAAGTCGGTGTTCAAGGTGCGCGACAACTTCCTGCGCGCGACCTCGGGCGGCGGCGCGCTCGCGTGCGGCGTGTACGCGACGAAGGCCATGCCGCAGGTGCGGGGGCTGTACCTGTGCAACGGCGTCTACGACCTCTGGAAGTGCTACCAGCAAGGCGGCGGCCCGTCGATCGGCCCCGCGTTCGGCAACAACGAGAAGCTCATCCAGGAGCGCAACCCCGCCCGGGCGCCGCAGTCGGCCTGGAAGGGCACGAACATCCGGGTCGTGGTGTCGGTCGAGCCCAAGCGCGACACGCTCGTGCCCCCCGAGGATCACGGGCTCGCGCTCGTGAACAAGGCCGGGCCCGTGGCATCCGAGGCATCCGTTCGCACCCACACCCTCGGCCACACCCAACCCGACTGGGTCTCGAGCGATTCGATCGCGGCCTTCAAACGCTGGAGGAGCTGACATGTCCGTGCTCATCCGCACCGACGTCGCCCGCAAGGACTGGATGGAACTGGTCAAGGGCGTCGCGATCATTCTCGTGGTGATCTTCCACACCATGCTGTTCCTGCGCGCCCTCGACTACCAGGGTGGCGGCCTCGGCCGGTCGAAGATCGCATTCGAGCCGTTCCCGATGCCCGCGTTCTTCGTGATCACCGGCATGTTCGCGCTGCGCGTGCCGCAGTGGACGTTCGCCGAGGTCTGGAAACGGCGGCTCGCGCAGTACCTCTACCTGTACGTGCTCTGGAGCGTCATCCGGTTCGCGTTCTACCTCGTCGTGCCGAACGTGCGCGCCGAGGACGGTGCCGGGGTGACCGCGTCGGATCCGCTCGCGCTCGCGCTCATCTTCGTGTGGCCGACGTCGAGCTACTGGTTCATCTACGCGCTCCTGCTGTTCACCATCGCGGTCTGGCTCGTGCGCAAGGCGCCGATCTGGGCGCAGCTGGCCGGGGCGGGTGTGGTGTCCGTGCTGTTCTCGTCGGGCCTCGCCGACACGCACAACGTCGGATGGAACCGGATGGGCGAGTACCTCGTCTTCTTCGTGGCGGGCGTCGTGCTCTCGAAGCGGATCGACCGAGCGGTGGCCGAGTCGAAGCCGTGGCACGTGTGGGCGTCGTTGGCCGTGTCCCTCGCGGTGTCGGCGCTGCTGGCGCTCGTGCCCGTCTCGCGCGAGGTGCCCGGTGTCGCGCTCGTCGCCCAGGTCGCCTCGCTCGCGTTCGGGTTCACGGCCGCAGTGCGGCTGGTGCGGCTGCGACCGCTCGGGTTCCTGAGCTACCTCGGCAAGCGCACGCTCGACATCTACCTGCTGCACGTGTTCGTCATCGCCGGGCTGGTCGCGGTGATCGCGATGTTCCCGCAGCTGCACGACCTCGGCGACGACGGATGGCTCGTGATGCTCGTCACGACGACGCTCACGATCGTGATCTCGATCCTGCTGTTCCGGCTGCTGTCGCGGTTCACCTGGCTGTTCGTGAGCCCGTTCCGGGTGCGGCCGGGCAGATCGCGGCGGGGGTCGCGGAGGGCCGAGCCCGAGCCGAAGGCCCTCACGGATGCCACGGAGTCGGCGTGATGCAGGTGTACGCGTCGGCGATGGGACAGGTCGACAACGTCGGCGACACGGTGCTGCGGCGCGGGTTCCTCGACGCGCTGCGGCGGGTGGGCCCGCTGCACGTGTACGTGGGCGCCCGCGACGACGATCACCTGAGCGGGCTCGGCCTGCACGACGGCGACCGGCTCTACCGCACGTCGGCCGAGTGGCGCGGGCGACTGTCGAAGGCCCTCACGGCCGAACGCAGCCTCTACGCGTTCGACACGGGCGAGACCGAGGTGCAGCGCGCGTTCGCGATGCGGTATCTGCGGCTCGCGCCGCTGCTGGTCGCGGCCCGGCTGCGCGGCGGCGCGGCGGCCCATGTCGGGGTCGGGGTGCGCGAACCGACGGCGTGGCGGGTGCCGATCTCGGCGGTGCTGCGGCTGTGCCAGGTGGTCACGTGGCGCGACGAGCCGAGCCGGCGCATGATGGGCGTCGGCGGGGTCTCGCCCGACTGGGCGTTCGCACTCGGCGCACCCGAGGACGTGCTGCTCGCCGCGCCCGACGACGCCGACCGCCGCACGCTCGCGATCGCGGTGCGCGCGAGCCTCAGCCACGCCGAGCGCGACCGGCCCGATGCCCGCTGGATCGCCGCGATCGGCACGCTCGCCGATGAGCTCGGCCTCGAGCCTGTGGTCGTGGCGCAGATCGAACGCGACGGCCCGCTCGCCGAGGAGCTCGCCGACGCCCTCGGCGCCGAGGCAGTCGTGTGGGACGGCCCGAACCACGCGAAGCAGGAGGCGCGGCTGCGCGCGGTCTACCGCGGCTCGCGCGCGGTCGTCAGCGATCGGCTGCACGCGCTGGTGATCGCGGCGACCGAGGGCGCGGTACCGATCGGCCTGGCGAACGGCGACGATGACAAGGTGGTGCGCACGCTCGCGGCCGCCGGCATCACCGGCACGAGCGTCGACCGGGCCCTGGCCGACCCCGACACGGCGCTCGCGACCGCGCGCGACGCGATCGGGCGGCACGCCGAGATCATGGCGAGCGTGGTCGAGGCCCGGCGCACGATCGATGCGGTCGTCGACGGCCTGGTCGAGCTGACGGCGGGGCGGTGAATCGGATGCCTCGTCGCACGCCGCCCGCATCCGAGCCGCCGCGCGCGAGCATCGTCGTGCCGGTGTTCAACGGCGCCGGGTACCTGCCCGACGCGCTGCCTCGCCTGCTCGCCCAGCGGCACGACGCGTTCGAGGTCGTGGTCGTCGACGACGGGTCGGCCGACGGATCGGCCGACCTCGTGCGCGCCGCCGCGACCGACGACGACCGGCTGCGCCTCATCGCGCTCGTCGAGAACGGCGGCGTCGCCCGCGCCCGGCAGGCGGGCGTCGCCGCCGCCCGCGGCGAATACGTCTGGTTCGTCGACGCCGACGACGACTGGCGCGACGACGCGCTCGCGCGCCTCGTCGAGGCGGCCGACCGCGATCGTCTCGACGTCGTGGTCGCCGGCGCCCGGTTCGTGTACGACGGCGGTTCGTCGCAGCGCGCCCTGCCGGCGCCGACGGGTGGGCCGGTCGACGGGCGCACCGCCTTCGAGGCGTTGCTCACCGGCGGCATCAGCGGGCACCTCTGGAACAAGCTGTTCCGTCGCGAGCTCGCCTCGGCCCTCGAGTTCACGCCCGCCCGGGTGCACTCCGACCTCGCGATGGTCGCCGATGCGCTCTCGCGGGCCGGGCGGGTCGGATTCCTCGATGCGACCATCTACGACTACCGGCTGCGGTCGGGCTCGATCATCACCAGCCGGTCGAGCCGGGCCGCGTCGCTCGAACTCATCGGCGACGCCGTCGACCGGGCGGCTGCGCGTCTCGACCCGGCGCTCGTCGACACCGACGCCTTCAGGTACTTCCGCACGCGCTTCCTCGTGCTCTCGAGCTTGAAGGACGGGGTCCAGGGGCCGTACTCCCCCGCCGAGTCGCGCGACATCGTACGTGCGATGCGGCGCCGGCTCGCGGCATCCGACCTCGCGGTGCTCGCCCGCCGACGCGACGCGCGCCGCCTGTTGCTCGCCCTCGCGGCGAAGACCTCGCTGCCGCTCTACCGCGGCCTGTTGCGCGCCGCCGAGCGGTGACCCGCGATCCCCGCTGGGCAACGCCGTACCCGCGGACGCTCAGTCCACGAACCCGACGGTGCAGGTCGCCTGCGATGCATCCTGCCCCTTCAGGCCCTCGATCACCGGCGGCGGTGCGGCCGGCGGGGCAGGGTCGACGGGTGGAGCCGCTTGCGCGGCGGGATCGTCGGGAGTCTCCTGGGCGGACTCGTCGGGCGCCGGTTCCGCCGCACCCTCGTCGACCGGCGGCGGGTCCGCCGGAGCCGGCTCGGCCGGGGCGGCGGGGTCCACGGTGACGCCCTGCCCCAGCGCGTCCGCGCCCAACTGGAACGGCTGGTCGGCGATGACGGCCGAGACCAGCTGCGCCGCCTGGTCCTCGAGCGGCACGACCTTGCCTGGGAACTCGGCCGACCCGGTGGTGCCCGGGTACTGCACGAAGACGATCTGGTCGAGCGGCACGTCTTTCAGGGCGATCGCGAGCGACGCCATCGTGATGGGGTTCGCGAGCGACGTCGACAGGACCATGTGATCGGCCGCCACTCGCGCGATGCCGACCACCTTGCCCGGGTCCGAGAGGGTCGCTTCCGACTTCACCCGCCGCATCAGGGCCGACAGGAACGACTGCTGGTTCGAGATGCGAGCCAGGTCGCTGCCGTCGCCGATGCCGTGACGCGTGCGCAGGAACCCCAGCGCCGAAGCTCCCTGGAGCGTCACCAGTCCGGCGGGCAGGTCGAGGTCGGCGTCGGGATCGAAGATCGGGTCGGCGAGGCAGACCTGGACCCCGCCGACCGCATCGCTGAGCGCGATCACGCCGTTGAACGAGACGGATGCCGCGTATTCGAACTGCTCGCCGGTGAGCGACGAGATCGTCTGCGCCACGCACGCCAACCCGCCTCGGCTGAAGGCCGAGTTCAACGGTTGAGCGGACATCGCATCGAACGTTTCGCCCGTGTTCGGGTCGGCGCACTCGGGGTGGGGGATGATCAGGTCGCGCGGGAAGCTGACGGCGACCGCACGAGCGTGGTCCTGGTTCACGTGCAGCCAGATGTTGACGTCGTTCAGCGTGCCGTCGCGCTCGCCGAACGCGTCGCCCTGGTTCGCATCGTTGTCGGCGCCGACGACGAGCACGTCGAAGCCGCCCTCCACGCCGCCCAGGCCGATGTCGGGGAGCTCCTCCGAGGTTCCGATGTCCACGGCGTTGTCGGACACGGTCGCGAAGGTCGACGTCACGAAGAACGCACCGACGATCGCGGTGCTCGCGAGCATGCTGCAGAGCGCGAGCGCGACCGCTTTCACCGGGCCGGAGGTGAGCACCCGGCGCCGCTGGAGCCGACCGTGCCGCATCGGGTTCGCTCGTCGCACGAGATTCTGCATCGAGATCGAACCCTAGCGCAGCACTCGCGGAGGAGGCTGATGCCGGGCGCCGCCGTCGACGAGCCCGCTTCCGCCCCCGTGTGAAGGTCTCGTGAAGTCTCTGTAACGCCCCTACCGGCCCCGGCGGCGGCTGCCTACGCTCATGCCGAGCGAGGCCGACGCCGCCCTCGGTGCCAGGACACCGACCAAGGGGGAAGTCGTCATGCCGAACTCACCGCGAAAGATGCTGCTCGCCGCGTCCACTGGCGGCCACCTGCACGAACTCGTGCGCCAGACCGAATACCTGCGGCCGAGCGACGACTCCCTGTGGGTCACGTTCGAGAGCCCGCAAGCCGATTCGCTGCTGCGCGGCCGACGCGTGATGCACGTACCCTACGTGCGCCCGCGCGACTACGTCGGCGTCGCCCGCGCGATCGGTCGCGTGCATGGGGCGATCCGCGGTGAGCGGTTCGACGTCGCTGTCTCGACGGGCTCGGCGATCGCGCTCGCGGTGTTGCCGGTCGCGCGGATGAGCCGCATCCCCGCGACGTACATCGAGAGCGTCTGCCGTGTCGACGGGCCCTCGATGACCGGGCGGGTGCTCGCGGGCCTGCACGCCGCCGACCTGCGCACGCAGCATGCGTCATGGGCGGGTCGCCGCTGGCACGCGCAGCCGAGCGTGCTCGCCACCTACGCGCGCCGGCTCCGCCCGCTGCCCGACCGCCCACTGCGCGTCTTCGTCACGCTCGGCACGATCGAGGGGTACCGGTTCGACGCCCTCGTCGACCAGGTGCTGCGCAGCGGGCTCGCCGGCCCCGAGACCACCTGGCAGCTCGGCTTCACCGACCGCGACGACCTTCCGGGTCGGGTGCACGGGCATCTCGCCCCGGAAGAGTTCGCCCGCATCGCGCTCGAGGCCGACGTCGTGGTCACGCACGCGGGCGTCGGCACCCTGCTCGGCATGCTCGAGCTGGGGATCCACCCGCTGCTGGTGGTGCGGCGTGCGTCGCGGGGCGAGCACGTCGACGACCACCAGGAGCAGATCGCCGACCTGGTGCGCGAGCTGCGCGTCGCCGACGCGGTCGAGATCGACGACCTCGACGCCGGCACGATGGTCGAGGCCGCCAGGTGGGAGATCGTCGACCGCGTCGACGAACCCGCTCTCGCCGGGCGGGCGGCCTGAATGCGCAGCGTCTTCGCGGTCGGCCGCGGCCAGTACGAGAACGTCGGCGACATCATTCTGCGGCGCCAGCTGCTCGACTGGGTGCGGCCCGACGACGGCACGCTGCACGTCTACGTCGGCGCGTCTCCCGATGGGTACGACGAAGGCCTCGGGCTCCAGCCCGGCGACCTCGTGTACCGGTCGTTCCTCGCCTGGTACGGCGCCGCGCTGCGCGCCGCGGCGCGGGGTCGGGCCGCCTATGTGTTCAAGCCGGGCGAGATCCAGCTCACCCTCGTCGGTATGAAGGAGCACCTGTCGGTGCTGCCGCTGCTGGGCGTGCTGCGCACGCGCGGCGGGCGGGCGGTGCGCGCCGGGGTCGGCTCACGCAACTTCGCCGCGGTCCCGCGGGCCCTCATGCGTCCGTCGATCGCGCTCAGCGACCTCACGCTGTGGCGCGACATCCGCACCGCGGCGTACATGCGCGCGGGTGCACCGATGCCCGACCTCGCGTTCGGCGAGGGCGCGCCCGACGAACTGGTCGCCGAGTTCGCCGACCCGGATGCCGCGACCACCGCCGCACGCGACGTCCTCGTGGTTTCGCTGCGGGCCGACGAGCCGGCGCCCGTCTACCCGAGCGAGGCGTGGCTCGCGGGCGTGCGCGCCTACGCCGAACGCCACGGCCTCGAGATCTGGGCGGTGACGCAGGTGCACGTCGACAACGAGCGGAGCCTCCGGCTCGCCGGCGACCTCGGCGGGCGAGCGCTCACGTGGGACGCGCTGCGCGACCACGACCGGCAGGAGGCGCGCCTGCGCGAGCTCTACCGCCGCACCGCGATCGCGCTCAGCGACCGACTGCACGTGGTGATCGCGGCGTACACCGAGGGTGCGGTGCCGGTCGGCACGCTGGCCGACGCCTCAGACAAGATCGATCGGCACTTCGCGACGATCGGCGTCGACGGGGTCACGATCCGCAGCGACGCGACGGATGCCTCGGAGGTGACCACGGCACTCGACGGACTCGCCGCGCGACGCACGGAGCTGTTCGACGCGCTCGCATCCGCCCGCATCGAGCTGGGCCTGGTGCGCGAGCGGGTGCAGTCCACGCTCGCGGAGGTGCGCGCATGACCCGCGTCACCGTGCATCACCTCGGTCGCTCGGGCGAGCACGCGGGCGGCATGACCCAGGTCGTCAACGGCTACCTCGCGTGGAGGTTCGACGAGGTCGATGTGCGGGTCATCACCTCGCGCGCCGACCCGCACGACATGGCGGGCGCGATGCGCCGGTCGGCGCAGGCGTTCGCCGAACTGGTGCGGCTGCCGAAACGTGCGCCGCAGGTCGTCGTCGGGCACCTGTCGGAACGCGGGTCGTTCGTGCGGGAGGGCGCGCTGCTGCGCGTCGCGAAGGCCCGCGGCATCCCCACCGTCGCCCATCTGCACGGCAGCGAGTTCGCCGCGTTCGCCGACCGCCACCCGCGGCTGGTCGCGGCGGCGCTGAGGTCGGCCGACCGCGTGGTGAGCCTCTCCGACGAGTCGAGCGAGGTGAGTGCCCGCTACGTCGACGCCGAGCGCATCGTGCTCGTGCCGAACGCCATCGCGCCGGGCCACCCGGCACCCGTGAAGCAGCGCATCGCCGTGTTCGGCGGCGTCGTCGGCCGACGCAAGGGCGTCGACGTGCTGCTCGAGGCGTGGCGGCGGGCGGCTCCCGACGACTGGCGGCTGGTGATCGCGGGGCCCATCGCCGAGGCCGACCTGGCGCTGGAGTGTTCTGGTGTCGAGTTCGCCGGCCCGCTCGCCCACGACGCACTCATGCGGGTGCTCGACGACGCCGCGATCGCCGTGCTGCCGTCGCGCGACGAGGCGATGCCGATGTTCGTGCTCGAGGCGCTCGCACGCGACTGCGCAGTCGTGTCGACGCGGGTCGGCGGCATCCCCGCCGTGCTGCGCGACGGCGCGGGCGTGCTGGTCGAACCCGGCGATGTCGACGCGCTCGCCACCGCGCTCGCGACCCTCACCCGCAGCGCCGCGGCGCGCGGGCGGCTGGCCGCGGCCGGGCGGCGGGTCTTCGACGAGCGGTACTCGGCCGCCGCGGTGTTCCCGCGTCTCGAGCGGTTGTGGGTCGAGACGGCGCAGCGGGCCGCATGAGGGTCTCGGTGATCGGCTGTGGTTATCTTGGCGCGGTGCATGCGGCGGCGATGGCCGAGCTCGGTCATGAGGTCGTCGGTATCGATGTCGACGAGCGGAAGATCGCGGCGCTCGCCGCGGGTGAGGCGCCGTTCTTCGAGCCGGGTCTGGGTGCGATCCTGCGCAGCGCGACCGGCAGCGGCCGGTTGCGTTTCTCGACCGGGATGGCGGATGCCGCGGATGCGCGGGTGCATTTCATCGCGGTCGGCACGCCGCAGTCGGCGAACGGCTACGCGGCCGACGTGTCGTATGTCGATGCCGCGTTCGACGCGCTGGTGCCGTACCTCGCTGATGGCGCTCTCGTGGTGGGCAAGTCGACCGTGCCGGTGGGCACGGCGGCCCGGCTCGCGGCCCGGCTCGCCGAGACCGCCCCGCACGCGCGGCTCGCGTGGAACCCCGAGTTCCTGCGTGAGGGGTTCGCTGTGAAAGACACCCTCGAGCCCGACCGGCTCGTCTACGGTGTCGATGACCCCGAGTCGACCCGGCTGCTCGACCAGGTGTACCGTGCGGCCGTCGAGGCCGGTGCGCCGCGGATCGAGACCGACTACGCGACCGCCGAGCTCGTCAAGGTCGCGGCGAACGCGTTTCTCGCGACGAAGATCTCGTTCATCAACGCGATGGCCGAGATCGCCGAGGTCAGCGGGGCGGATGTCACGAAGCTCGCCGACGCGATCGGGCACGACGCCCGCATCGGGCGGAGATTCCTGAACGCCGGCGTCGGGTTCGGCGGCGGCTGCCTGCCGAAGGACATCCGGGCGTTCACCGCGCGCGCTGAAGAGCTCGGGCGGGGCGAGTCGGTGGCGTTCCTGAAAGAGGTCGACGCGATCAACCTGCGCCGCCGCCGCCGCGTCGTCGAGCTCGCGCTGGAACTGCTCGGCGGCTCGGTGTACGGGCGCACCGTCGCGGTGCTGGGCCTGGCGTTCAAGCCCGACTCCGACGACGTGCGCGACTCGCCCGCGCTCGACGTGGCCGTGCAACTGCGCGGCCTCGGCGCCCGGGTGATCGCCACCGACCCCGAAGCGATCGCCAACGCGCAGGCCAGGCACCCACAGCTCGACTACACCACCTCACT
This sequence comes from Agromyces intestinalis, assembly GCF_008365295.1. Taxonomy (NCBI): domain Bacteria; kingdom Bacillati; phylum Actinomycetota; class Actinomycetes; order Micrococcales; family Microbacteriaceae; genus Agromyces; species Agromyces intestinalis. The sequence goes on from NZ_CP043505.1 coordinate 1,496,647, forward strand.
CGACCACGCCCTCACCGGCGCCGACCTCGTCGTACTCGTCACCGAGTGGCACGCGTTCCGCGCCCTCGACCCCACCGAGACCGCCCGCCACGTCACCGCCCGCCGCATCATCGACGCACGCAACGTGCTCGACCCGACCGCCTGGCGCGCCGCCGGATGGACCTATCGAGGATTGGGGCGGCCATGACCGAGCGGATGCGACGGATCGCGTTCGTCGTCACCTCGCTGCACGGCGGCGGAGCGGAGCAGGTCGGGGTGCAGTGGATGCGCTCGCTGGCGGCCGTGGCCGAGGTGTCGGCGGTGCTGGTCTCGGACCGGCCCGCAGACCGACTCCCCGACGGGGTGGCGCTGCACGACCTCGGGCGCACCGGACACGCGGCGACCGTCGCGGGTCTGCGGCGAGTCATCCGCGACACCCGGCCCGACGCGCTCGTCGCGCTGCAGACCTACCCGTCGCTCGTCGCCCTCGCCGCGGTCGCGGGCCTCGAACGTGACGCGCGCCCGGTCATCGCGGTCAGCGAGCACAACCTCATCACTCTGGGGCTGCCCGGCTCGTCGGCGGGCCACCGCGCGAAGATCGCGCTCGCCCGTCGCAGCTACCGCCACGCCGATCTCGTGATCGCCTGCTCGCACCCCGTCGGCGCCGAGCTGGTCGCCGGCTTCGGGGTACCGGGCGACCGGCTCGCCGTCGTGCCGAACCCGGCCCTCGCGAAGACGACGGGCGTGCGCGTGGCGCGGCGGCCAGGCGTCGCCGACGGCGTCGACGTCGTGCTCGCGGGTCGGCTCGTGCCGCAGAAGCGGCCGCTGCTCGCGGTCGCCGCCGTGCGACGGCTGCGCGAACGCGGGGTCGAGGCGCGGTTGATCTCGTTCGGCGGCGGCCCGATGCTCGAAGAGGTCAGGGCAGCCGCACGCGACGTCGACGTGCCGTTCGTCGCGCATGGCTGGGTCGAGAACTGGTTCGCCGCGTTCGAACCGAACTCGGTCGTGCTGCTGCCGTCGCTGCGCGAGGGGTTCGGCAACGTGCTCGTCGAGGCGGCCGCGGTCGGCGTGCCGTCGGTCGCCGTGTCGGGTGCGCTCGGCGTCGCCGACGCGATCGTGCCCGGTGTGACGGGCGAGCTCGCCGCGGGCGACGACCCCGACGCGCTGGCCGACGCGATCCTCGCCGCGGCCGAGCTCGAGGTGCCCGGGCTCGACGCCTGGCTCGACCGCTTCACACCCGCGGCGAGCTCGGCGGCACTGCTGGCGGCGCTGCGCCGGGCCGCCGTGCGGCGGAAGTCGGCGTGGGTGCCGGCGGGGCGCCCGGCCGCGGAGTCGCCCGTGGACTTCTCAGCGTAGCTCGGCTGAGACGGCTCGAACCGGACCCGGAGGGTGCGGCCGGCGCCGGCTGGTGTCGGCGCCGGTCAGAGGCAGTCCATGTCGGAAATGTGCCCGGACACCTCTCCAGACTCCGGCGGGATGCCGAACACCAGCTTCGCGGTCTCGCCCGCACCGAGCGGCGGAGTGAGGTTCACCGGTCGGCTGAGCACCACACCCGTGTTCGCCTGGTTCACGGACATCTCCACCGCCACACCGCCGGGGCATTCCCTGGTCGTCCGGACCAGCAGGTTGAAGCAACGGTCGAGCCCGTCGCATCCGAAGCCAGGATCTTCCCTGTCGAGCCACTTCCCGCTGAGGGTGTTGCTGTTCAGGTACTTCCAGAACCCGTCGACACCCACCCCGCCACGCAACCCGTCTCCGACACGTGCCGCGTACTCAGGATCGACCCAGCGCATGACCGACGAGTCCGTCATCCTGTCGCAGATCGATTCGAGCGAGTGACCGTGCGGGGAAAGGGACTTCCACCCTTCCTCGGTGTCGTACACGGACCGGCATGCCGCAATCGCGGCGGGTCTGTTCTGTGCGGCCAGCTGCGCCTTCGCTTCCTTCTCCGCCTGCTCGGCTTCCGCGTCCGCAGCGGCCTTCGCTTCCTCGGCTGCGACCTTCGCTTCCTCCGCGGCTACGCGTTCGGCCTCCTCGGCGGCGGCCTTCGACTGCGCCTCCCGCTCGGCTTCCCCTGCGATCGCGAACCCTGCTCCGACCCCTCCGCCGATGACCAACACGGCGGCGATGACGACGGCGGGTATGACCACCCGGTTCCGTTGCCGCCTCCGCGCTCGCTTCGCGGCGCGGGCTTCGGCGTCCGCGAGACGGGCCGCCTCCTCTGCGGCGTCCTCCTGCTCGGATCGGAGCCGCCGGTATTGGGTGTGCAGGTGGTATGCCTCGAGGAGTTCGGGAAGCTGAGGGGCGACATCGCGGCGGCAGTGCTTGCAGACGACCGCGTCCGAGCGGATCTGCTCACGGCAGAACGGGCACTGCACCGGGGTGGCCCCTAGGCCGGTGCCGTCGTCGACGACCGCACGGAACGCTGGCACGGTCCACCCGTCCGGCGGGACAGCACCGTTGTGAACCGCCGCGTACGCGGCAGCCCACAGGTCGGCGTCGGACACCAACGCGGGCTCACCTGGAACGGGTTCCGGTGCAGGGTGGATCGGCTCGCCGGCGTCGTGCATTCGGGTCTCCTCGGAAATGGCCTTGCGCACCAGCCGAGAAGGGGGCCGACGGAAAGGCAGCCTATTCTCACACGGCGCTGCAGGCCGGGCAGCCCCCACTTCGGGGCTACCCTGGGCCGGTGCTCGACGAGGTCGCCGTCGAGCGCACCGGGTTTCGAATGAGTCCTCCTCGTCGCCGAACCGCCCGCACGATGAGTGCACCGATCAGCGCACCGACGACGTTGGCCGCGACATCCGCGATCGAGGACACCCGCGCGACCAGCACGATCGCCTGCACCGCCTCGATCGCGACCGACGCTGCGGCCGCGACCGCGACCGCGAGCCCCCACCGACGGGCCGGCAGCTCGAGTGCGAGCAGCGCACCGACCGGCACGAACAGCACGACGTTCGCGATGAACTCGAGCACGTCGTAGGTGACGAAGCCCGGCAGGCCGGCGCGGCGCAGCACGCGCAGCAGGTGCCAGACCACGCCGCCGTTGCCGGCGTCGAGCGGGATCGGCGCGAGCACCGCCACGGCCGCGACGGCGACGAGGGCCCAGAGCACGATGCGCGCGGCGCGCAGCCCACGCGGCGGGCGCCTGGCCGGGCTCGCCGAGCTCGTCGCGCGACTCATCGCCCCGCCTCACCAGGCAGCCATGCGTACCCCGACAGGTGCGCGCCGAAGTCGTAGAGCGTGACCTTCGGTCGCGCGCACGGGATGGACAGGTACGCGTCAGGCGTCGTGGAACCGCCCCGGTACCGCCAGATGCGCAGCTCGCACGGCGCCGCATCGATGCGCACGACCAGCTTCACCGTGCGTGCCTGCCCGGCCATGGCCGGTGCGATCGGCGACCGGGCACTCGTCTCGCCCGCGGCGTTCCGAGCCATCACGACGTAGCTGAGCGACGTCGCGGCCGGCAGCGTGCCGCCCGAGACATCCCCACTCGAGCCCTGCGCCCGCAGAAGCTCGGGGCGCTTCAGGCCGGGCGCGGGCGCCGCCGCGAGCGGCTGCACCGTCCACACACCGCCGCGGCGCGCGAGCACCCAATCGCCGGTCGCGACCACCGCGGGTGCGGCGGCGATCGCCGCAGCGATCTCGTCGCTGCCGCCGATCGCCACGCCCGGCGACGCGAGCCATACCCCGCCCGTTCCCGGCGCGGTGGTGAGCGCGGTCAGGCCGCGCGCGGTGACCGTGGTCGACTCGGCGGGCTTGACGACCGAGACGAGCGCGCCGAGCGGCACGTCCTCGCTCGCGAGCGCGCGCAGCTCCTGCGAGTCGCGCAGCACGAGCTCGGTGTGCTCGTCGGTCGTCGAGTCGTCGATCGTGATCGCGGGCGGCTGCGCCGACTTGCCGCGGGTGAGGTAGAGCACCGACGTGTCGACCGTGACCTTTGAGCCGCGGATCGCGAGCATCGTCGCGTTCGACACGGGCGCCTCCTGGTGGGCTGCGCCGATCCGCACCCCGGCGCACGAATCGAGCTCGATGCGCCCCGTGACGGTACCCGTGATCTCAGCGCCGCGCGAGTACTTCAGCCGCGCCAACCACACCGACCCGTCGGCCTTGCACGACGCCATCAGCAGCCCGTCGCCCGATGAGATCTGCTCGACGAGCACCGCGTTCGCGGGCCCGCCGGCGCGATTGTGGCACTGCACGAAGACGTTCAGGTCGCTGTAGTCGGCCCATGACAGCAGGGCGCGACCGGCGAGCAGCACGACGCCCTCGAACCGCGAGCCCGTGCGATTCGCGAAGCTGAACCCCGTGTTGCCGCCGTCGCCGTCGATCGTGCCGGCGCGCACCGTGAGCGAGACGAGCGCCCCCACCGACTTGCCGCTGGCGCGGGTCGAGGCATCCACCGTCACCGTGCCGCGCGCGGGCGACCACGCGCCGCGCTTGGTGTTCGGAAACACCGCCCATCGCACTTCGGGCTCGCGCCAGAACGCATCGGTGCTCGGCAGGTTCGGTCCGAGCTTCAGCGTCGCCCCGTCGAGGTTGAGCACGAACTGGTCGTACGTTCCGCGGTCGAGGAAGACCGGCGAGTCGAGTAGGTAGGTGCGGCCGGCCTCGAAGTCGATCGCGCCGGCTCCCGCGTCGAAGGCCGCCTGGATCGCGGGTGCGTCGTCGGTCGCGCCGTCGCCGACCAGACCGGCATCGGCCGCAGTGACGGATGCCCCGGGGCGACCCCGCCCCGGCGCGCCGCCCCGCATGGTGGAACCGGCCTGCGCGGATGCCTCGGGCGCCCGCGCTGCGGCGACCGCGCCGAGCCCGCCGAACGCGGTGAGCGCGAGGAACGCGCGTCGGGTGTCGGGCATGGTCTCCCCCTTCTCACCGGGCGATCAGGCGATCGGCCCCGGCGACCTCCCCTGGCCGAAGGCCGACCCCGGCTCGAGGTCGATCGCCGCGGGCGCCGACTTCGACCGACGGATCGACGCGATGACCCCCACCGCGCCGAATACGAACGGATACGCGGGCGCCGAGCCGAAGACGGGCGCCGCGATCGACTCGGTGATCAGCAGCACGAGCCATCCGACCCCGCACAGCCGCACCCAACGCACCAACGACGACTCACCCGCGACGGGACGCAACAACGACCACCCGGCCACCGCCACGCCGATAGCGAAGCCGATCGTGCCCACCCACCCGGTCTCGCCGATGATCGCGGGCCATTGGGTGTCGTTGAGGAACCGGCCGTCGGCTCCCCGCCCGAGCCCGTAGATGTGGTCGAACCCGCGGATCACGTACTCGGGGCTGTACACCTCGGACGCGGTGAAGCTGCCGTACCGCCCGAAACCCGCGCCGAACGGGAAGTACCCGGCGGCAACGTCGAGCGAGCCCATCGTGATCGTGCCGCGCGCCGAGTCCTCGACGAGGTAGAGGTCGACGTCGGCGCCGACGAACTCCAGCAGCGGCGGCACCAGCACGAGCGCGAGCAACGGACCGAACGCCAGCACCACCCAGATCAGGTTCGGCCGCGCGAACCGCAGTGCGAGCGCGCCGATCGCGGCGATCAGGCCGACCAGCGACTTCACCCGGAACGTGAGCAGCGCCATCCCGGCCGACAGCACGAGCAGCACCGCGTTCCACGCCGAGCTGCGCACCGCGTACCGGTACGCGAACACGGCGACCGCGAACACCGCCGCGAGCCGGCCGAACGCCGCCGGATGCTGGAACGGGCCGCTGAGCGACGGAATGCCGCCGTAGTAGTCGACCGGGGGCCGACCGGTGAAGGTGGTGGCCCACTGCACCGGCATCACGAGGTTGCCGACGGCGGTGAGCGCGAGCAGCACGATCGCCACCACGCCGGCGCGCACGAGCACGCGCAGGTCGCGGTCGCGCCATTCGACCTGTGCGAGCGCGAACGCGAAGAGCAGCCCCTTCACCGCGAGCAGCAACCCCTCGCTCCACACCTCGCCGGGAATCTCGCGCAGCAGGCTGCTCGCCACGCCGGCGACCGCGAACACCGCGAACCACGGCCAGCCAGGCAGGCCGACGATGCGCCGCTCGGTGACGAACCGGCGCGCCGTGAACGCGACCAGCGCGACCATGACGACGAGTTCGTCGGCGTTGCGACCCACCGGGCCGAGCGCCCCCTGCAGCGGCACCGACAGCACGATGGTCGCGAGCGCGATCAGTGCGAACGCGCGAGGCAGGAACGCCGCGACGAGCAGCAGCGCGAGCCCCATCGCGCCGAGCACGGGCAGCATCGGCTCGATGACCATCGTGGGGATGAAGACGGCGACCACGATGGCCCCGAGCGCTGCCCAGCCGAGCGCGCCGAGCCACGAGGGCACGGCGCGCCGGCGGCGCGCCGGCCGGCCGTGCCCCGCGCGGGGCCGGTCGGGCCGGGCGGGCCCGGTGCGCTCGGTCGTCGCGGTCATCGGATGCCTCCGGCTACGCCGCCGCGTCGGGTCCGCGAGCGGGCACCCGGTTGAGCACCACCCCCGCCACCGTTGCGCCGGCCGACAGCACCGCGCGGGTCGCGGCGGCGAGCTCGTCGACGGTGCTCGAACCGGCCCGCGCGACCACCAGGTACGCATCGGCGAACGGCGCGAGCAGCAGCGGGTCGGCGACCGCGGTGACCGCACCGCCGTCGATCACGATGAGGTCGGCGTCGCGCGCGAGCGCGTCGAGCGCGGCCGCCATGCGGGTGGATCCGAGTGCCTCGCTGCCGCCCTCGGCGGCCGGAGCGGTGCGAACGAGCCGCAGGCCCGGCGCGACCTCGGTGGCCAGGCCCGCCGCCGACCCGGTGCCGTCGAGGAATCCCGCGAGTCCGCCGCCCTCGACGGGCTCGGTCTCGAGGGCGCCGATCGCGGGCGCCCGCAGGTCCGCGTCGACGAGAGCGACCCGCTGCCCCGAGTCAGCGGCCGCGGTCGCCAGGCCCGCGGCGACGGTCGTGGCGCCGGCGCGCGGCTCGACGGCCACGACCACGATCACGCGCGTCGCCGGCGAGGCATCCGGGGCTGCTCGCGAGGCGTCCGGCCGCTGCGCTTCGGAGGCCGCGCGCGCGGACGCGCCGATCGCGATCCGCAGCCGCTGGAACGCATCGGCGAGCGCGGGCGTCTCCGCGAGCCCGACCAGGTCGGCCGGCGCGAGCCGACGCTGCCTGGGCACCGTGCCGATGAGCGGCGGCAGGTCGGCGCGGTCGAGGTCGCGCGGGCCGCGGATGCGCCGGTTGAGCACTTCGCGCACGGCGACCACGGTGAACGCGATCACGAGGCCGGCACCGAACCCGATGACGAGGTCGAGCCACAGGATCGGCACGGCGCGCACATCGGGCACGAACGCCGGGTCGACGACGCGGCCGGTGATGCCGCCCGACTGGCCGTCGGGGCCTGTGACCGTGGTCGAGACGGCGGAGATCAGTTCGTCGGCGATCGCGCCGGCGAGCGCGGCCGCCTCTTCCCCCGTGTCGGCGCCGGCCGTGATGGTGATGAGTGCGCCGCCCGTCGCCGACGGTTCGACCGTCAGGTCCTTCGCGAGCTCGTACGACGGCACGTCGAGTCCGAGCTCCTCGATCACGGGCTGCAGTACCTCGCTCGTGAGCGCGAGCTGGGCGTAGGTCGGCAGCTGCTGGGCGATCAGGTTGTTCGCCTGCAACTCGTCCTGCATCGACCCGCCCGACTGCACCGCCTCGAAGGCGACCGTGGTCTTCGACTCCCACGCCTCGGGGATGATCCAGGTCGCAGCGAGGCCGCCGACCGTGCCGACCAGTACGATCACGGCGATCACCGCCCAGTTGCGTCGCACCACCCGCAGGCTCTCTCGCAGTTCCATCAGTCGCCTTCCCCTCGCGCGTTCCGTTCCCGGCGCGTACCTCGCGTGCTCATCCGAGCGTCTCCGCGAGGAACGCCAGCAGTTGCGGCCGACCGTCGACCTGCAGCACGTCGACCCCGTGCCGAGCACCGGGCACCTCGACGAGCTGCACCGGCACCCCGGCGGCGGTCAGGGCATCGCGCATCGCCCTCGCCTGCTCGATCGGCACGATCTCGGCCGTCGAGTTCACGAGCAGGAACGGCGGATCCGTCGCATCGATCGCCGTGATCGGCGACGCCGCAGCAGCCTGCGGGCAGGCATCGGGGGTGGTCGGCGTGCAATTCAGGTAGGCGAGCACCATCGCCGCGCCGTCGCGGGTCGGGGTGCCGAGGGTCAGCGCCTGCTCGGTGAACACGCTCGGCCCCGACAGCGAGGCGACCGCAGCGACCCGACCCCCGGTGGTGCGGTCGCCCTCCCCAGCGGTGCCGACCCACTGCGCGAGGATCGCGCCCGCCGAGCTGCCGACCAGGCCGACACGCGCCGGGTCGATGCCGAACTGCGCGACCTGCTCGGGCTCGCGCAACCAGTCGACGGCTGCCCGCACATCATCGACCTGACTCGGGAACACGAACGCGGGCGCCAGGCGGTAGTCGATGGTGAACGCGGCGTAGCCCTCGACGGCGAGCTCGTCGCAGAGCCCGCCCAGCGCCGACTTGCCACCCGACACGAACCCGCCGCCGTGGATGAGCACGACGGCCGGCACCGCGTCGTCGCCGTCGCGTTCGGGCAGGCAGGCGTCGAGTCGCAGCGGGCCCCCGTCGCCCTCCCAGTACACGAGGTCGCGCTGGCGCCCAGCAGGAGGCGCGGTCGCCTCGGGCGTCGCGGGTGTCGCGTTCGATCCGGGTGATCCGGCGGGCTCGGAGGCGTCGGGTCGGCGCTCGGTCGCGTTCGACGACGCGCATCCCGCGAGCAGCAGCACGCTCACCGCGACCATCGGCACGAACCATCCGTGCCGATCACGACGATTGCCACGCCTCGCCCGACGCACGCTGCGAACCGATCCCCGCATCCGTCTCCCCTCGACAACGGCGACGCACCCGATGGTGCGGTCGCCACGGATGCGAGCGCGTCGGATGCGTTCCCCCCACCCTCCCCCGGCCAGGCGGACGTCACGTGACGGGCGTGTTAATTCCCCGCGACATCCGTAGCCGCCCCCGATGGCCCTCGCTACGCTCTGGTTCCGTTCAAGGGGGAGAACGTGACTCACGCCGCAACCACCATCGCGGCGGGGAGTTCGCGGCAGACCCGACAGCTGAAGTGGTCAGAACTCTACGTGCAGCTGCTGGTCTCGACCGACCTCCTCGTCGTCATCGTCAGCGTCTGCCTGGCGCTCGTGATCGGCCGCGTCGCGGCGGTGCACGGAGGATTGCCCGAGATCCTCGGCCTCTCGCCGACGTTCGTCTCGTCGGCCGCGCTCGTGACGCTCTGGATGGCCGCGCTGTCGGCCAGCGGCAGCAGGTCGCGCCGCATCGTCGGCACCGGCGTCACCGAGTACCGGCGCATCATCCACGTCGGATTCGTCGTCGTCGGCGTCGCCGGGCTCAGCGCGTACGTGCTCGGCATCGACGGCTTGCAGGGATTCCTCGCCGTACTGCTGCCGATCGGCACCGGCCTCCTGCTCGTCGACCGGTGGGTCTGGCGAAAGTGGCTCGCCGCGAAGCGGCGACAGGGACTCATGTCGCATCGCGCGCTGCTCGTCGGCTCCGAGGCATCCGTCGCGTCCGTGGCCCGCGACCTGGAACGCGCGCCGCAGGCCGGATTCCGCGTGGTGGGCGCGTGCACGCCGACCACGCGCGTGGCCGGCGTGATCCCCGGCACCGAGATCCCGATGTCGGGCAGCATCGACCGCCTCATCGAGGCGCTCGAGTCGGTCGACGCCGACACCGTCGTGATCACGAGCGCCGACGAGTTGCCGCCCGACCGCGTGCGGGCCCTGAGCTGGCAGCTCGAACCCGGACGCCAGCACCTGGTGCTCGCGCCGAGCCTCACCGACATCGGCGGCCCCCGACTGCACACCCGACCGGTCGCAGGGCTCCCGCTCGTGCACGTCGAGACGCCGCGCTACGACGGCGGCAAGATCTACGCGAAGCGCATCCTCGACGCCGTGGGTGCCGCGGTGCTCGTGGCGCTGCTCGCGCCGGTGCTCGCCGTCATCGCCCTGGCGGTTCGGCTCAGCTCACCGGGCGGCGTGATCTTCGCGCAGGAGCGGATCGGCCTGCGCGGCGAGCCGTTCCGCATGTTCAAGTTCCGCTCGATGTACGTCGACGCCGAGCACCGGCTCGACGAGCTGGCCACCTCGACCACGGACGACGACCGCACCGCCGGCAACCGGGTGCTCTTCAAGATGCGCGACGACCCCAGGGTGACCCCGATCGGGCGCATCCTGCGGCGATACAGCCTCGACGAACTGCCGCAGCTGTTCAACGTGCTGCTCGGCTCGATGTCGCTCGTCGGTCCGCGGCCGTCGCTCGAACGCGAGGTCGCCAAGTACGCCCAGCACGTGCACCGGCGATTCCTCGTCAAGCCCGGGGTGACCGGGCTGTGGCAGGTGAGCGGGCGCTCGAACCTCGACTGGGACGAATCGGTGCGGCTCGACCTCTTCTACGTCGAGAACTGGACCATGACCGGAGACCTGATGATCCTCTGGCGCACGGCCAAGGCCGTGTTCGCCAGAGACGGCGCCTACTGACGGAGCATCCGATGCGGTCGAACCCTACGCCGGCCTCGCGACTCGCCTGGGCCGACCTCGCCCGGGGCGGGGCGATGATCCTCGTCGTGTTCGCGCACGCGGTGCAACTGCTCGACGCATACGGATGGACGCTCGGATGGCTCGACCCCGCGAACACGTACCTGACCGCGATCCGGATGCCCCTGTTCTTCCTCATCTCGGGCGTGTTCGCCGCGCGCGCGGTGCGGCGCAGCTGGCCCGGGCTGTTCTCGTCGCGGCTCGCGCTGCTCGCCTACGTCTACCTGCTCTGGATGCTGGTGCGCGCGATCTGGTTCAGCGTCGTGCCATGGCCGCTCGACGACGTGCCGCCGTGGCTCGCCCTCGCGGTCGCGCCCGTGTGGCCGACGAACGGGCTGTGGTTCCTGTACGCGCTGATCCTGTACCTCGTGCTCGCGAAGCTCACCCTGCGCTGGCCGCGGTGGATGGTCATCGCGTTGTTCGCCGCACTCTCGGTCGCCGCCGCATACGGTGTCGTGGCGTGGCTCGCCGGCGGCGCGAGCGCCTGGACGTGGACCTGGAACTCGATCGCGATGTACGGACTGTTCTTCATGCTCGGCGTGCACGGCAGCCGGATGTGGCGCGACCTCGCCGCGCGCACCCGCGTGTGGTGGGCGGTGCCGGCGGCGGTGGCGATCCCGCTGGGCGTGATCGGATTCACGCTGCTGCCCGCACCCCTGCTCGGCGTCGGCCGGATCGCGCTGTCGGTCGCCTCGGTCGCCGCCTGCGTCGTCATCGCCGCCGCCGTGGCGCGCTGGGAACCCTTCGCACGAACGTTCGTATACATTGGCGGGCGCACCCTGCCGATCTATGTCGTGCACGCCATGCTGCTCGCGGCGCTCGTGCCGCTGGCTCCCGCCGACGCGGTGATCTCGTGGGTCGCGGTGCTCGTGCTGGTGGGGCTCGGCGTCGTGATCCCGCTCGGGTTGTACCGCTGGCTCGGCCCGATCGGCGGCGTGTTCAACCTGCCGCACCCCCTCGCACGCAGCCTCGTCCGCTGGCGCGCACGTCGCGAGCCCGAGCCCGAGTCGGCGTGACGCCGGAACCGCGATGAATCCACAGAAACACGAATGGCCCGCTTTCGCAGGCCATTCGTTTACTGTCTCAACACAGTGCGCGCCCGGAGGGACTCGAACCCCCAACCTTCTGATCCGTAGTCAGATGCTCTATCCATTGAGCTACGGGCGCATGGGATGTGCCTGCCGCTTCAATCGCGATCAGGCAACCACGTGAGTCTAACCCACTCCAGCGGTGAACGCGAATCGGCGCCGACGCGCCGGCGAAGCATCCTGACGAGGCATCCGCTCGCCGTTCTGCCCGGCCGGATGCCCCGAACCGGTCGGAAAACAGGATGAGCCGGGTCATGCCGTCTGTGGAAGACGGATGACCCGGCTCATCCTGTTTTCGCAGCGCACACGCCGCCGCCGAACGCGCCAGGAACCGCACCCGGCGCGGCACCCTACCCCTTGACCGCCCCGCCGAGCCCGGCCGAGCGCAGGAACACCCCCTGGAACACCAGGAACAGCGCGATCGGGATGATCGTCGCGATCGCCAGCGCGGCCAGGAACACGTCGAGCTCGGTCTGCGACTGCACCGCCGGCAGCCGCACCGACAGCGGCTGCACGGCGGGGTTCGGCAGCACCAGCATCGGCCAGAGGTAGTCCTTCCAGGCGGCGATCACGGCGAACACCGAGACGACGCCGAGGATCGGCTTCGACATCGGCAGCACCACCGACCAGAACAACCGGAACGGGCCCGCGCCATCCGTGCGCGCCGCCTCGAACACCTCGCGCGGCAGCCCGTCGAAGAACCGCTTCACGAGCAGGATGTTGAACGCGTTCGCCGCCATCGGCAGCCACACCGCCGCGTAGTTGTTCAGCAGCGAGAAATCGCGGCCGAACAGCGGCGGGTTCACGATCGTGAGGTAGAGCGGCACGAGCAGCACCACCGACGGGATGAACAGCGTCGCGAGCACGAGGCCGTTCAGCACCTTCGCGTACGCGGGCCGCAGCACCGAGAGCGCATAGCCGGCCGTCGTCGCGACGAGCAGCTGGAAGAACCAGGCGCCGGCCGCGATCACGAGCGTGTTGAAGAAGTACTGGTCGATGTGGATGTCGTTCCACGCGGTCTCGAGGTTCGCCCAGTCGATGCCGTTCGGCCAGAGCGCGAATGGCTGACGCAGCGTGTCCTGCGTGGGGGTGACCGCGGCCTTCGCAAGCCACAGGATCGGCCCGAGGCCGGCGACCACGAGCCCGACGAGCAGGAACACGTGCACCACCGACATACCGACCCGGGTCGAGCCCTTGCGGCGGTCGAACTCCGAGACGATGCCGCGGTCGCCGACCGAGTCGGGGTCGACGCGCTTGGGGCGGCGGCGGGGCCGCAGCGCAGCCAGCGAGCGCCGCGAGCCCTCCTTGCGGGCGAGCTCCGACGTGGAGGTGGTGGTCGTCATGAGGTGCTCCAGCGGTCGGTCAGCTTGAAGTACAGCCAGCTCAGCAGGGCCAGCACGATGGCGAGCATCACCGACAGCGCGGTCGCCTCGCCGTAATTGCCACCCAGCGAGTTCTGGAACGCGTAGCGGTAGATGAGCAGCAGCACGGTGACGGTCGCGTTATTCGGCCCGCCGCCCGTGAACAGGAACGGCTCGAGGAACACCTGCGCGGTCGCGATGACCTGCAGGATGAGCATGATGAAGAGGATGCCCCGCAGCTGCGGCAGCGTGACGTGCCAGATCTTCTGCCAGATCGTGGCGCCGTCGACCTCGGCGGCGTCGTAGAGCTCGGGCGGCACGGCGAGCAGTGCGGCCAGGTAGATGATGATCGATCCGCCGGCAGCGGCCCAGGTCGCCTCGAGCACGAGCGAGGGCATCGCGGTGTCGGGGCTCTGCAGCCACGGCTGCGGCGGGATGCCGACCCAGCCGAGCACCGTGTTGAACACGCCGGTGGGGCTGGCGTCGTAGAAGACCTTCCACAGCAGCACCGCGACGACGGGCGGCACCACGACGGGCAGGTACGCGAGCGCCGAGTACAGGCCCTTGCCGCGCTTGACCTCGCTCATCAGCACGGCCATGAAGATCGGCAGCGGGAACCCGAACAGCAGAGCGAGCACCGCGAAGTACAGGGTGTTGAGCACCGCGCGACCGAGCAGCGGGTCCTCGAGCACGTTGATGAAGTTGTCGAGCCCGACGAACTCGCTGGTGATGAGGTTCGTCTTCTGGAAGCTCATGATCACCGACTGCACGATCGGCGACCAGCTGAAGATGCCGAACACGACGAGCATCGGCAGCACGAACACCAGGTTCGCGAGTCCCCCGCCCTGCACCCAGGTGCGCGGGTTGCGGCTGCGCCTCGGCTTCGAGGGCGGCGGCGGGGCGGCGGGGCCGGCGGCCGGCTCGGCCGCCGGAGGCGTTTCGGTGAGGGTCATGTCGGGTTCCTTCGCGGTCGGGCGGATGTCGCGGGCCTGCGTTCGAGGCCGGCCCGCGACATCCGTCTCACTGCGCTAGTTGTCGAGCAGCGCCTGCGCCTCGTCGTTGACCTGCGTGAGCAGGGCGTCGATGTCGGCGTTCTGGTCGGTGAGCACAGCCTGCACCACCGGGTCGAGCAGGGCGTAGATCTCCTGGGTCTTGCCCTTCGGCTCACCCACGGGGGTCTGATCCCAGATGCCCTCGATGAACGGCGCCATCTGGTCGCGAGGCACGTTGATGTAGTCCTCGATCCAGATGAGCGACTGCTCGTACTGCTCACGGCTGACGACCGGCAGCAGCGGGGTGCCGACCGCCTGGTCGCTCGCGGCGAGCGTCTGGGCGTCAAGCACGGCGGCATCCTCGTTCAGGAGCTTCTGCATGTAGTACCAGTCGATCCACTTGACGCCCGCGGCCTTGGTCGCGTCGTCGAGCGTCGGGCTCAGAACGGCGATGTCGCCGCCGCCGAGCGTGCCCGGGTCGTCGCCCTCGAGCGGCACGACGGTGAGGCCGTACTGCTCGGAGGGCATGCCGAAGTCGCGCACGAGGGCGGTGTAGACGTCGGAGCCCGAGGTGTACATGCCGATGTTGCCCGCCGCGAACTCCTGGTTGATGGTGCCCCAGTCCAGGTCGAACTTCGCCCCGAACGAGTTGTCCTCCCAGCGCAGGTCGTGCAGGAACTGCAGCGCCGCCTTCGTGGCGTCGTTGTCGATCGTCGACGTGTAGGTGCCGTCGCCGTTCGCCTCCTGGATCCGGCCGCCGCGCGCGGCGGTCGCCGCGGTGAGCTGCCAGCCGCCCGTGTTGTTCATCGCCATCTGGGCGTACCCGGCCTTGCCGGTCTTCTCGGCGATGGTCTTCGCCGCCGCGCGCACCTCGTCCCACGTGGTGGGCGGGCTGTCGGGGTCGAGCCCGGCCTCGGTGAAGAGGTCGCGGTTGTAGTGCAGACCCATGGCGTAGGCCTGCCGCGGGAACCCGAAGATGTGGCCGTTCGAGTCGGTGACCTCCTCGATGATGATCGGGTTGAACGAGTCGGCGTAGCCCAGCTCGGTGATCTCGTCGGTCACGTCCATGAGCTGGCCGTTCTCGAGCAGGGTCTTCGAGTCGGTGAACGGCACGGTGAACACGTCGGGCAGGCTGCCGCCGGCGAGCTGCACGGCGAACGTCGGGCCCTCCCACTCGTACTCGACGCCGACGATGTCGATGTCGGGGTTGGCCTCTTCGAACTGCTTCTCCTGTTCGGCGAAGGCCTCGTATGCGGCGGCGTCGGCCCCGGGCGGGAACGTCGCGACGCGCAGCTCGGTCTTCCCGCTCGACGCGTCGTCGCCGCCCTGGCTGCACGCGGCGAGCGTGCCCGCCATCACGAGCGCGGTGAGCCCCGCGATCGCGACCTTGCGTGGTGACTTCATTGTCCAGTCCTTTCGGTGCTGTGTTGAGGTGGTGTTGCGGGGTGCAGCCGCGGCGATCCGCGGCCTCGCCGGTCAGCTCCGGGTTCGGAGCCAGACCGTCGAGTCGGTGGGCAGCAGGCCGCCGGCGAGCGGCGTGCTGGAGAGCAGGATGCTCTCGTGGTCGGGCAGGTCGATCGGCTCGGCACCGAGGTTCGTGATCGAGACGACGTCGTCGCCACGGCGGAACGCGAGCACGTCGGGCGCGGTGTCGAGCCACACGAGGGCGCCGTCGCCGAGCGCGGCCTCGCGCTTGCGGATGCGCAGGGCCTGGCGGTAGAGCCACAGCATCGAGGACGGGTCGGCCTCCTGCGCCTGCACGCTGAGCGCGGCCCAGGCGTCGGGTTGGGGCAGCCAGGGCTGCGCGGATGCTTCGCCTTCGGGCGTGCGGTCGGGGCTGAACCCGAACGGCGCCGACGACCCGCGCCAGGGCAGCGGCACGCGGCATCCGTCGCGTCCGGGGTCGACCCCGCCCGAACGGAAGTGCATCGGGTCTTCGAGCACGTCGCGCGGCAGCTCGACCTCGGGCAGGCCGAGCTCGTCGCCCTGGTAGAGGTACAGCGAACCGGGCAGGGCCGCCGTGAGCAGGGCGGCGGCGCGCGCCCGGCGCGAGCCGAGCTCGAGGTCGGTCGGCGTGTCGAACCGCTTCTTCGCGAACGCGAACGAGGAGTCCTCGCGGCCGTACCGGGTGACGGCCCGGGTCACGTCGTGGTTCGAGAGCACCCAGGTGCTGGGGGCGCCGACCGGTGCGTGCGCGGCGAGCATCAGGTCGATCGAGGCGCGCAGCTCCGAGGCGTCCCACGCTCGCGACATGAAGTCGAAGTTGAACGCGGTGTGCATCTCGTCGGGCCGGAGGTACGCGGCGAAACGCTCTGCGTCGGGCAGCCAGACCTCGCCGACGAGCACGCGGGTGCCGTCGTACTCGTCGGCGATGCGCCGCCAGGCGCGGTAGACCTCGTGCACCTCGTCGCGGTCGATGTGCGGGTGCTCGCCCGGGCCGGCCTGTTCGGGGTAGTCGGGCAGGTCGGGGTGCTTCATGACCTGTGCGGCCGAGTCGATGCGCACGCCCGCGACGCCGCGGTCGAACCAGAACCGCAGGATGTCCTCGTGCTCGCGGCGCACGTCGGGGTGGTTCCAGTTCAGGTCGGGCTGTTCGGGGGTGAACAGGTGCAGGTACCAGTCGCCGGGCGTGCCGTCGGGGTTGGTGGTGCGGGTCCACGGCACGCCCTTGAACTCGGAGACCCACTCGTTCGGGGGCTCCTCGCCGTGCTCGCCCCGGCCGGGCCGGAACCAGAAGCGCTCGCGCTCGGGGCTGCCGGGGCCGGCTTCGAGAGCGGCCTGGAACCACGGGTGCTGGTCGCTGATGTGGTTGGGCACCACGTCGATGATGGTGCGGATGCCGAGCTCGAGCGCCTCGGCGATGAGCTGCTCGGCGTCTTCGAGGGTGCCGAAGGCGGGGTGGATGTCACGGTAGTCGGCGACGTCGTAGCCCCCGTCGGCGAGCGGCGAGGGGTACCACGGGTTGAACCAGAGCGCGTCGACGCCGAGCTCCTTGAGATAGCCGAGCCGGCTGCGCACGCCGCGCAGGTCGCCCGTGCCGTCGCCGTCGGAGTCCGCGAAGCTGCGCACGTACACCTGGTAGATCACGGCGCTGCGCCACCACAGCGGGTCCTCGGTGAGGGCCGGGGGAACCGGTCGGGCACCGGTGAGTGGCATGGTCACGCTGGGTTGCTCCTCGTGTCGGATGGCGTTCGCGCGACACCGATCGGAGGACGACGGCGTCGATGTCCGTCAACGTAATGAGAGCAACAGAATGATGCAACTATTCAACAATCAGGCATCAGTTTGCGACGACTTGCGTGAACTTGCGGATGTCACTTGCAGATTCCGCGCAAGCCACCCCTCCCACCTCCCACCTCCCTGCCCCTGCCCCTGCCCCTGCCCCTGCCCCTGCCTGCCACGGAACACGTTGGAGGATTGGGAACACTTCTGTCGGGGAACGTCCTCCCTAGCCTCGAATGTGTTCCCGTGGCGAGGCGAGAAGGTGGGGGCGGCGGCTGAGCCTGGGGCGGAGGAGGGCGCGTGGCGGAGGAAGCGGTGTGGCGGAGGGAAGGGCGTCAGCGCGGCGCCGGTGCCGTCGACGCCCGCACCACGAGCTCGGGGGCGAAGAGCACCTCGTCGCCGATGCGGCGGTCGCTCGACATCTGGCGCATGAGCAGCTCGATCACCATCTTGCCCATCGCCTCGATGGGTTGGCGCACCGTGGTGAGCGGGGGCTCGGTGCAATTCATGAGCGCCGAGTCGTCGTAGCCGATGACCGAGACGTCCTCGGGTACGCGCAATCCGGCGCGGCGCACCGCCCGCACGGCCCCGAGCGCCATCGGGTCGCTCGCGCATACGATGCCGGTCACTCCGGCCGCGAGCAGCTTCGTCGCCGCGGTCTGGCCCGACTCGAGCGAATAGAACGAGTGCACCACCCGGTCGTCGCCGAGCTCGATTCCGTGCCGCTCCGCCATGCGCAGCGCCGCTTCGTGCTTGCGCCGCGAGGGCATGTGGTCGCTCGGCCCGAGCAGGATGCCGATGCGCTCGTGGCCGAGCTGCACCAGGTGCCCGAAGGCCTGCTCCATCGACACGACGTCGTCGCACGAGACCGTCGCGAAACCGATCTCGTCGATGGGCGCACTGACGAGCACGGTCGGCAGCTTCAGCTCGCGCAGCCGCTCGTAGTGCTCGTGGCCGGCGTCCGCCTGCGTGTACGCGCCGCCCGCGAAGATCACGCCCGACACCTGCTGGTGCAGCAGCAGCTCGACGTAGTCCGACTCCGAGATGCCGCCGGCCGTCTGGATGCACAGCACCGGGGTGAAGCCGTTCTGCGCGAGCCCGCCGCCGATCGCCTCGGCGAGCGCGGGGAAGATCGGGTTCTGCAGCTCGGGCATCACCAGCCCGACCAGGCGGGCGCGTTCACCACGCAGCTTCGTGGGTCGTTCGTAGCCGAGCACGTCGAGCGCGGTGAGCACCGCTTCGCGGGTGGAGGCGGAGACCCCGGGCTTGCCGTTCAGCACGCGGCTGACCGTGGCCTCGCTGACTCCGACCTTCCGCGCGACATCCGCAAGTCGTCTCGACATGGCTGCAATCGTAGGACGCTGGACGCAAGAACACGACAATCGGGCTCCGGGTACGGGCGCTCCCCCATGGCTGCGCCGTCGCGCATCGCGACGAACTACGCTTCCTGCATGGGCAAGCTCATCTACAACTCCTCCGCGCGCGAGCTCGAGATCGACGACCGCACGCTCGCTCACTTGCGGGTGGCGATCCTGAACAAACTGCGCCGCTCCGAGAGCTTCGCCATGACCTGGGAGCACGGACTCGAGAACGGCAGCGGGCGCACGACGATCTGGCTGCACGAGTCGATCCCGCTGCAGTTCGTGTTCAGCGGCAACCGCCAGCCGAAGCTGAATCGGCTCTGGGTCGAGCAGTTCCTGCTGACGGCCAACAGCACGGCGGGCCTGCACTGGGTGCCCGAGCCCGAGCAGCAGGAGGAGTTCGAGGGCGACTGAATCCTCGATCACGGATGCCGCGCACGAGCGCCGCGGCGGCATGAGGGCCTTGGCGGCATGACGAAGGGGCGCCCCTGACGGGGCGCCCCTTCGAGCGTCTGCGCGGGTCGACGACCCTGGGCGGTGGTTACACCGCCTTCTTGCCGCCTGAGATGTAGCGCACGAGGAACACGATCGCAGCGATCACCAGCAGCGCGATGCCGACCCAGAGCAGGAAGTTCAGGGACTGCACGAAACCGCCCGTGAAGAGCAGCACGATGGCGACGATGGCGATGATGGCGATGAGGATGTTCATGGCATTCTCCTTGGGAAGTCCCGGGCCGGGTTGAGCGGCGCGGGCCGGCCGCACGGGCCGGGCGGAGGGACGCGTTCAGCTCCCACGTCCTCGACGCTACGGAGGTCGGTGCCCCCGCGGATAGGCCTTGACCGCCATGTGCGCGCGGTGCTAGCCGTGGGCGCGATCGCGCCGCGCGGGCATGGCATCCGTCGGGCCGGGTGCTGTCAACCCTTTGAGGGCAGCGGATGTCGGGGCCTACCGTCGAGGGCATGGGAAGGAAGGTCTGCCATGCACAATGACCACCTCATCGATCCCACCACGAAGCACACGACCGACCCGTTCCCGCGCCAGGAGCAGCGGCCTCCGGGCCTGACCGACCAGATGCATCCGCTGCCCGATCACGGCGAGCAGAGCTATCGAGGCGCGAACCGCCTGGTGGGGCGCAAGGCGCTCATCACGGGCGGCGACTCCGGTATCGGTCGGGCAATCGCGATCGCGTTCGCACGCGAGGGCGCGGATGTCGCCATCTCGTACCTGCCCGAGGAGGACTCCGACGCGGAGGAGACCGCCCGCTGGATCGAGGACGCCGGCCGGATGCCGCTCATGATGCCCGGCGACCTGCGCGACGAGTCGTTCTGCAACGACCTGATCGGGCGCGTGCGCTCGACGTTCGGCGGTCTCGACCTGCTCGTGCTGAACGCGGCCCACCAGCGCAACCGGGGCGGCATCGACGAGATCCCGACCGACGACTTCGAGACGGTCATGCGGGTGAACCTGTTCGCGCCGATCTTCCTGACCCGGGCGGCGGTGCCGCACCTGCGCGGCGGGTCCTCGATCATCACGACGACCTCCATCCAGGGGTTCGACCCCTCGAGTTCGCTCGTCGACTACGCGATGACCAAGGCCGCGCTGGTCGCCTTCACGAAGGCGCTGGCCGAGGAGCTCGGGCCCCGAGGCATCCGGGTGAACGCGGTCGCGCCGGGCCCGATCTGGACGCCGCTGATCCCGGCGACCGGGTGGCCCGACAAACTGCCCGAGTTCGGGCACAACACTCCGCTGGGTCGGGCGGGACAGCCCGCCGAACTCGCGGGCGCCTACGTCTACCTCGCGTCGGATGACGCGTCGTACGTGTCGGGCGCGATCCTGCCGGTCACGGGCGGGCGTCCGCTCTGAAGAGCGACGTCACCACGACGGCGAGCACGAAGGAGGACACCATGCCAGGTTCACGCAACCGTTCGCTGAAGGATCCCGAGCTCTACGAGAAGCTCCGCGACGAGGGCGACTCGAAGGAGAAGGCGGCGCGCATCTCGAACGCTGCCGCCGCGAGGGGGCGCAGCGCCGTCGGCCGCAAGGGCGGCAAGTCGGGCGACTACGAGGATTGGACCGTCGACCAGCTGAAGAAACGCGCGAAGGAGCTCGGCTTGACGGGCTACAGCTCGAAGCGCAAGTCCGAGCTGATCAGCGCACTGCGCAACCACTGAGGTGGTGCGCCTCCGCCGGGTCGAGCCGTACGCCTCGCCGGGCTACCGCAGGGTGCGGCGCGGCGCCGGGTTCGCATATGTGCACGCCGACGGCGGGCTGGCCGGTCGCGCCGAGCGGGCGCGCATCGCCGAGCTGGCGGTACCGCCGGCGTGGACCGAGGTGTGGATCTCGGATGCCCCGAACGCGCACCTGCTGGCGGTCGGAGTCGATGCGGCAGGGCGGCGCCAGTACCTCTACCACCCCGCGTGGCGCGAGCGGCAGGATCTCGAGAAGTTCGAGCGGATGACTCGCCTCGCGCTCGCCCTCCCGGCGGCGCGCCGCACGGTGACACGCGACCTCTCGCTCGACGAACTGCCGCGCGAGCGTGCGCTGGCCGCGGCGTTCCGCACGCTCGACCTCGGCGGGATCCGCATCGGATCGGAGGAATCGCTCGCCGAGGCGCGCAGCCGCGGGCTCACGACCCTGCTGGTGCGCAATGCCGCGGTCGACGGCGAGCACGTCGAGCTGCGGTTCCGCGCGAAGGGCGGCATCGCCCAGCGCGTGCAGCTCGCCGACGCCCCGCTCGCGGCCTACGTGGAGCGGTCGGGCGAGCGTTCGCCCGCCTCGCGGCTGTACGCGTGGCGCGTCGAGACGGCCAGGCGGGCGCGCGCACTCGGCGCGGCCGACGTGAACGACGACATCCGCATGCGCACGGGCGGAGACTTCACGGCGAAGGACTTCCGCACGCTGCGGGGCACGATCGTGGCCGCGCAGCAGCTCGCCGAGCTCGGCACCGCGGGCACCGGGCGGGCCCGGGCGGCCGCGGTGCGCGAGGCGATCGTCGCGGCCGCCACGGCGCTCGGCAACACGCCGGCGATCGCGAAGGCGAGCTACGTGGACCCGCGCATCGTCACGGCCTATGAACAGGGCCGCGTGCTGTCGGGGCGCCGTGCGCCCGAGCGGGCGCTGCTCGACCTGCTCGCGGTCGACCCCGCGCCGGTCGAGACGGAGTCCGCCCGCGGAGGCTGAGCCCGATGGATGCAGCCGCGTCCTACGCGCTGGCCGCCGGGTCGACGGCGACCAGGCCCACGGGGGTGTCGGGCGCGCCGGTCGACAGCACCGGCTGGGTCTCGACAGCCGGGATCGGCTCGGTGTCGATGTGCTGCTCGATGAGCTGGATGCCGCCGGTGGAGTTCGCCGACCGCATCAGGTCTTCGATCCACTCCCGGCTCAGCTCGGGTGTCTCGGGCGTGTCGAACACGAATCGCAGCGGGATGGACTGGTGGATCCACAGTGTGCTGCGGCCACGCGGCTGGTCTTCGGGGTGCCGCCACGAGAGCGTGAAGGCTTCCCCCCGGCGGAGCTTGGTGACGATGGCGACCTTGACATGCGCCAGCGCCCGATCTTCGATACCGATCGGGGTGCCGGAATCGCCGTAGTAGAGGGTACCCATATGCGAATCGTACCCCCGCGACATCCGAACATCTGTCCCCGATTCGAAAGCGGACGACTGCGGTGTGGTTCGATCACCTCTTCCCGCCCGTTCGGGGGGGGTCAGGCCTCGCGCACGACGTCGCCGGGCGACTTGTCGGGCCGCAGACCCCGCCAGCGCGGATGCCTCGCCACCCCGGTACTCGTCCACTCGCCGAACTCGAGCTCGCCGACGAGCCGCGGTTCGACCCATTGCGCGTCGGAGGCGTCGGCTGCGGGCACCTCGACGAAGGGCGAGACATCCGTCTCGATCTCGCGCAGCGCCTGGAGCAGGGCGCGACCCTGCCGCTCGCCGATGCCGCTGCCGACCCTGCCGGCGTACTCGAGCCGGCCGTCGGCACCGGGAATGCCGACCAGCAGCGAGCGGATCAGCCCCGTGCGGGAGCCGACGCCGCGCCGGTACCCGCCGACGACGACCTCCTGCGTGCGGCTGAGCTTCAGCTTCACCCAGTCGGGGCTGCGCACGCCCGGGCGGTACCGCGACCCGAGCCGTTTCGCGACGACGCCCTCGTACCCGCGACGCTCGGCCCCTTCGAGCGCCTCGGCGGGGGTTCCTTCGGCGAGCGGCGGCACCTCGACGGGCAGCTCGGTTCCCGGCCGCAGCAACCTCTCGAGACGGACGCGGCGCTGCTCATAGGGCTCGTCGATGGTCGGCACACCCGCGACGTCGAGCACGTCGAAGAGCAGGAGGCGCACCGGCACGGACGCCGCGAGCCCGGCGATCTCGCGAGGGTCGACGAGGTTCATGCGGGGCTGCATGAGCTCGAAGCTCGGCCGCCCCTGCTCGTCGAGGGCGACGAGCTCGCCGTCGACGACCGCGTCGGCACGCAGTGCGCTCGCGAGCCCGGCGAGCTCGGGGTAGCGCGCGGTCTCGTCGCGGCCGCTGCGACTCGTGAGGCGCACGACACCGTCGTCGACGCGGGCGAGCACGCGGATGCCGTCCCATTTCCACTCGAGCGCCCAGTCCTCGCCGCCGACGAGCCCCGCCGTGCCCGGCGTCGCGAGCATCGGCCGCAGATTGCTTCTCTCCGGAGCCGCTGTGCTCGTCTCAGGAGCCGCACCTGAATCGCGTGCCGACGTTCCTGAGGAGTGCGTCGCCGGGGCCGAGGCATCCGCTCGCTGGTCCTTCATGCGGTGCAGCAGCCAGTTCGACTTCTCGCCGTCGCCGTTCGTGCGGATGAGCGCCACCCGCACCGAACCGAGCGGGCCTCCCGGCCGACCCGTCAGCGTCGCGATGATCTCGTCGTCGCGCCACTTCTCGACCGAGTAGGTGCCGGTGTCCCAGATGGTCATCGAGCCCGCCCCGTACTCCCCCTTCGGAATACTGCCTTCGAACGTCAGGTACTCGATCGGGTGGTCTTCGGTCTGCACCGCGAGATGGTTCACTCCGGATGTCTCGGGCACGCCCTTGGGCACCGCCCAGCTGCGCAGCACGCCGTCGCGTTCGAGCCGCAGGTCGTGGTGGTCGGCCCGTGCGTGGTGATCCTGGATGACGAACCTGGGGGTTCCGTCGGCCGGCACGGCCCATGCCGATGCGGGCATGGGTTCGGGCGTGGCATCCGCGCTGCGCATCGAGAGGTACGCGGCGAGCGGGCCGGCGCCGCTCGCACGTGAGATCGGCGCGAAGGGGTCGACACCGTCGGCCAGCCGGGCGAGCACCTCGGTCCACTCGAGGTGGCGCAGGTCGGGGTCGGCGAGCTCGTCCCACGTGCGCGGCGCCGCGACGGTCGGCCGGAAGCGCCCGCGCAGCGAATACGGCGCGATGGTGGTCTTGTTGGCGTTGTTCTGACTCCAGTCGATGAGCACCCGGCCGGTGCGCAGCGTCTTGCGCATGCTCGACACGATGAGGTCGGGGTGGTCGGCCTCGAGCGCGCGGGCGAGCTCGTGCGCGACCTCCGACGCCTGCTGCGAGGTCTGCGACCCGTCGAGCGCCGCATAGAGGTGGATGCCCTTGCTGCCGCTGGTCACCGGGATCGGGTCGAGCCCGATGGGCTGCAGGATGTCTCGCACGAGCCGCGCCACCTCGGCGCACTCGACCAAACCCATGCCCTCGCCCGGATCGAGGTCGAACACCAACCGGTCGGGGTGGCCCGCCGACCCGTCGGGCAGGAACCGCCACTGCGGCACGTGCACCTCGAGCGACGCCTGCTGGGCGAGCCACACCAGCGTCGCCCGGTCGTCGGCGATCGGGTAGTCCTTCGGCCCGTCGGAGTGGCGGATCGTGCCGCGGCGCACCCACTCGGGTGCGTGCTCGGCGAGGTTCTTCTCGAAGAAGACCTCCCCCGGGGCATCCGCCGTTCCGACCCCGTGCACCCAGCGCTTGCGCGTCACCGGCCGCCCCGCGACCACCGGAACCATGGCCGGCGCGACCTCGGCGTAGTACGACACCACCTCGCCCTTGGTCATGCCCGTGGACGGATACATGACCTTGCCGAGGTTCGTGAGGCGAAGCATCCGCCCATCGACCTCGACCGTCTGGCGTTCCTCCCCGGCAGCCATGCGCCCATCCTCGCACCCGCACCCGCCCCGCCGCGCCCGGCCATCACGTGCGCCGTTCGGGCTTCCCCTCGGCGCGTCGTCCTCCCGGAGCTCGAATCGCCGCGCGACACACCTCCGTACCTGAGTTGCGTACCGGGGCGGGCGGGCGGCGGGCCGCAAGGGGTTTCGGAGCGGCGCGCCGAGGTGTGTACTGGGTGGATGCGAGCCGTCTGGAAGGGGGCGGTCACATTCGGCCTCGTCAATGTGCCCGTCAAGCTGTACAGCGCCACCGAAGATCATGACGTGAGCCTGCATCAGGTGCACGCCGCCGACGGCGGACGCATCCGGTACCAGCGCGTGTGCGAGATCGACGGCGAGGTCGTCGCCTACCAGGACATCGACAAGGCCTACGACGACGGCGAGCGCACCGTCGTCATCACCGACCAGGATCTGAAGCAGCTGCCCGCCGAGCGCAGCCGCGAGATCGAGGTCGTCGAGTTCGTGCCGACCGCGCAGATCGACCCGATCATGTTCGACCGCAGCTACTACCTCGAACCCGACTCGGCGTCGTCGAAGGCGTACGTGCTGCTGCGCGAGACGCTCGAGTCGACCGACCGAACCGCGATCGTGCGGATGGCCCTGCGGCAGAAGACCCGGCTCGCGGCGCTGCGCGTGCACGGCGACGTGCTCATGGTGCAGACGTTGCTCTGGAGCGACGAGGTGCGCGCCGCCGAGTTCCCGGCCCTCGACGAGAAGGTCAAGATCTCGGACAACGAGCTGAAACTCTCGAAGCAGTTGGTCGAGAGCCTGGTCTCCGACTTCGATCCGACGCAGTACGTCGACGAGT
Organism: Agromyces intestinalis; assembly: GCF_008365295.1. Lineage (NCBI taxonomy): Bacteria > Bacillati > Actinomycetota > Actinomycetes > Micrococcales > Microbacteriaceae > Agromyces > Agromyces intestinalis. Next base: position 1,522,224 of record NZ_CP043505.1, read on the forward strand.
ACCAGCAGGAACTGCGCACCCTCATTCAGGCGAAGCTCGAGCAGGGCGACGCGATCGACACGGCCGCGACGTTCGGCGAGCGGCCCGAGGAGGGCGGCGCCGAGGTCATCGACCTGATGGAGGCGCTGCGGCGCTCGATCGCCGCGAAGCGCGGCGGCAGCGGCGGTGCGGCCGGCGAGGAGGGCGGCGCCGAGGATGAGGGCGCGCAACCGAAGCGCTCGGCGACGAAGAAGAAGACCTCGACCTCGTCGAAGTCCTCGAAGCGATCGGATGCCGCGGGCGAGCCCGCGCCGAAGCGCAAGCCCGCGGCGAAGAAGAAGGCCGCGTCCTAGGACGCGGCCCGCTTCGCCGTGACCGGGCGGCAGGCGGCACCACGCCGCCCGCCACCCGCCGACGGTGCGTCAGTCGGTCGTGCAGACCTCGGTGACCTTGACGGCCGCGGCCTGGATGGACTCCTGCTGGGCGGCGATGCCGTCGGCGTCGAGGCCCTCGGGCTCTTCGGCCTCGGGGTCGGGGGTCGGCTGCTCGTCGGCCCAGCCGGCCGCGTTCTCGATGCTCGTGCTCAGGTCGCCGAGGGCCGACTTCACGTCGTCGTTCGGCGCCTCGCCCTCGAGCGTGGTGACGCGCTCGGACAGGCCCGACAGATAGTCGGACAGGGCGGCGGGGTCGCTCTCGGCGGCGAGGGTGTTCTGCGCGCCGTTCGAGATGTCGCGGACCTCGACCTTGATCACGTCGCACGAGCTCGCCTCCGACGATCCGTCGGTCGAAGCGCATCCGGCGAGCAGCAGGGCGCCCGCGATCGCGGCGGCGGCTGCGGGCATGGTGAACCGATGCATATTGGTCTCCCAGGTTGTGGTTTGGGCTCAGTCTATCCGTGACCCCCGACATGGGGGTTGCGCAGACGGCGAGGCATCCGCATGACGCGTCAGCCGCGAGGCATCCGACCTCGCCGGCGCAGCGCGATCGTCAGGCGACGACGACCTCGAACCCGGCCTCGACCAGCCGCACCCGCTGCTCGTCGGTGACGCCGTCGTCGGTGATGAGCGTCTGGAAGAGCCGCGGCCGCCCGATCGCGGCGAACGCCCGCTTGTCGATCTTGCTCGAGTCGGCCACGACCACGGCGCGCGTCGCGCGCGCGGCCATCTGCGCGTTGACCGCGGCCTCGCGCTCGTCGTGCGAGGTCGGCCCGAACTCGGGATCGATGCCGTTCACGCCGATGAAGGCGAGGTCGAGGCTGACCCCCTCGAGCACGCCGTCGGCGTAGGCGCCGACGAGTTCGTACGACCTGGCGTGCACCACGCCGCCCGTGACGACGGTCTTGATCTGGGGGCGCATCGCGAGCTGCATGGCGATGTTGATCGCGTTGGTCACGACGGTGAGGTTCGGCTCGGGCGCGGGCTCCATGAGGTCGGCGCGCGCCATCAGTGCGTCGGCGATCGCCGTCGCGGTGGTGCCGCCGCACAGGCCGATGATCGACCCGCGCGGGATGAGCTCGCTCGCGGCCCGCGCGATCGCGACCTTCGCATCGGCGTTCTGCTGACGCTTGTAGCGGATCGGCAGGTCGTACGCGACCGAGTGCGCGACGGCGCCGCCGCGGGTGCGCGAGAGCAGCTGCTGCTCGGCGAGCGCGTCGAGGTCGCGGCGCGCGGTCGCGGGCGAGATCCCGAGCTGGGCGACGAGTCCGTCGACCTCGAGCTGCCCCTCATCGGCGAGCAGGTCGAGGATGGCGCTCAGGCGCTCGGCACGATTCATCCGTCGGTTCCCTTCGCGGCGAAGAGGGTGAGCAGGCGGGCCGCCTCGTCGGCCACAGCGGCGCGGCCGGCGGCGAGGATCTTCCGCGAGTCTACGGTCGACGGATGCTCCGCGAGGTACTCGCGCACCGCGCCGGTGAACTGCACGTTCAGGTGGGTCGACACGTTCACCTTCACGAGTCCGGCACGGATGCCCCGCACGAGCGTGTCGTCGGGCACGCCCGACGATCCGTGCAGCACGAGCGGCACCGGCACGGCGTCGCGCAGGCGCGCGATGAGCTCGAGGTCGAGGGCGGCGGTGCGCTCGGTCATGGCATGCGACGAACCGACCGCGACGGCGAGAGCGTCGACCCCGGTCTCGGCGACGAACCGGGCGGCCTCGTCGGGATCGGTGCGCACGCCGGGTGCGTGCGCACCGTCTTTTCCGCCGATCTCGCCGAGCTCGGCCTCGACGGCGACGCCGGCCGCCTGCGCAGCGGCGACCACGCGCTGCGTGGTCGCGACGTTCTCGTCGAACGGCAGCTTCGCGCCGTCGTACATGACCGATCCGAAGCCGAGGCCGATCGCGGCGAGTGCGAGAGCGGGATCCTCGGCGTGGTCGAGATGCACGGCCACGCGCGCGCTCGACGCGTCGGCGATGGCGAGCGTCGCGAGCCCGATGGGCTCGAGCGCGCCGTGGTATCGCACGCAGTTCTCGGACAGCTGCAGGATCACCGGCAGCCCCGTGCGCTCGGCGGCGGTGACGAGCGCCTCGGCGGTCTCGAGGTGCAGCACGTTGAAGGCGCCGACGGCGCGGCCGTCGCGCGCGGCCTCGGCGAGCAGATCGATGGTGGGGGTGCGGGTCATGCGGGCTCCTGGTCGGGGCTGAGGAGAACCTCGGGTTCGAGATCGACGTGCGACGGATGCAGGTCGCCGGCGAGCGGCATCAGCACCGCCGATGCCGACCAGGCGACGGCGCGACGGGCGAGCCGGCGCAGCACCGCTGCGTCGAGCGGCACGGCGGTGTCGGCGCGGCCGGCTGCGGCGCCCCGCTCGGCGCGCGCGTCGTCGAGACTCTCGGCGAGCACCGAGGTGATCGCCGCGACGGCCGCGTCGCCCGCGCCGGTGGCGTTGCCGCGCAGCGCGCGCCCGAGCCTCGCGCGCACCGGCGGCCGGTCGGGCGCGACGACGAGCAGGCCGTCCGCGCCGAGCGAAACGACGACGAGCCCCGCGCCGAGTTCGAGGAGCCGTCGGGCACCGGCCTCGGGGTCGCCGTCGCCGAGCGCCTCGGCGAGTTCGTCGCGATTCGGCTTCAGCACTGCGGCCCGCGCGCGGGCCGCTGCGAGCAGCGCCGGCCCCGCGACATCCGCGACCACGGTCGCGCCCGTCGCGACCCAGCGTGCGACCGCGTCGCCGAGCGCCTCGGGCGCGAGGCCGGGCGGCAGGCTGCCCGAGACGGCGACGACGGATGCCTCGGCCGCGAGCCGCACGGCCTCGTCGAGCAGTGCGGCGACCTCGTCGGGCGCGAGCGGCGCTCCCGACTCGTTGAGCACGGTCGCCTCCCCCGCGTGGTCGTCCACGATCGCGAGGCTGCGCCGGGTCGCGCCCGCCACGGGAACGAGCCTGTGGCGGATGCCGGTGCGCTCGAGGTCGGCCGCGAGCTCGGCGCCGCTCGCGCCGCCCGCGGTCGCGAGCGCGACCACGTCGATGCCCTGGGCGTGCAGCACGCGTGCGACGTTGAGCCCCTTGCCGCCCGCCCGCACGGCGCCGGGCGGCACCCGGTGCGTGCGCCCGGGCTCGAGCCGATCGGCGTGCCAGGTCAGGTCGAGGGCCGGGTTCGGCGTGACCGTGAGGATCATGCGCCCTGCCCGACGAGATCGCGGGCGGCGAGCGCGGTGCCGAGCAGCCCCGCGTCGTCACCGAGCGCGGCGCGGACGAGCACCGGCCGGCGGTGGAACGACAGCAGCGCGTCGAGCCGCTGCCCGAGCGGGTCGAAGAGGGCGGAGCCGGCCTCGGCGAGCCCGCCGCCGATCACGATCGCCTCGGGCGCGAGCGTCGCGACGAGCCGCGCGAACTGCTCGGCGAGCGCGTCGACCGCCTCGTCCCACACCGCGGCGGCGATCGCGTCGCCCGAGCTCGCCGCGGCGAGCACCTCGCGGGCGCCGGGCACGCCGATGCCCGACCGGCTCGCGTACCGCCGGGCGACGGCACTGGCCGACGCGATGGTCTCGAGGCATCCGACCGCGCCGCACGCGCAGCGCTCGCCGGCCGGATCGCTCAGCGAGTGCCCGATCTCGCCCGCGTAGCCACCGCTCGCGTGGGGGCGGCCGTCGACGATGATGGCCCCCGCGATGCCGGTGCCGATCACCACCACGATGGCGTCGTCGAATCCGCGGGCGGCGCCCAGCCGGTGCTCGGCGTCGCCCGCGGCGCGCACGTCGTGGCCGAAGGCCGTCGGAAGCCCGAGCGTCGACTCCGCCAGCGCCCGCATCGGCGCGTCGCGCCAGCCGAGGTTGCTCGAGAACACCGCTGTGCCCGACGTCTCGTCGACCAGCCCCGGCACGCTGAGCCCGGCCGCGACCGGCCGGACGTCGGGGAACTGTGCTCGGTACCCCTCGGCGAGCCGCGCGAGGTGGGCGACGATCGCCCCCGCCGGGTCGGACGCGTCGCGCGGGGTGCGCGTGCGCCGGAGGCCGAGCACGCGCCCCGACGCGTCGACGAGGGCCGACTTGGTGTCGGTGCCGCCGACGTCGGCCGCGAGCACGACCGGCCCGTCGCCGAGCGGAGCGTCGGGCCGGTCGGTCACGAGCCGAGGATGACCGAGCGCGTGAGGCTGCGCGGGCGGTCGGGGTCGAGGCCGCGCGCTTCGGCCCGGGCGAGGGCGACGCGGTGGACGCGGACGAGTTCGGCCATCGGGTCGAGGCGGCCCTGTTCGAAGCGGGCGCCGGTGGCGGCGACATCGGCGGCGAGGCCCTCGGGCGCCGCGCCGAACTGCCAGGTCACCCGGCCGGGCGCGGCGATCGCGAGCGGCCCGTGGCGGTACTCCATCGACGGGTACGACTCGGTCCACGACTGCGACGCCTCGCGCATCTTGAGCGCCGCCTCCTGGGCGAGGCCGTACGACCAGCCACGGCCGAGGAAGGTGTACTGCTCGGCGTCGACCAGCTCGGGCGCGAGCTCCTCGGCGAGCGCCGTGCGAGCATCGGCGACCGCGCCGTCGAGCGACTCCCCGAGCGACGCGCGGAACAGGGCGAGCGCCGTCGTGGCGAACCGGGTCTGCACGACCGACTGCTCGTCGGCGAACGGCAAGGTGATCGCGTCGTCGACCCGGGCGACGAGCGGCGACTCCTCGTCGCCGATGACGCCGATGGTGCGCACGCTGCCGTTCAGGCGGGTCACGAAGTCGAGCACTTCGGTCGTGGTGCCCGAGCGGGTGAGCGCGACGACGGCGTCGTAGTCGCGGTCGACCGGGGCCTCGGATGCCGCGAACGCGTCGGTCTCGCCGTATCCGCCCGCCTCGCGCAACCAGGCGTAGGCCTGCGCGATGAACCACGATGTGCCGCAGCCGATGACGGCGACCCGTGCGCCGCGCTCGGGCAGGCGAGCCTGCAGGTCGGTCGCGTCGGCCGCACGCTGCCAGAGGTCGGGTTGGCTCGCAAGCTCGGCGGCCATGTGCGAGTCGGGTCGGGCGTCGGTCATTGCGGCTCCTGCGAGGTCGTGGTGGTGATGGCATCGATGATTGCAGATGATTGTTTGATCTGTCTATCAATCACGTTCAAGCTTCCACTTGACAAAGTCGAAGGTAAGGCAGGACTCTGAACAAAATCCGATAACGAATCGGGCAGAGCGGTTGACGCGAGTCGACCGATGCGCCTAGATTCACCCCGGGTGAATGAAACTGATCATTTCATCGCCGAAACGTTCAGGAAACGTCAGGCTGGTTGTGTGGCGACCGGCGGGACCTGAGCCGCCGCACCGACGCGACGAACCACTCGCTGCGGTGCACCATCCACCAGAGTGAGGAACACATCGATGAAGAAGACTGTGCGGTACAGCGCCGCCATCGCGCTCGCCGCGGCGGCCTCGCTGACGCTCTCGTCCTGCGGCTTCGGCGGCGGCTCGACCGACGGCGGTGACGCCGAGGGCAAGACCACCCTCGACCTGCTCGTGCCCAGCTACTCCGACAACACCCAGGGTCTCTGGGAGGACGTGGTCGACGGGTTCGAGGCCGAGAACCCCGACATCACCGTCAAGCTCGAGGTGCAGTCGTGGGACAACCTCGAATCGGTCATCGCCACCAAGGTGCAGGGCGGCGAAGCCCCCGACATCTACAACGGCGGCCCGTTCGCCGGCTTCGCGGCCGACGACCTGCTCTACCCCGTCGAGGACGTCGTGTCGGCCGACACGCTCAGCGACTTCCAGGACTCGTTCCTGGCCAACGCCGAGGTCGACGGCACCGCCTACGCGCTGCCCCTCATCGCCTCGGCCCGCGCGCTGTTCGTGAACAACGCGCTGCTCGAGCAGGCCGGTGTCGCCCAGCCGCCCACGACGTGGGACGAGCTGCTCGACGCCGCCACCAAGATCTCGGCGCTCGGCAACGGCATCGCCGGCTACGGCATGCCGCTCGGCTCGGAGGAGGCGCAGGCCGAGGCGGCCGTATGGCTGTGGGGCGGCGGCGGCACGTTCGGCGACGCCGACGCGATCACCGTCGACGACCCGTCGAACCTGCCCGGCGCCGAGCAGATCAAGAAGATGATCGACGCGGGCGCCACTCAGGCCGACCCGGGCTCGACCAACCGCTCGCCGCTCATGGACATCTTCATCCAGGGCAAGATCGGCATGCAGGTCGGCCTGCCGCCGACGGTCGGCCAGATCGCCGACAACAACCCCGACCTCGACTACTCGATCGTGCCGATCCCCACACAGGACGGCTCGGCCTTCACGCTGGGCGTCATGGACCAGCTGATGGCGTTCAAGAACGACGGGGACAAGCAGGACGCGATCACCAAGTTCTTCGACTACTACTACTCGGCCGACGTGTACGTGCCGTGGGTGCAGACCGAGGGCTTCCTGCCGGTGACGAAGTCGGGCGCTGACGCGCTGTCGGGCGAGGAGGCGCTCGCGCCGTTCCTCGAGGTGCTCCCCGATGCGCAGTTCTACCCGTCGACCAACCCGCAGTGGCAGGCGACCGATGGCGCGTTCAAGGCGCTGTTCGGCCAGATCCAGACGAAGCCGGCGCAGGACGTGCTGACCGAGATCCAGGCCCAGGTCGACGCGAGCTGACCCGGCCGCGCCAGCCACGTTCCACGGAAAGGGATCGGTGACGATCGACTCATGAGCACCACGACCGGCACCTCATCGACCCCGGCGGGGGCGGCCTCGGGCCGCCCCCGCTCCGCGGGGCGTCGCGGCGGCGACTCCGGGACATCCGGCTCCGGAGCATCCGCGGGGCCCGCCCAGCGCCGCCCCGGCGGGCGCGACCTGCTCCACGCGCTGCCCTGGATCGGGCCCGCCCTGCTGCTCATCGTCGGCGTGGTGTTCTTCCCCGCCGGCGTGATGTTCTTCAACTCGACGCGCGACATCTCGCAGTCCGGTGTCGACCGGGGCGGCATCGGATTCGCGAACTACGTCGAGGTCTTCTCGTTCCCCTACTTCTGGCCGATCTTCGGCCGCACCATCATCTGGGTCGTGGTGGTCGTGGGCGTGACGGTGCTCATCTCGCTCGGGCTCGCGCAGATCCTCGACAAGGCCTTCCCGGGTCGCCGCATCGTGCGGCTCGCGGTGATCATCCCCTGGGCCGCGTCCGTCGTCATGACGACGATGGTCGTCTACTACGGCCTCGAGCCGTACTTCGGCATCATCAACACGTTCCTCGTCGACATCGGGCTCGTGACCACCCCCGAGGGGTACGGCTGGACCCGCAACCCCGCCACGGCGTTCGCCTGGTCGATCGTGGTCGCGATCTTCGTCTCACTGCCGTTCACGACCTACACGATCCTCGCGGGCCTCGCGACCGTTCCGGGCGACGTGCTCGAAGCCGCCAAGATGGACGGCGCCGGCCCGGTGCGCACCTACTTCGGCGTCGTGCTGCCCCAGCTGCGCAGCGCGCTCAGCGTCGCCGTGCTCATCAACATCATCAACGTCTTCAACTCGCTGCCGATCCTGAAGGTGATGACCGGATCGATACCCGGCTACGACGCCGACACGATCATGACGATGATCTTCAAGTACATCCAGAACCAGCACAAGATCGACGTCGCCAGCGCGCTGTCGGTCGTCGCCTTCATCATCGTCATCGTGATCGTCGCGGTGTACGTGCGGGTCGTCAAGCCCATGAAGGAGGTCTGAGCGATGGCCGTCACCGCCCCCGCCTTCGAGACCATCGCGCCGCCCGCGGCGTCCCGCCGGCGTCGCCGCTACACCGAGGATCAGGTGCCCATCGGGCGCGTGCTGCTGCGCATGCTCGCGGGGCTCATCGTGCTCGGCGTGTTCATCCTGCCGTACTCGATCATGTTCTTCGGCTCGGTGAAGACGAAGTCGCAGATCCGCTCGGTCGACCCCACCTACTTCCCGACCGAGTGGCACTGGGAGAACTACCTCACGATGTGGTCGACGCCCGAGACGCCGCTCGTGCAGAACCTCATCTCGACGATCGTCATCTCGGTGTTCGCAACGCTGCTCGTCCTCGCCGTCGCGATGCCCGCGGCGTACTACACCGCCCGATTCCGGTTCCCGGGTCGCATGGTGTTCCTCTTCCTCGTCATCGTGACCCAGATGCTGCAGCCGGCGGTGTTGACCTCCGGTCTGTTCCGCCAGTTCCTCGCGCTCGGCATGATCGACACCTGGGGCGCGATGATCTTCATCAACGCCGCGTTCAACCTGTCGTTCGCGGTGTGGATCATGCACTCGTTCTTCGCCGGCATCCCGAAGGAGGTCGACGAGGCCGCGCAGATCGACGGAGCCGGCCGCCTCACGGTGCTGTTCCGCATCAACCTGCCGCTCGTCTGGCCCGGCATCGTGACCGCGATCGTGTTCACCTTCGTCGCCTGCTGGAACGAGTTCGCCGCGTCGCTCGTGATCCTCTCGACCGCGGGCAACCAGCCGCTGTCGGTGGCCCTCACGAAGTTCGTCGGCCAGTACGAGACGAGCTGGCAGTACGTGTTCGGCGTGTCGATCGTGGCGATCATCCCCGTCGTGGTGCTCTTCATGCTCATCGAGAAGCGACTCGTCGGCGGGCTGACGGCGGGCAGCGTGAAGTAGGCGGGTACGGCCGGTCTCAGGCGGCCGACGCGGCGGGTCGGCCCCTCGTCGTCGGCGTCGGGCGGATGCCTCGGGGCGGCGCCGCGGCGTCAGCCCGCGAGCGCCTCGGACGCCTCGTCGGGTTCGGGAACCTCGACGTCGCCCGACTCGATGCGACGCCAGCGAACGCCGAGCGTCTCCGCCAGCGCGTACTGCGCACCGCCGAGGAAGATGTCGGAGTTGACGGCGTAGCGGGCGGTCGGAGGCGTGGCGCCCCGGCCGGGCTCGTGCTCGAGCTCGTCGTTGAGGACGTCGATGAACGCGTCTCCGAGGTACACACCCGCGCCGCCGATCACGATGGAGCGCACGTTCAGCGTCGCGCAGACCATCTGGAGCGTGCGTGCGAGCGTGAGCGCACCGAGCTCGATGATGCCCCGGGTCTCCGCCGACTCGACGATCGAGCGGATCTCGTCAGGTTCGAGGTCGTCGGAGAAGCTCGACCCGAGCATCGCCGCGAGCGAGCTCACCGCCTCGAGGCATCCGTAGCGACCGCATCGGCACCTGATCTGCTCCTCGCCGAACTGGACGCGCACGTGGCCGATCTCGCCCGCGCTCGCAGCCGGACCGTGCAGGAGCCGACCGGCGAGCATCACCGCGATGCCCACGCCCTCGCCGAGGTGCACGAACACCGAGTTCTCGCTCGGATCGCCGCCCTGCACCCCCTCGGCGATCGACCCTGCGTCGGCGTCGTTGACGAGGAATGCCGGAATGCCCGCGTGCGAGCCGAGCAGGCTGTCGAGCCCGACGTTCTCCCACTTGAGCTGCACGCTCTCGAGCACCTCGGTGCGGTTCGTGGTGCCGGGCACCTGGAGCGCGATGGCGATCGGATGGAGCGAGGTGCTCCCGATCAGCTCGGTCGTGAACGCGTCGACGTCTGACGGCTGGAGCGCGTGGTCGAGCCGGCGCTCGATGACCTCGACGATGGTGCCGGTGAGGTCGAGGACGGCTCCGCGCAGACGTCGCGGGCGCGCGACGATCGAGAGGATGCCGTGGCGATGACGGTTGATGCGCAGCGTGGTGGGGCGTTTGCCGCCGGTGCTCTCGGCCTGGCCGGCATCTTCGACGTATCCGTCGGCGATGAGCTGCGCGAGCAGGGACGACACCGTGGCCGAGGTCAGGCTCGTGACTCGCACGATCTCGGCACGGGTGCTCTCTCCGTCGTGCAGCATGACGTGTTGCAGTGCAATGGTGAGGTTCCGCTTCCGGACATCGGCATTGGAGGCCGACCCCCATTGCACGCGTTCTTCGGGGTACAGCAAGCTCGTCGATGCTCCAAACATTCGGTCCCTCCTGGCCCGTGTCCGGACATGCATGCCCCGCGTGATCGCCGGGGATCCGGCGACCTGCCTGAGCGACAGCACATCTTAGTACGCGCACGTGTCCGTGCGCGCACGTCGACGGTGGGATCGGGACGGATTCTTCAGTGAACGCGGTCGGCCGCGGCGGGGTCGTCGAGGAGGTCGCCACCCGTCCGGTCGACACTGTCGGGCGCGGCTTCCGCGACCTCGCCAACCGGGTCCGCGGCGTCAGCCGGGGCCGCGGCGGCCGGGGCCGCGGCGTCGGCCGGGGCCCCGGCGGTCGATCGCCGGCGCCGCCGACGGCGGACGCCCCGCACGACGAGTGCTGCCACGCCCGCGAGGAGGATCACCACGACCACCCATGGCACGGCCGGCACGCGCTGCGACGTCTCGACGATCACCGCGTCCACCGTTCCGAACGGGGTCTCGGTGTCGGAGGTGAGCGTCACGGCGGCGTCGAGGAGTCCGATCGGCAGCGCGTCGCTCGAGGAGAGGGTGCCGTGCACCGACTGCCCGGGCAATACGAGCGGAACCGGCGCCGAAGGCCCGCCTCCGAGCGGCAGCCCGAATGGTCCGGTGAGCCGGCCGCCGAGGTCGCCGCCCAGCGCGACGTTCCCCGTGTTGCGGATCTCGTAGTCGACGCGCGCCGCGGGATTCGCGACCGGGAAGAGCCACGGGTTGTAGTCGACACCGCTGATCGTCAGCTCGAATCCCGGCGCGAGCGCCCCGGCGACGCGGACGAAGACCCGGGTGCCGACGCGTTGGTCGACCGCGAGCCCCGAGCCGCCGGCGGGGCCCGCGACGAAACGGCTGGCGACGATCCCGGCAGCGTGATCGCCGGGCGTCGCGTCGTCCGGGACGCTGATGGTGATTGGGATCCGCACGGCGGTCGCGGGAGCCACCTCGACGCGCCCGGCATCGAGCGAGATCCAGGTGCCGGCATCCTGCGGCGGTTCCGACGCCGGAAGCAACGTGAAGTCCCCCGACTCGGTGTTGAGCGCGTCCGTGGCGTAGACGTCGAGCGTCAACGCGGAGGCGCCGAGGTTCGAGACGTCGACCGTGTCGGACAGCGTCTCGCCTGGCTGCGCGTCGATGAGGAGCACCTGGCGTGCGCCCCCGTCGGCGGCCGGCGCCGGCGCGACGGCCCAGCGGATCCCGGCCTCGTCCTCGGCACGGACGACGGCCTCGGCCGGCGCGATCGAGACGGAGGCCATGAGCAGTGCTGCTGCGATGGAGATCGGGCCGCTCCAGCGAAGTGCGATGGACATGTGGAACCCTTCGTCGTCGAAGACCGGGACCGAGCGCCGGGGAGGGGCGGAGGAGCCCGCCCCTCCCCGGAGCCTCGATCAGATGAGCGTCAGCGTCAGCACGCCAGTGTATGTTCCAGCCGGAGTGTCGTAGGGGACACCCAGCTTGAGGCCGCCACCGCACGTGAACCCGCCCGAGCTGGCACCAACCCCGCCGTTGCACAACGTGCGCGGCGTTCCGAGGCCGGTTCCAGGCTTCTGCTCCGGGCCGGTCACGACGACCGGCTGCGTGAGGTTGGTGTGCACGAGGCCGAGCGACGCGCGGTCGACGACCGACGACGACGGGGTCCACCCGAGGTTGTCGGCGGCGATCGATCCCTGCAGCGAACCACGGAAGTCGGTCACCTGTCCGGTGAGCGTCCACCCCTGGTTCGTGCCGCGGCCATCGAACACCGACACCGCGTGCAGGGCGCCGTCGACGGTCTGGTCCTCGCCGTTCAATGTGATCGCACCGAGGTCGATCGGCGACGTGTCGGTGACGTCGAGCGACAGCTGACCGCCGTTGACATCGACCGTGATCGTCTGCTGCTCGGGCAGCACCGTGCCCACCGAGACCGACGCGTTCACCATGCGCGAGTTGATCGGGTCGGGGTCGACGACCGCGACCGTCAGCGGGTAGCTGCCCGTCGCGCCGTAGGTGTGCGTGCCCTCGATCGAGAACACCCCACCGCCGATCGACTTGACCGTGGCCACGCCCGTCGTGTTGTCGCCCCAGTTGATCACCGCGGTCAGGTTCGCGGCGGAGCTGCCCGTCACGCGAGCGACCTCGGCGGTGAACTCCTGGCCGGCGACGGCTGCCACGGAGGCACCCGTCACGGTCGGCGCGGGCGCGGCGTTCACCGCGTCGTCACCGAGGAACCCACGCGCTACCGCGCGCAGCTGGCTGTTCTGCGCGTCGCCGCGGAGCTCCCACGAGAAGAACCCGTTCAAGCCCATCCGCTTCGCGTACTCGGCCCGGATCTCGAGCGACTGGGCGTTCTCGAAGCTGCACAGACGCTTGGCGGCGGGATCCCAGATGTACGGCGAGTACACGTCGGCATCCCAGTTGATGAGCGCGGATGCCGCCGGGTTGAGCGCGTTGGCCATCGTGGCCGAGCCGCAGCCGGTCGCCGTCCACGTCTGGAACAGCCCGTTGTTCTCGGTGCTCGTCACGAGGAAGCCACGCTGGAGGGTGAACTCGGCCCCCAGGGTGATCTTCTCGGCGGGCACGCCCTCCGAGAGGTAGAGCTTCACGGCCGCGTCGATGCTGTTGTACGGGTCGCCCGTGTTGTCGAGCGGGTGGTTGTACAACGGCTGGTTGAACATCGAGACCGGCGAATACCCGGTGCCCATGTCGTACGTCATGATGTTGATGGTGTCGAGAGTTCGGCCGAGGTACTCGAGGTCGAAGCTCTTGAGCACGTCGTACGGCGCACCGGTGACGTTGTTGCCCGAGTCCTGCCAACGACCGGCCGGCAGCGCCGCCGCGAGCAGGAAGTCGCGACGGTCGCGGCCGTTCGCGTCAGCGTACGCGTTCAGCTGCCGCCGGAACTCGTCGACCAGCAGGTTCACGTTCTCGCGGTCCTCGGCACGGTACCCGATGTTGTTGAGTCCGCCGCTGACCGGGAACTCCCAGTCGATGTCGAACCCGTCGACCGCACCGTTCGCGATGAACGCGTCCATGCACGACTTCACGAACGCCTCGCGCGATGCGGGCGTCGCTGCGGCGTCGGAGAACCCGCCGGCGCCCCATCCGCCGATCGACCGGATGATCTTCAGGTCGGGGCGCTTGGCTCGCTCCGCCTTCACGGCGTCGATTCCGGCTTGGCTCGCGGTCGTGCACTTCCCGTCGCGGATCGTCGAGAAGGCCCAGTAGAAGTGCGTGACCAGGTCCATCTCGATCGGCGCGAAGTTCGGCACCGTCTGCAGGAGGTAGCCGCCGATGATCGGCGTGGTGGGCGCCGGCACTTCCTCACCCGCGCCGGAGTCCGCGAATGCGGCCGGCGCGGTGAGCAGCGAGGCGGTGACCGCCCCCGCGGCCAACAGGGTCGCGATCGCGCGACCCGTACGGGCTCTCGCCCGCGTTCGAGGTGGTGATGTGTATCGCAAGTGGATCCGTCCTTCCGAGCAGGAGGAGACGACCCGGACGGGCGTCTCCCGCGGGTGGCACTACGAAGCGAACCGACCCCCGGGCCTCGGCAACGCCGTGGGACGTACGGCTGCAGCGCCTCGTTGCGCGCTTCGGGCCGAACGGGTTCGAGCGTCGGTTCTCGCTCAGCATACTTGACTTTCTTCGTTTGTCACCAAAAGAATGAATTCGGATCGCATCGACGCGAATTCCCGGCTCACGGGTACCCGCTGACCGGCGGTCTCGGAACCGAATCGGGCCCGCCTCCGCACCGGACCCCGTCTGGAGGAACCATGCTCATCCCCACCGAAGTCGCCGACCGCCGGATCGGCCGGGGCCGCCCCGCCGAAGACGCGCACCACGCTGCCGGCGATCGACAGGTGCGCCGTACCGAGCCGTTCCGCCGAGGACTCGTCGTCTCGCTGCTGCCGACCCCGACTTCCCCGTGGTCGCGCCCCGACGACATCGCGCGACTCGCGATCGCCGCCGACGCGGGCGGTGCCGTCGCCGTGCGAGTGGGCAGCGCGACCGCCGTCCGTGCGGTCCGGATGACCGTGCCGGGCCTGCCGATCATCGCCCGGCATACCTCCCCTGACGGCTTCGATCTCGTCGCCGGCGTGGACGAGATCGCCGCGATGGGTCTCAGCGGCGCCGATCTCGTCGAGATCGACGTCGACGACGCGGCGTCGCTCGCCCTCGTGTCGCAAGCGACGTTCGACGGATTCCGCATCGCCGCCCGGGTCGACCGGCGGCGCCTCGCGACGGCCGCGGTCGACGCCGGAGCGGGTGCGATCGTGTTCGCGCCGCCGGTCCGCGGCGGAGCCGGTGCACCCGTCATCCATGCGCTGCTCGACGCGGTCGGAGCGGCCACGCCCACGATCGTCGACCATGACGCGGACGCGCCGGAGGTGGCCGCTGCCAGTCTTCGTCTCGGCGCGCACGGCGTCGTCATCGGGGCCGGGATCACCGACCCGATGCGGCTCACCTGGACCTACGCGACCGCGCTGACCGGGATCGCCGCCGAGGACCCGCAGGACGCGAACGAGGGGCACGCCGTCGAGGCTCGCTGAGCGGCTCGTTCGGCGGGCCCGGTCGGCGGGCCCGGTCGGCGCCCAGGTCGGCGCCCCAGGACGGCGCACCGACGCCTCAGGCGCCGCGCTCGGCCGGCACACGGCCGCCCGGTGCCGGCGAGGCCTGGGCGGATGTCGCGGCTCCCGTCTGGGCGCCGGCCTCTCTGCGGGCGCGGTCGGCGCCCTCCCGGCGCGCCTGCTCGAGCATGCGCTCGAGCGCGGCGCGACGGCGGCGACGGACCACGACGAAGGCGACGACGAGCAGCGCTGCGGTGAGCAGGGTCGCGAGCTGCGCCCACGGTACCGCGACCACCGTCTGCGTCGCGAACGACGGCTCGGCGGCCGAAGCACCCTCGGGCGCATTCGGGCGCACGGCGCCGCTCGCGTCGACGACGACCTGCACGGCCCCGACCGCCCAGACGCCCGTCAGCCGGACGACCCGTTCGATCCGGCCTCCCGGCAGCACCTCCTCCGGATCCGCCGGCGACTCCGATCTCGCGCCCCCCGGCCAGCCGTCGGCACGCGCCCGCGCCGAGACATCCAAGCCGAGCACGCCGTCGTTGACGACGGCGTACCGGACCACGACCGCGCCCGGAGCGAACGGATTCGGACTCGGCTCGTACCCCGCGTCGATGATCTCGGTCCGCAGCGAGGCCACGACCGCACCGGGTGCCCGAAGGTTGAACCGAACGCCCACGCGCGCTTCGAACGCGACCTCCGTGCCGCTCACGATGGACGCGGCGACGCCGGCAGGATGATCACCGGGCAGCGCCTCCTCCGGCGCGGTGACGTCCACCGGAACCACGACGGTCTCGTCGGCAGCGACGAGCACCGCGGGCGGAACCGAGATCCAGGTTCCGCCATCGCTCGGCGGCGTCGCCGACGGCAGCATGTCGAAGTTGCCGCCGCTGGTGAGGAAGCCGTCGTTCGCGCTCAGTGCGAACTCGACCGCCTCGTCCGAGAGGTTGGTCACGGCGATGTGCTCGGTCGCGGACTCGCCCGGAGCGAGCTCGAGATCGACCACCCGACGGCCGTCGGGACCGTTCGCATCGGCCGGGACGACGGTCCAGGTGACCAGCGAGCCGGGCGGGTCGGGTGCCTCCGAGGCGAATGCGGCGGCGCCGACCGCGGTCGGGGCGATCGCGACCAGCATCGCGGTGAGGGCCCGTACGGCCAGGGAACGCGGGGGCGTCATCGATGCGGCTCCTCGGAGGCAGGCGAAGCCCGGGCAGGTCGTCGTCGACCTGCCCGGGCATCTGCTCAGTTGTTCTCGAACAGCGAGAGGGTGATGGTCGAACGGTACTGTCCGGCCGGGGTCTCCGCGGGGATCTTCAGGGTGAGGTCCGCGGTGACGTTGACGGCCGATGCGTCGGCTCCCGGCTCCCAGGTCGACACCAGCAGGTCGCTGCCGGAGTCGATGCCGGGCCCGCCGTCGAGCGATCCGAGCACCGGCTCACCCGGTGCGACGATGCCCTCGGCCGGCGAGAGCAATCGCGGCGACCAGCCGAGCCGGGAGGCGTCGATCGGCGCGAGTCCGTCCGCGGTGAACGCCGAGGCCTGACCGGTGACCGCCCAGTACGAGCCCGGCGGGATCTCCTCCGTCGTGCGCGAGTCGGTCACGGTCACGGTCGGCAGGGCGCCCGTGAACTGGCGCACGGTCTGGTCGGAGTCGTGCTCGGTCAGGACGACGCCGTCGTTCGGGGCGACCGTCAGTGCCAGCGTGCCGGGCGGCACGATCTCCTCGACGTCGACCGACACGTCGATGCCGGCGGAGTCGTCGTCGGCCGCCGCCGCCGCGGTGGCGAATCCGAGTGCGCCCGAGAGGGCGAGCCCGGCCGCGACCACGGTTGCGGCGCTGGTGGTGTTGCGTCTGTTCATCGTGTTCCTGTGTCCTTCGTTCGGTGGTGCTCGGGTTGGTGTACGAGATGCGGATGTCCCGCCGCCCGCCGCCCGCCGCTCCGGCAGGCGGGGCCGCCGCCGGGACTCCCATGAACGCCCCGGCGGCGGGAGCGGCGTCTACCCTCCGCAGGCGGTGGCAGGGTAGGAGACCTCGATGGTGCGGCTGTCGCCGCCGCGGGTGCCGGTCACCACGGCGGTGCCGACCTCGACCGACGTCGCCCTGACGTTGAACGTCTGGAAGGCGGATCCGTTCGCTGCGACGTTCGCCACGGTGCGGCTGCCGAACGGCGTCTCGAGTTCGATGCCGACCGGCTCCGGCCGCAGGTTCACGGCTCGGACGGCGACGTACGCGTTGTTCGCGATGCAGCGGACCTCGGCGGTGACGGCGAGGTCGATCGAGTACGGCTCGGCCCGGAACGGGACGCTCCAGGACTGATCCCCCGCCGTGAACATGACCGTGCCGTGGTAGACCGCCTCGGCCGGGAACGTGTGGGTCCCGCTCGCCGCGATCGGATCGCGACCCTGCCGCTGGGCGGGCGTGTAGTCGCGACCCGTGATCGCCGCCGCCTCGGCCGCCGACCCGTCGCCCCAGTCGATGACGGCCGAGACCGCCGTCGGCGAGAGGGCACCGGCCGCCAGACGGGCGACCGTGGCCGCCGTGACGGTGCGGTCGACGCCGTACTCGACCACGCTGCCCGCCGTCGAGGTCCCCCACGCGACCTGCGAGATCGTGCCGTAGTTCACGTCGGCGAAGGCCCAGCGTGCGCCCGCGACCGCCAGCCGCTGACGGTAGGCGTCGTAGTCCTGCGTGAGGACCTTCGGCGACCACGCCTTCTCGAGGATTCCCGCGAGTCGCGGGAACACCATGTACTGGTTCGTGCCGAGACCGCGCATCTGCTCACCCCAGATCGGGGCCTCGAGTCCGAGGATGTCCTCCGCGCGAGGGCCTCCGTAGGCGGGCTGAGCCCACACGCTGCGGTACTTCTCGTAGACCCATTCCGGATCCCACGAATAGGACTGCAGCAACTCGGTGCGCGGCGTGCGCCCGGGCGAGGTGTCGTACCCGAAGTCGAGATAGGCGTTGTACTCGGGCGTGACGATCACATCGCGACCGTGGTCGAACCACTCGGGCTTGATGAGCGCCGGGCCGCCGCCCGTGTAGTCCGACCAGTAGTGGTTGATCGACGTGGAGTCGGGATCGTAGCCCTCGAGTGCCGGGTTCCAGCCCATCATCGTCTTGCCGTTGTCGTTGACGATGATCTCCATCTGCCGGATCCACCACTTGTAGTTGTCGTGGTTCATGCCGATCGCCTCGTCGCCTCCGATGTGGATGATCGGACCGGGCGAGATCTCGGCCAGCTGACGGATCGCCTCACGCCAGAACTCGAGCGCACGCTGCGAGGCGGGGTCGTTCGGGTCGGTGCAGAAGCGGTCGGTCTGCGTCTGGCCGGTGCAGCCCACGACCGAGATGCCGCCGAGCGCGGTGACGGCCGCGGTCGCGTGCGCGGGCGACTCGAGCTCGGGCACCACTTCGATGAACCGCTCGTTCGCGTACGCCACGATGTCGGCGAAGTCGTCCTGGGTGTAGAAGCCGGCGATGCATCCCGAGCCGTTGCACCCTCGCCCGTCGAGCGCCGGATACCCCTTGACCTCGAGTCTCCAGGACTGGCTGTCGCTCAGGTGCAGGTGGAGCCGCGAACCCTTGAGGGCGGCGAACTGGTCGATCATCGCCTTCGTTTCGTCGACCGTCAGGAAGTTGCGAGCCGGGTCGAGTTGCAGCCCGCGGTGCGCATACCTCGGGTAGTCGAAGATGCTGATCGGGTCGATCGTCCAGGGTCCGACCGACGGCGCCGCCGATGAGATGGCGGCGGGCAGGAGCTGCCGCAGCGACTGGAAGCCGTTGAAGACGCCGTGCGCCGAGGGCGCGACGATCTCGACCCCGTTCGCCGAGGCGTCGAGCGTGTAGGCCTCGGCCTCGGCTACCTCGTCGCCCGCCGGAAGCCCGTCGACGTCGCCGATCGTGAGCTCGATGTCGTTGGCTGATGCGCCGACACCTCCCTCGACCGGGAGCGCGAAGCCGGTGGCCGGCCGCAGCGTCTGCGCCAGCAGTTCCGCCGTTCCGGCGAGTTCGTCGTCCGAGATCACCAGCCGCGAATCTGCGGTCAACTCGAACGGGGATCCGGTGCCGGCGGTCTGGCTGACGGGAACCGGGATGACCTCGCCCACGACCGGAGCCGGCTTCGGGCCCGACCAGATCTCGAACTCGTTGATCGTGTAGCCGGTCGTCGAGTTGGTCGCACTGGCCTGCATGCGCACGCACGAAATCGGCTCGGAACGGTCGATGACGTGCGAGTCCTGGTTGGGCGGGTCGACGACGTGGGCGACCGGCGTCCAGATGCTGCAGTCCGCGTCGCTCGCGATGAGCAGGTCGTAGGTCGACGGCTTCGACGTGCCCGACCAGAGGATGAACACCTCGAAGACGGGCGCCGGTTCGGCGAGTTCGACCTGGAACCAGTCGTCGGTGGGGTCGTAGCCGGCGCCGACCGATGCGTAGTTGGACGTCCAGCCGTTGTGCACGAAGACATCCGTCGCATTAGCGGGCGCATAGGTCAGCGCGGGTGCGGTCTGCCGCTGGGAGCGAGCGGAGGCGACGGCGCCGTCGGCGAGCGCGAGGTTCACGCTCTCGGCGGTGGCCTGCGCGGGTTCCAAGGGAATCGCGCGGGGCGAGGCGGCGGCTTGGCTCGCGAGAAGCGGGCCGGCGAGCGCCACGGCGGCGACCACGGCGATCAGGCCGTGACGCCGGTGTGCGTGCAGTTTCATGCGAGGTGTTCCTCCAGATCGAATCGGGGAATTACGACGCACGGCGGAGCGCGAGGGACCATCGACATCGGCGGTGCGCATCACGGCACGACGCCGACCTGACGAGCCCGGCACAACCCAGCTCGTGCGCTGCCCGCCGGTTTCGGGTCGCGGTCCGGCTGCCCTGCCTGCCCGGTGTGCCGGGCGGGCACCCGGGTCGGATGCTCGATCATGGCGATGCAGCTTCGCAGCGAGCCCTCATCCACTGCGACATCTTCAGGTTCGGCGCAGGTGCTCGTGGCACGTTGCCCCATCGGTATGCGGCCGATATCGGCCACCGCGGCCGTTCGCGAGGGGTGTCCACGCGAGCGGACTGCCGAAGATTGTGTCGAGACTGGCGCACCCCCATCCGGGGTGTCAAGGGATTTTCTTGACTTTCTTCATTTAGTCCCAGAAGATAGCCACGCGGTCAGGCTCGACGTCGACGTCGGCCTGCTCGAAGCACTCATGGCGCGTGGGAAGTACCTGCTGATCGGGGGATCATGAAGCACTCGGGCCACATGGGACCGTCATGGCGGCTTCGCCCGCCTGGGCGAGTACGCGAACGTCACGCTCGGCGACTCGACCTCGAAGGGTCGGCACCGGCCCGCCCGGCGCCCCCGTTGCTCCGCGTCCGCGGTCGCACCGCGCAGTGACCCGCCACCGGATCGAACCGGTGGTGCCGAGGATCCGGTGCGGGCCGTGAGCCCCGCGGTCCGCACCGGCCACCACTCGCCACCGGCTCGTCTGGTCACCTGCCCCGAGCCGTGCGTGGCGAAGACGCTGACGAAATCGGTCGACTGACACGCTTCGACCCGTCGGCGGGCCGGATGCGCGGCGACGTCGAGCCGGTGTCAGCGTGCCGCGCCCGATTCGGCGCGCAGCCCGATCTGTCGATACCGTCGAAGGCATGCTCGACTTCGGTGTGATCGCGGTACTCGGCGTCGCCGTGATCGTGGCGGTCACGGCCTTCTCGAAACGCCTCGGCATCGCGGCGCCCATCATCCTCGTGCTCGTGGGCATCGGCATCTCGTACATCCCCACGCTGCCGTCGTTCGAGGTGCCGCACGAACTCATCCTCGACGGGCTGCTACCGCCCATCCTCTATGCGGCCGCGATCTCGGTGCCGACGATCGACTTCCGCCGCAACTTCTCGACGATCGCGAGCCTCTCGGTCGCGCTCGTCATCGTGTCCGCGTTCGTGATCGGCCTCGTGCTCAACGCGATCATCCCCGTCGGCTTCGCGGTCGCGCTGGCCGTCGGCGCGATCGTGAGCCCGCCCGACGCGGTCGCCGCGACCTCGATCGGTCGCCGGCTGGGCCTGCCGCCGCGCATCCTCACGGTGCTCGAGGGCGAGGGGCTCGTGAACGACGCGACCGCGCTCGTGCTGCTGCGCTCGGCCGTCGCCGCGGCGGCGGGCGGCATGCTCAGCCCGTGGGAGATCAGCATCGACTTCCTCTACGCGGTCGTCGTCGCGGTCGTGATCGGTCTCGCGGTCGGCTGGCTCACGGTGCGGGTGCGCAGCCGATTCGTCGATCCGGTGCTCGACACCGCGGTGTCGATCGTCGTGCCGTTCGTCGCGTTCATGCCCACCGAGCAACTGCATGCATCGGGTGTGCTCGCGGTCGTGGTCGCGGGCCTCTACACGGGGCACGCGAGCCCCACGGCGTTCTCGGCCCAGGCACGCATCAGCGACCGCATCAATTGGCGCACCATCCAGTTCGTGCTCGAGAACGCGGTGTTCCTGCTCATCGGGCTCGAGATCCGCTCGCTCGTCGAGCACGTGCATTCGGCGGAGTTCGGGGTGTGGGCGGCCATCGGCGTGGGAGCCATCATCTCGGTCATCCTGGCCGCCGTGCGGTTCGCCTGGGTGTTCCCGATGCTCTTCTTCATGGGCCGGGATGCGCAGCGGGCCGAGGTTTCGGTCTATCGGATGCATCTGGCGCTGCTGGCCGCTCGCGACCACCCGCCCGCGAACGCGGCCGAGGCGCGCCGCCGCGAACGCGCCCGCCGGTTCTACGAACGCCGGCGCGCCGATCTCGACGAGCTGCGCCGGGAGCACATCGACTGGCGCGGCGGCGTCGTGCTCGGCTGGTCGGGCATGCGCGGGGTCGTCACGCTCGCCGCGGCGCAGTCGCTGCCGCCGTCGACGCCGTACCGCGAACAGCTCGTGCTCATCGCGTTCACCGTCGCGGTGCTCACGGTCGTGGTGCAGGGCGGCACCCTGCCGCTGCTCATCCGACTGCTGCGCATCAGCGGACGCGACGAGCTCGAAGACCGCCGATCCCTCGCGAGCCTGCTCGACGAGCTCGGATACGCGGGGCTCGCCGCGCTCGACGACCCCCTGGCGAACGCCGGGGTCGACCCGGCACCCGACGTGATCGAGCGCGCCCGGCAGGCGTCGTTCCTGCGCGCCGAATCGGCGTGGGAAGCGGCGCACGACGACCAAGACGGCGTCGACGTGCTCGCCACCGCCCCGCACCACGAGTACCGGCAGCTTCGCCTCGCGATCGTCGACGCCGAACGCGCCGCACTCGCCGAGGCGCGCAGTCACGGCGCCTACCCGTCGCGGATCCTCGCGCAGGCGCAGTCCATGCTCGACCTGGAGGAGACCCGCCTGCGGCCGGCCCGCGAGGGGCACTGAGCGACGGGCACTGAGCGGAGCATCCTCACGCTCGGATGCCCCGCCCGGCTACGCTTCCCGCATGGCCGACGATCTCGCCGCGCAGCTCACCCCCACGATCGCGGGCGTCGTGGTGCTGGCCGCGATCGCGACGGCTGCGCTGTGGTGGTTCCGGGTCCGCGCCAGGTGGGCTCCGGCGATCGCGATCCTGCGTGCCGCGGTTCAGCTCGCGGCGGTGAGCCTCATCCTCACCGGCATCATCTCGAGCCCGGGCTGGATCGCGGTCGCGCTGGGCGTGATGGTCGCGGTCGCGATGGCGGTCGCGACCGGCCGCATCGGATGGTCCGTGCCGCATGCCGTGACGATCGGCGGGTCGATCGCCGCCGGAGTGGCCGTCGCGGGCGTCGCCGTGTTCGCGACCGGTGCACTGGAGTTCTCGACCCGGTACGTGCTCGCGCTCGGGGCGATCGTGATCGGCAACGCGATGTCGATCGCGACCCTCACCGGCCGCCGGTTCGTCGGCGCGGTCGGCGAACGGTGGGACGAGGTCGAGGCGTGGCTGTCGCTCGGAGCGACCCCGCGCCAGTCGACCCTGGCGCTCGCCCGCGACGCGGTGCGCGAGGCGCTCGTGCCCACCGTCGACCAGACCCGAACGACCGGGCTCGTCGTGCTGCCCGGCGCGTTCGTCGGCGCGATCTTCGCCGGCATCTCGCCGGTCGAGGCGGGGCGGTTCCAGCTCATCGTGCTGGCGTCGATTCTCGCGGCCGGCGCGATCACGGGCGTGCTCGTGGCCGTCGGCCTCGGGCCGGTGCGCACGCGGCCGCGGCCCGTCGAGCGAGCGGCGCAGGCGTTGAGGTAGCCGTCGGGCTGCTGGGGGCGACGAGGAGTTCGATCGCTTCGGCGACGATGGCGACGTGACCGGGCGGCAGCGCCGTGTCGGTCGTGGCGGTCACTGCGCCACCCGGACGGTCGCGACGCTGCGGGGCGGCAGCGTCACGCTCAGCGTCACGCCGTCGACCCGGTAGTCCACGAAGTCGGCGGGCGCCACCTCGTGGGGCCGCTCGAACGTGTTGTGGCTGTCGGCGTCCGCTGCGGCGAGGATGCGCGCGGAGGGGATGTCGGTGATGGCCGAAGGGAAGGCGAAGACCGCACTCACCTCGTGCTCGAGCCCGGCGTTCGCCATGCTGACGGTGTAGCCGCGCCCCGTTCTCGAGATCGTGTAGTCGCCGTGCGTGCCCAGCCCGCCGGGCCGCTCACCGGGCTCGCCGATCGCCTCCACGTGCACGGCGTCCTGGTGGTCCTGGTACAGGTCGAACACGTGGTAGGTCGGGGTCGTGACCAGGTCGGGTCCGTCGGTGAGGATCATCGCCTGCAGCACGTTGACCATCTGCGCGACATTGGCCATGCGCACGCGCGACGCGTGACGGTGGAAGGCGTTGAGCGTGATTGCCGCGACGACCGCATCTCGCATGGTGCTCTGCTGGTGGAGGAAGCCCGGTTCGGTGCCCGGTTCGACGTCGTACCACGTGCCCCACTCGTCGACGACGAGTCCGACGCGGCGCTGGGGGTCGTACCGGTCCATGATCGCGCCGTGACGCGTCAGAAGCTCCTCCATCTTCCGCGCTCGCCCGATCGTTGCGTACCAGGTGTCGTCGTCGAAGCCGGTCGCTGAGCCCTTGGCATCCCATTCGCCGGTGGGAATGGTGTAGTAGTGCAGGCTCAGGCCGTCCATGTGGCCCGCGGCGCGTGCCATGAGCACCTCGGTCCACTCGTAGTCGTCGGCGTTCGCCCCGCATGCGATCTTCGCGATCGGGTGCTCGCCGTAGGTGCGCACGTAGGTCTGGAACCGGCGGTACTGGTTCGCGTACTCGAGCGGCATCATGTTGCCGCCGCATCCCCAGCTCTCGTTGCCGACGCCGAAGAACTCGAGCTTCCACGGCTGCTCGCGCCCGTGGCGTTTGCGCAGCTCGGCCATGGGCGAGACCGAGTCGAGCGTCATGTACTCGACCCAGTCCTGCATCTCGGCGACCGTGCCGCTGCCGACGTTGCCGTTGATGTAGGCCTCGGCGTCGAGCTGATCGAGGAGTTCGAAGTACTCGTGTGTGCCGAACTCGTTCGGTTCGATGACGCCGCCCCAGTGCGTATTGACCATCGGCTGACGCTCGGGCCCGATGCCCTTCATCCAGTGGTAGTCGTCGGCGAAGCACCCGCCGGGCCAGCGCACGACAGGAACCCTGATGCGGCGAAGCGCCGCGACGACATCGCTGCGGATGCCGTTCTTGTTCGGGATCGGCGAATCGGTCCCGACCCACACCCCCTCCTGGATGCACCGACCGAGGTGCTCGGCGAACTGCCCGTAGATGCGTCGGTCGATGCGGTGCCTCGCTGCGTCGTCGTCGACGATGATCACTCCGGCCTCCTCGCCTTGATGTATCGATACAAACATCAGTTTGATCGGTCATGCAAGAGCGATCCGCACCACCCCCGCGGTCGACTCGCGCTCGACGAGCCACACGCCGCTGACGATCTCTCGGTAGTCGTCCGCCCTCCGCTCGCCCGAGATGCGCTCCAGCAGCAGCCGAACGACCGCGTCCGCCATGCCGTCGTGATCGGGCTCGATCGTGGTGAGCGACGGAACGGTGAACGCAGCCACGGGAATATCGTCGAAGCCGACGACCCGCACCTCGTCGGGCACCGAGACAGCGCGCTCGCGAAGACCGCGCAGCACTCCGACGGCGACCTGATCGGTCGCGCCCACGATGCCGTCGACCGGGCCGACCTCATCCAGCAGCGCATGCACACCCGATCGGCCTCCCTCGAACCCGAGTACTGCGACGCGCACGAGCCGATCGTCGCGGGCGATGCCGGCCTCGTCGAGCGCACGCAGGTACCCGCGCGTGCGGAGCGTGGACACGTCGATGTCGTCGGGCGAGCCGAGGCGTCCGCCGATGATCGCGATGCGCCGGCAGCCCCGTTCGATGAGATGCCGGGTCGCAAGCCGAGCGCCTTCCTCGTTGCCCATCAGCACGTGATCGACCGGCTCGTCGTAGGCGCGCTCCCCCATGACCACGATGGGGTACTCGCCGCGCAGCAGCTCGGCGTCGGCGTTCGCGAGCTCGCTGGCGTGCAGCACGACGCCGTCATAGCTGCGCAGGCGTGAGCGCGTGATCGCACCGAGCTCACCCTCACGCCGCGCGCCGGTCTGCTCGACGACGACGTCGTACCCCTCGGCCGCGGCGCGCTCGACGAGCAGTCGCGCGAGCAGGCCGAAGTACGGGTGGTCGAGATTCGGCACCGCGAGGCCGATGACCCCGGTGCGCCCCTGCCGAAGGCTGCGCGCGGTCGTGTTGACGTGGTAGTCGAGCGCCGCGATCGCCTCGAGCACCCGCTGTCGCGTCGCCGGGCGGACGTGCGGGTGGCCGTTGACGACGTTCGACACCGTCATCGGTGAGACACCAGCGCGGCGCGCCACGTCCTGCATCGTCGTCACGAGACTCGGCCCCCTCCTCGCCGTTGCGCCGTTTCTGCACCGTAACAGAGACTGCGGAAGCACCTGGCCGGGCTCAGAGCGCGATCGGGATCTGCGTGGTGAGAAGCCCTGCGTCGGCCAGGAATCGCTCGAGGGCGATCGTCGCGACGCCGGTCGCCACCGAGTTGCCGCCGACGGTGGAGACCACCAACTGCAGGTCGTGCGCCGAGCGGCCGGGCGCCTGTTCGCGCACGTGCTCGCGGGTGGGCAGCAACAGGTGATCTCCGAGCGCCCAGGTCGTCCAACCCGTCAGCGTGACGATCTCGGGGTTCACGACGGCCACGAGGTCGGCGAGCGCCGATCCGAGGTAGTAGGCCGTCCGGGCGATCGTCTCGCGCACGGCGGGATCGGGTTCGGGCCCGTCGGCGGCCTCCGCCATCGCGGCGATGAAGTCACGCTGGAGCTCCAGATCGGCGAGCGGATGCGTCGGATCGATCTCGCGCAGCGTCTGCTGGATGCCCGGCGCACCGATGTACGCCTCGACGCAACCACGTCGCCCGCATCGGCACGGCCGGCCGTCGAGCACGAGCAGCGAGTGCCCCCATTCGCCGGCCGAGTTCGTCGCACCGCGCAGCACTCTGCCCTCCAGCACGATGCCCGCGCCCACGCCGGTCCCGAGATTGATCGTCGCCATGCTCGAGCAGTAGCGGCCGCGACCGAGCCACAGCTCCGCGGTCGCGATCACCCTGAGCGGATTGTCGATCACCAGGGGCAGGCCGAGTCGCTCGCGCAGGCGGTCGAGCTCGACCCTGTGCCACGTCCAGTGCGGCACGACGACCGAGACGCCCGACGGCCCCTGTACGAGTCCGGGTAGCGCGACGCCGACGCCGAGCACGTCCCGCCGGGAAACCCCGTTCTCCTCGAGCACTCGATCGAGGACTCGACCGATGCCCTCGACGACGGAGTCGGGATCCTGATCCTGTTCGTCTCGCGTATCCTCCACGGACGCGATCTGGTTCAGCGCCGTGTCGAACATGACCGCGCTCACGTACGTCTCAGCGACATCGATGCCCACGACGCGGCCGCGGTCGGCGTTCATTCCGAGCGTTGCGGTCGGCCGCCCGATGCGCCCGACCGTGACCTTCGTCTCGGCGACGATGCCCTCGGCGATCAGCTCGCCGACGACGGTCGCGACGGTCGCCGTGCTGAGCCCCGTCGCCTGCGCGATCTCGTTCCGCGTGGTCTCGCCGGCGGACAGGACCGCGTGGAGCACATCGAGGCGGGAATCACTGCGGATGTCTCGCGACGTCCGCCTCAGCACACCCATGCCCACCCCCGATCCCCCGACGACCGGCCGCCGCCCGAACGCCGGTTCGGACCCACTGGAAGGATCATCCATCGAACCGGCCAAGTATGTCACGAACCGCACTCCACTCTGACGTCGGGCAGGCCCGGCGCGCTCAGCCGCACGGTCGCCCGCCCTCGGGGGCGGACGTACACGATCAGCCGACCATCGAGCGTCCGCCGCCAGGGCGCACGATAGGGGGTGACGTCGCCGAGGTCGCCGTTCTCGAGCCCGAGCAGCTCCCCGCCCTCGACGTCCGCCGTCACGATCCGCTCGTCGCGGGCGATGCCATCGTGCTCGTCGCGCAGGATGCACTCGAGCTGCACCACGCCGTCGAGTTCGAACGCTGCGTCGGCGCACCGCCGCACCACTCCGGCAGGCGCCTGCCACGTCGCCGCGTCGATACGCACCGCCTCACCCCTGGCGCGAAGCTCGTCGCGCGCGACGACCCGGCCGGAGCGGCGGGTCTCCAGCACCAGCGGCTCGGTGCGCGGGCGCGTCACGGCGCTCCAATAGCCGTTGCCCTCGTCGCGTTCGACCGGGATCTCGTCGCCGCCGCAGGTCAGTCGCAGTTCGTCGCCGTTGCCGAAGCACAACACCTCGACCGATGACTCGCCCGCGGCATCCCAGTCGCGCGAGACCGGATGCGTCCCGAACGTCCGCTGCCCGCTGTCGTCGTCGCCGAGCGGGCGGGTCACGAGGTAGGCGACCGGCGCGTCCGACCACCAGCTGCGACGGAGATGCCACGCGTGCTTCTCGAAGCCCGCGAGGGTGAGCAGGCCCGCCGGGGAGCCGTGGATCGGCCAGCCTCGTGCCTCGCCCAGGTAGTCGATGCCCGTCCACAGGAACTGCCCTGCGACGTACTCGTTCCGCACGACGTCCAGCCAGTGGCCGTAGCCGTGCGAGTTCTCGCTTCCGATGAAGGGTTTGTCGGGGTACCGGCGGTGGTCCGCTTCGTAAAGGTGCTCCTTGTAGTTGTAGCCGACGAGGTCGAGCCGATCGAGCAGGCCCGTGGAGCCCGACAGCTCTGGGAACGCGGCTGCGAGCGTGACGGGCCGCGTCGGATCGAGTTCCTTGACGATCTGCACCAGCCGATTCGCGATCGTCGTCAGCCGTCGCACGTCGGGCCGGTCGGGGTCGTAGACTCGCTCGGCCGCTGGCTTGTTCGCATCGTTGTTGCCGGTCATCTCGGCGTAGAGCGGGCTGGCGTAGGGATCGTTCGGGTAGTCGATCTCATTGCCGATGCTCCACGCGATGATCGACGGATGGTTGCGATGGGCGTCGATCATGGCGGCGAGGTCGCGCTCGTGCCACACGGGGAAGTCCTTCGCGTACCCCTCGTGGCGCGGCGGGTAGACATTGTGCCCCTGCCACCACTTGTTCTTCGGGTTCTCCCATTCGTCGAACGCCTCGTCGATGACGAACAAGCCGAGCAGGTCGCAGAGCGCGTACAGCTCCGGCGCGTGCGGGTTGTGCGCCATGCGCACGGCGTTGCATCCCAGCTCCTTCAGCTTGAGCAGCCGGCGAAGCCACACGGTCACGGGCACGGCGGTTCCGAAGCTGCCGGCGTCCTCGTGCAGGCACACACCCTTGAGGTCGCGCGCCTCGCCATTGATCGAGAAGCCCAGGTCGGGGTCGAACCGGAACGTGCGGATGCCGACGGTCTGCTCGGAGCGAGCCCGCTGCTCGACGCCCCGCTGCACCCAGCTGAGCGTCGTCGCGAGGCGGTACAGCTGCGGGGCGGAATCGGACCACAGCTCGGGCTGCGGCACCTGCGCGGTGATCACGGACTCGACGGATGCCCCGGCACCCACCTCCTCGCAGGTCGTGAACGTGTGCACGCGACCCGAGGTCAGCGACCGCAGTTCGTGGAGCGCGCGCACCGTCAGGTGCTCGGCGGTGTCGTTGACCAGCACCTGGGTGATGCTGATCGTCGCCTCCGACGGGTCCGCCGACAGCGTCGTGAACGCCGTGCCGTGCTCGCGCACGCGCACCTGCTCGTGCACTTCGAGCCGCACGCCCCGCGTGATGCCCGAGCCGTTGTACCAGCGGGAGTCGGAGACGTCGGTGTGCTCCACCCGGACGCTGATGACGAGGTCGTCGTCGGGCGCGTACGACAGCACCTCCGTGAGATCGAACGAGAAGCCGGCGTATCCCGAGGGCCGGCCGCCCAGGTGGTAGCCGTTCGCCCACACCCGTGCGTTCTTGTACACGCCGTCGAAGACCAGCCGGACGTGGCTCCCCTGCGCCGCGCCGAGTTCGCTCAGCGGCACATGGGCGCGATACCAGCCCACGCCGCCGGGCAGGTATCCGGTGCCGCTCGACCAGCTCGGCGAGAAGTCCTGTTCGACGCTCCAGTCGTGCGGCACGGCGACCGTGCGCCACGACGAGTCGTCGAAGCCCTTCGCCCAAGCATCGGGTTCGTCGGCGAGCGCGAACGCCCACCGGCGCATCTCGAAAGTGTGCATTGAGCCGTCGGCCCCCTATTCCTCGACCGATGTCGACGCGGTGTACTTGCTGAAGATGCGCGCGAACACGAGACCGTTGACGGTGGCGACACCCGCGAACCCGATGACGAGCCAGAGCAGACCATACCCCGTCGCCTGCGGGGTGAAGACGGTGACGGCGACGCTGAGCGCGATGACCGAGAGCACGGTCAACGACCCCACGGGATGCTTCCACGACAGCAGCCGTGCGTTGCGCAGCACCTCGCGGGTTCGTCCCTCGAACTTCGCGAGGTACGGAAACACGTACAGCGCGGTCATGACGAAGGTGAACGCGACGATGTACCAGACCACCAGCAGGATGAGCTCGACGATCGCACCGAGCGCGAGGTTCGTGAGCACGACGAACCACGCGGCGAGCACGCCCGCCAGCAGCACGAGCACGAGACCGAGCACGGTGGCCTGACGCAGGTTCCGCCGGAACGACCGCGCGTAGTCGCTCGTGACGGAGTCGCACATGCCCGTCGCGATTCGCATCGAGGCGAAGTTCAGGGCGGTGAGCGACGCGCCGATCGTCACGACCGGAAGGCAGGTGGCGATGAACACCAGGTTGAGGATCATCAGATCCGCGACCCTGCTCAGGGTCCGCATGAGCGCGGAATCCGCTGCGAAGAAGCTGCGCATTCGTCCGTCCTGTCTCGAAGGGCCGGGTGCGCCCGCGCACTGCGCGCGGACGCACCCGGCCTGGGTGCGGTGCTCAATCGAGGCCGCGCGCCTCCGCCCAGGCGTCGATGTCCGCCTGGATGGACGCGCGGGCGTCCTCATAGCCGACGTCGCGCAGCTTCTCACGCATCTCCTCGACGGCTGCGGCCGGATCGTCGAACTTGCCGTACTGCAGTTGCGGGATGTACTCGGAGAGCAC
Organism: Agromyces intestinalis; assembly: GCF_008365295.1. NCBI lineage: Bacteria > Bacillati > Actinomycetota > Actinomycetes > Micrococcales > Microbacteriaceae > Agromyces > Agromyces intestinalis. Next base: position 1,552,575 of record NZ_CP043505.1, read on the forward strand.
ACCGCTCATCGCCGCGAGCGTCGGATCGATCGCGTCCTTGTTGAGGATCAGCGTCGAGTACGGGTACTCCTTCGCGACCGCGTCGAGTTCGGCGTAGATCTGCTCCTTGTCGGGAGCGTCCGTGACCTTCGACAGCTCGTACTCGTCCATGCGGCCGGCCCAGAAATTCGAGCCGAGCGCATCAGTCGACGAGTCGTAGCCCTCGGGATAGCCCAGCTTGCCGTCGTCGGTGATGATGTAGTCGGTGCCCTCGATGCCGAAGTTCAGGAGCATGTAGTCCTCCTTGTCGTTCCGCAGCAGGTCGTACACCTCGAGCGCCTTCTCAGGGTGCTTGGAGTTCGCGCTGACCGCCATGGCGCCGTGCGTCAGGATGTCCTTGAAGAAGTTGCCGTTCTCCTGACCCCAGTAGAAGAACTTCGGGTCCGACCCGGGTTGCTTCTTGTTCATGTTGTCGACGATCTGCGTGACGAACGTCTGCGTGTGGTGCTGGTCGGCGCCCGAGAGCCCGGCGTAGAACTCTTCCCTCGGGTCGCCGTCGTAGTTGAGCGCGTCTTCGCGCCACACGCCGATCTCGTTCCACTTCCTGGCCAGCTCGGCGGCCTCGACCAATTCGTCGCCCTCCATGTACCACGAGGTCACGGTGTAGGGGTCGGCCTCGGAGGTCTGGAACGGGTAGTAGTTGCCCGCACTCACCTGCTGGATCGTCTGCAGGTCGGTGTGGCCCTGCAGGTAGCCCGTGAGGGCCGACTCGTTGGCGAGCGCGACATCCCACGGGTACGCCTCGGGCTTGTTGGCCTTGACCCACGTGAAGTACGTCGTGAAGTCCTCGAACTTCGTGACCTCGCCGTTCGGCAGGCCGGCCGCCGTGGCCCAGTCTCCGCGGTAGAAGAACCCGTGGTTCGTGTACTGGGTGTAGTTGTCCTCGGGAATGAAGTAGATCTGGCCGTCGTCGAGCTTCGTGAGGTCCCAGTGCCCTTCGGCGTCGACCTGCGCCCAGGTCTTCGGCGCGTGCTCCTGCAGCATCTCCTCCGACAGTGGGAGGAACGCGCCCTTCTCGGCGTTCTCCCACGCGTACAGCCAGTCGGTGGCGGTGGTGATGAGGTCGACGTTGTCATCGCCCGACAGCAGCTGCACGTTGTACTGCGTCTGCCAGTCGGCCCATTCGATGTAGAAGAGATCGAGGGTGGCGTTCGCCTGCTTCGTGAGTCGCTCGTTGAGCTGTTCGAGCATCGCCTCGAGACGACCATTGCTCGGTTTGTCGCCGAGCACGAGCATGGTGATCTCGGTCGGCCCTCCGGTGTCCTCGGCCGCGGTGCATCCGACCAGTGCCGTTGCGCTCAGGCCGAGCGCCAGCATTGCCGCCCCCGCCCTGACGATCGTTCGTTTCATGTGATGCTCCTTCGCATTGTGTTCACTTGGTGCTTCCTGCGGTACCGCCTCGGGTCGAGGCCTTCTCGAGACGCAACCGGTCGTCGGCGAACGGTCGCGCGTCGTCAGCGTCGGGGGTCATCCCTTCACCGCTCCGATGGTGATGCCGCTGACGAAGTACTTCTGCACGAAGGGGTAGAGCAGCAGGATCGGGCCGGTGGCCACGACCGCGCTCGCCATCTTCAGGGTGTTGCTCGGCAGTTCCGTGATGCTGACGTTCGAACCGGCGACCGAGTTCCTCAACGCGTTTGCGGTGTTGATCACGTTGTAGAGGTGGTATTGGAGCGGCTTGAACTCGACCGTGCTGCCGAGGTACAGCGACGACAGGTACCACTCGTTCCAGTAGGCCAGCGCGAGGAACAGGCCGACGGTGGCCAGCGCCGGCTTCATCATCGGCAGGCTCAGCTGGGCGAAGATACGGAAGTCGCCCGCCCCGTCGACCTTGCCGGATTCGATGACCTCGTAGGGCACGGTGCGCATGAAGTTCTTCATCAGGATGATCAGCCACGGCGTCATGAGCAGCTGCAGGAAGACCGCGAGGTAGCTGCCCCGCAGGCCGAGATCGCGCGCGACCCAGAGGAACGTGGGCGCCAGACCTGCCGAGAACAGCGTCGTGAAGTAGATGAAGAACGAGATGTAGTTGCGGAAGGGGAAATCCTTCCGGTAAAGCGCGAACCCGGTCATCGCGATCACGAACAGGCCGATCGCCGTGCCGGTCACCGTCATCACGATCGTGACGACGTACGACCCGATGATCTGCTGCGGCGCTTTGAAGATGTACTCGTACGCGGTGAGCGTGAAGTCCTTCGGAAACAGCCCGAACCCGCTGCGCATGATCTCGGCCTCGCTCGAGAACGACGCCGAGATGATCATGGCGAACGGCAGCGCGCAGAACAGTGCGAAGAGGGTGATCGAGGTGTACGAGATCGCCCGCAGCACGAGGTCGCTGCGATCGAGCCTGATCGCGCGTGGCGGATTCGCGACGGCCGCCCGCCGCTTGCGGGGCAGGGCCGTGACGGCCTCGGTCACGGTGCGAGCGACGGTGAGGTCAGAAGAGCGCATAGTCCTTGTTGATCCTTCGTACGATCCAGTTCGCCAGCATGACGAGGGCGAATCCGAACAGCGACTGATAGAGACCCACGGCGGTGGAGGTCGTGAAGTTGTTCTGCGAGAGCACCATGCGGTAGACCGAGGTCTCGATGATGTCGGTCGTCTGGAAGAGGGCGGCGTTGTTGCCGACGAGGTTCCAGAACAGCCCGAAGTTGCCGTGCATGATGCCGCCCATGGAGAACAGCAGCAGGATCACGAACGTCGGCTTGAGGCTCGGGAGGATGACGTAGCGGATGCGCTGCCAGGCCGAGGCGCCGTCGATGGCCGCAGCCTCGAACAGTCCTCGATCGATGCCCATGATCGCGGCGAAGTAGACGATCGAGCCGTAGCCGGTGCTCTGCCAGAGATGCACCAGGATGATGATGATCGGCCACAGCCCGGCCGCGCTGTAGATCTTGATCGGGTCGCCACCGGTCTGCTCGATGAGGGCGTTGAGCGCTCCGGTGTCGTAGTTCAGCAGGTTGAAGGCGATGACTCCGACGAGCACGACCGAGATGAAGTAGGGCAGGAACATCACGGTCTGGCTGATCTTCTTGAAGTGCTTCATGCGGATCTCGTTGAGCATGATCGCGAGCGCGATCTGCAGGATGTTGCCCAGCACGATGAACGCGATGTTGTAGAGGATCGTGTTCCGCGTGAGCAGCCACAGCTGGCCCGACTTGATCAGGAACTCGAAGTTCTTGAACCCGACGAATGGGCTGCCGAAGATGCCATCGGTGTAGTTGAAGTTCGTGAACGCGATCCAGGCCCCGGGCATCGGGCAGTAGTTGAAGACGACGAAGAACGCGATCGCCGGAACGCACATGAGCAGCAGCATCCTGCTGTTCGAGATGTTCTTGATCAGCGACTTCCGTCGCTGCGGCGCGTCGGTCCGGGACATCCTCCGCCTCTCTGCGGTTGCGCGTCGGCCTCGTTGCCGACGGCTGTCATCGGGGCTAAAACTAACCGTCGATGAAACTGTGCATGAGAGTACATCGGAAGGGTGTAGCGATACAAGAACTGTTTTCGACGCTCGTCATCGGGCCGATTCATCCCGAATGAGCGGCAGCCGCACCCCGGTGCGGCGCGTCCGCCGGCTCAGCGCATACCCCACCCGAACGACGATCGCCCCGCCTTCCGGCCGAGGGCCTGGAAGCGGGGCGATTCACCGAGCGGAGACGGCGGGATTTGAACCCGCGGTCCCCGTGAGGGGACTCCACCTTAGCAGGGTGGTGCACTCGACCGGACTATGCGACGTCTCCATGCGTGAGCCTCAGCGCACGCGGTTGCCATCATAACCCGACGCCCGCCCGAAACACGATTCGGGCGGGCGTCGGGTGAATGCCTGAGCTCTACTGGTCGTCGAGGGTGCGGCCGGCCGAGCAGCGCACGTCGGCTGCCGTCTGGCCCGGCACGCCCTCGAGCACGACACCGGGGGCCGGAGCGGTCGTGTCGGCAGGCGGCGCTTCCTCGGCCGGGGCCTCCTCGGCCGGAGGCTCCTCGACGGGGGCCTCCTCGACGGGGGCCTCGGCAGGTGGCGGCGCATTCGGGTCGGCCACGGATGAGAACGGCGAATCCTGTTCGGTCGGCAGCACGACGGGCACGTCCTGCTGCAGGGCGAGGTTCACCGACTCGGCACGCCAGTCGGGCTCGAGAGCGCCACCGCCCTCGACGTACGACGTCGGGTACTGGATGAACGCCAGCTTCGAGAGGTCGATGTCCTGCATCGCCTTCGCGATCGAGACCATCGTGGTGGGGTTCGCGAGTGCACTCGACAGCTGCATATTGGCGAGCGCGGCCTTGGCGATGCCGAACAGCTTCACCGGATCGGTCAGGGTGCCGTCGGACTGCACCTTCCGGGCGAGCGCCGACATGAACACCTGCTGGTTCGAGATGCGGCCGAGGTCGGAGCCGTCGCCGACACCGTGTCGCGTGCGGAGGAACTGCAGCGCCTGCAGGCCGCGCAGCTCCTGCACGCCGGGATCGAGATAGAGGTCGGTGTGCTCGTCCTCGATGCGCTCGGCGACGCACACCTGCACGCCGCCCACCGCCTCGGACAGCCCGGCGACGCCGAGGAACTGCACGACGCCGGCGAACGGAATGGTGATGCCGAGTTCGTTGCTGACGGTCTTCACGACGCAGTCCATGCCACCGTACGAGAGCACCGTGTTGATCTTCACGCTCGAGAGCGCCGAAAGCGTATCCTCGGGGTCCTCGGGGTCGGTGCACTCGGGCACCGAGACGAGCATGTCGCGGGGGAAGCTGATGACCTCGGCGTGCGTGTGGTCCTGCGAGATGTGCAGGAGCATCGTCACGTCGTTGAGCACGGCGGTCTCTTCGTCGGGATCGCCGAACCCGTCGCCCTGACCTTCGCGGCTGTCGCTGCCGATGAGCAGCAGGTTCACGCCGCCGTCGATCGCCCCGATGTCGGGCACGCCCTCGAGCACCTTCTCGCTGTCGAGCGTGACCGTGGGCTTCGCCGTCTGCACCAGGTTCATCGCCGCGTACGCGGCGACCGAGACGCCGGACACCATGACCACGGCCAGCACCGAGGCGGCGCCCTTGGCGAGCGTCTTCCACAGCGAGTGGCGCTTCAAGCGACCGTGACGGGCCACCGACGGCGACTTCGCGGCTCGGCGCGAAGTGGGTCGCAACTCGTCGTTCACCGGGCTCCTTCCGTCAGTCGTCGTATCGGCAGTTGCGCGGAGGGCGTGGGATTCGAACCCACGAGGCATTGCTGCCCACTGGTTTTCAAGACCAGCTCCATCGGCCGCTCGGACAGCCCTCCCTGCCGCACGCATCGACCTCCGCGATGGTGTTCGCGGAGCTCGTCTTCGGGCGGTTTGGCTCAGAGTCTAGCCGAAACGCAACTTCACCAGCCTTCCAGCGACGCCTGAGAAGGCGCTGAATCGGCCGGGCGGATGCCTCGCGAAGGCCTCTACGGCAACGAGTCGAGCACGGTGGCGAGGCCCGCCTCGTGCACCGTGGCAGTGCTCTCGTTCGCCGCCGCCCTGACCTCGTCGGGGGCCTGCCCCATCGCGACCGCCCGCCCCGCGGCGCTCGCCCAGGTGAACATCTCGATGTCGTTGCGCCCGTCGCCCACGGCGATCACGCGGTCGAGCGGGTGGTCGAGCCATCCGCGCACCCGCTCGAGCGCGGTCGCCTTGTTGACGCCGTCGGGGGCGATGTCGAGCCAGGCCGTCCACCCGATCGCGTACGACACGTGGTGCAGGCCCATGCGATCGACGATGTCGAAGAACCCGTCGAGGTCGTGTTGGTCGCTGGTGACGACGACGCGCGTCGCACGCTGGTCGAGCAGTTCGTCGAAGACGACCTCGCGCGCGTTCTCGAGCGCCCAGTCGCCCATCGTCGCGGTGTAGAGCCGGAACCCGTCGGGGAGTTCGACCATGAAGTTGCCGGCCGGCAGCACACCGCGGATGCGTTCGAGCACGCCGGTCGGGTCGAAGGTCTCGACGTGCACGCGCTCGTATCCGCCCTCGACCGCGTCGTTGCGCGCGAGCGTGACGGCGCCGTTCGAACACACCACGTAGTCGGGGTTCAGCCCGAGCCGGCCGAGCACCGGTGAGGTGCCCGCCCACGACCGGCCGGTCGCGAGCGTCACGAAGTGGCCGCGATCACGCGCGGATGCGACGGCGTCGACGACGACGGCGTCGATCGACTCGTCTTCGTGCATGATCGTGCCGTCGACGTCGAGCGCGACGAACCACGGGTCGGAGTGCACGGCGTCGTCGGTGCTCATGCGATCGGCTCGAGCACCTCGAGCCCGCCGAGGTACCCGCGCAGGACCTCGGGCACCAGCACCGAACCATCCGCCCGCTGGTGGGTCTCGAGGATCGCGACCAGCCAGCGCGTCGTGGCCAGCGTGCCGTTCAGGGTCGCGACCGGCGAGGTCTTGCCACCATCGCCGCGGTGGCGGATGTCGAGTCGGCGCGCCTGGAACGTCGTGCAGTTCGACGTCGACGTGAGCTCGCGGTACGTGCCCTGCGTCGGCACCCACGCCTCGATGTCGAACTTGCGCGCGGCGCTCGAGCCGAGGTCGCCCGCGGCCGTGTCGATGACGCGGTACGCGAGCCCGAGGTCGCGCATCATGCCCTCCTGCCAGGCGAGCAGGCGCTGGTGCTCGGCCTCGGCGTCGGCCGGGTCGATGTACGAGAACATCTCGAGCTTGTCGAACTGGTGCACCCGGATGATGCCGCGCGTGTCCTTGCCGTGGCTGCCGGCCTCGCGCCGGTAGCAGGTCGACCAGCCGGCGTACCGGATCGGGCCGTTCGAGACATCCAGGATCTCGCCCTGGTGGTACCCGGCGAGCGCGACCTCGCTGGTGCCCACGAGGTAGAGCTCGTCGTCGGGCAGGTAGTAGACCTCTTCGGCGTGCGCGCCGAGGAACCCGGTGCCCTGCATGACCTCCGGCCGCACGAGCGTGGGCGTGATGAGCGGCGTGAACCCCGCGGCGATCGCGCGGTCGAGGCCCATGTTCATGAGCGCGAGCTGCAGTCGCGCGCCGACGCCCTTCAGGTACGAGAACCGCGCGCCGGAAACCTTCGCGCCGCGCGGCATGTCGATCGCGTCGAGCAGCTCGCCGAGTGCGAGGTGGTCGCGCGGCTCGAAGTCGAACACGGGCTTCTCGCCGACCTCGCGCAGCACGACGAAGTCGTCTTCGCCGCCGGCGGGGACGCCGTCGATGACCACGTTGCCGAGCTTCTGCACGGCGGCGGTCAACGCCGCCTCGGCGTCGGTCGCGCGCTGGTTTGCGGCCTTGACGTCGGCGGCGAGCTGCTGCGCCTGCGCGACGAGCGCCGGCTTGTCGTCTTTGGATGCCTGGGCCACCCGCTTGCCGAATGCGTTCTGCTCGGCGCGCAGGTTCTCGAATGCCGAGATCGCCGCGCGCCGCTCGGCGTCGGCCGCGACGGCGTCGTCGACGTGGGAGGTCGGTTCGCCGCGCAGCTCTTGCGAACGCTTGACCAGGTCTGGGTTCTCGCGAAGGAGCACGGGGTCGATCACCCTGCAAGTCTAGATGTCGTACGGTTGCAGCGTGGGCGGGGATGAGGGCGGTCGAGGGGTGGATGCCTCGGGCGGGGCGCGTGCGGCGATCGTCGCGAACCCGTCGAAGCAGGGGTACGACCGGTTGCGCGCGGCCGTCGAGGAGACCGAGCGACGGCAGGGCTTCGCGCCGAGCCTGTGGATCGACACGACCGTCGAGGATCCGGGCAAACGGCAGACCCGCGAAGCGCTCGCGCAGGGGGCCGATCTCGTGATCGCCGCGGGCGGCGACGGCACCGTCCGATCGGTCGCGGCGGGGCTGCGCGGCAGCGGGGTGCCGATGGGCATCGTGCCGCTCGGCACCGGCAACCTCTTCGCACGCAACATCGGGATTCCGGTCAACGATCTCGCCGACGCCGTCGTGCTCGCGTTCGTCGGCATCGACCGGACCGTCGACGTCCTCGTCAGCGACATCCGCCGAGCCGATGGCACCGAGGAGTCGCATTCGTCGCTCGTGATGGCGGGCGTCGGCATCGACGCGTCGATGATCGCGAACACGAACTCCGACCTGAAGAAGCGGGTCGGCTGGCTCGCGTACGTCGACGCCGGGCTGCGCGTGCTGCCCGCGTCGAAGCCGTTCCGGGTGAGGTACCGCATCGACCAGGGCCGGGTCCATCGGCCCCGGGCCTCGAGCATCCTGGTCGCGAACCTCGGCTACCTGCCGGGCAACATCGAGTTGATCCCCGACGCCGAGATCGACGACGGCCGTCTCGACGTCGTCGTGCTGCAGCCGCGGAACCTGCTCGGCTGGCTGTTCATCTGGCGGCGGGTGACGTGGGAGAACCCCGTGCTGCGCAAGACCGCCGTCGGGCGGCAGTTCCTCGACCTCACCGGGGGCGACCGGCGACGCGAGATCGTCTACGGGCGCGGGCGGTCGGTGTCCATCCGCATCGACGGCGACGCCGAGGAGTTCCAGATCGACGGCGACGAGTTCGGATCGGTGACGTCCGCCGACTTCCGGGTCGACCCCGGCGCGCTCATCGTGCGGGTGGCCGAATAGGCCGCAGGGTGTCGGCCACGTCGGCCGCGTGATCGGCGGCGCGCTGCGCGGCGCGTTCGACGGCCCGGTGCGACCAGCGCACGGCGAGCGCACGGCAGCCGATCACGAGCAGCCCGAACGCGGATGCGACGACGAGCGTGGCGGATGCCGGCACCGCGAGCGCCCACATGAACTGCTGCGTCTGCATCTGCGCGATCACCTCGGGAGTCGGCTCGCCCGACCAGTCCCAGACGATGCTGTTCGAGTCGGTGGCGATCGACGCCGATTGCTGCACCAGCAGGACGCCGACGACGAGGCACACCGCGAGTGCGATCAACGCGACCCGAGCGGCGGTGATCCGACCGGCGCGATGCGTGATCATGGGTCGACCTGCCGGCCCGGAGCCGCGGCATCCGCTGCCGTCGACGTCTCGCCCGCCCGGCGCGAGCCCGCCGCCTGACCGATGATCACCCAGCCGACCAGGCTCGCGACGATGCCGATCACGCCGATCTCGACCGCGCCCGGCGCGACCTGGCTGAGGATGAGCAGCGTCGCCTGGTCCATGCTCGAGATCGCCCCGGTGTACGGGTTCTGCTGCGTGATCGACTGCCAGTACGCGAGCGCGCCGACGACCACGAACACGACCGAGAGCCCGAGCACGAGCCATAGCCAGCGGGCGGTCACGCGCCGCACCGACTCGGGCGGCACCAGGTCGGATGCCTCGACCGGCACGCCGTTCGACGACGGCGCGAAGCCCGCGACCTGCACCTCGGGCAGCCCGGCCCCGCCCCGCGGCGCGAGCTGCGACTGTTCGCGGCCGCCACGGGGGTCGCGGGGGTCGCGGGGCTCGGAGGACTCGGGGGCGATGAGTTCGGCGAACAGGTCCTCGGCCCGCGCCGGAGCAGGATCGTGGGCGGGATCCTCGGCGGACTCCGGGGCGAGCCGCGCGGGTCGCGCCTGCTGCGGTGCCTGCCGGTGCGACGGCGGGTCGACGTGGGGCGGGGCATCCGCACCGCCCTCGGGCTCGACCCAGCCCCGCTGGAACCGCGGGTCGTAGCGCGGGTCGAAGTTCGGCTTCGTCTCGGTCATGCCGGCTCCTTCGTCGGGTGGCGACAGCCTAGCCGCGATGCACCCGCGCGCTCAGGGCCGCGGCAGTTCCAGCACGGCGTCGCGGACGTGCTCGAGCGAGCGGGCGAGGGCGCCGAGCGCGACCGCGCGCGTGCCGAGCGAGGTCGGCTCGATGCGCGGCGTCGACAGGCAGAGCGACGAGAGCGCGCGCCGCAGCGGCACGAGGAACGCGTCGCCGGCGAGCACCGCTTCGCCGGCCACGACGACGACCTCGGGGTCGACCGTGAGCGCCAGCGCCGCGACGCCCTCGGCGATGTCGCGGGCGAACACGGCGACGGCGCCGACCGCCGCCGGATCGGCCTCGGCCGCCCGTTCGAAGATCTGCTCGATGGCCAGGGGCGGGTCGAACGAGTCGGTCAGCCCCACGGGCGCCGACGCCCAGTCGACCGAGTCGAGCCCGCCGATCTCGCCCGCCGCGCCGTTCGCACCCCGGGTGAGCTCGCCGTTCACGATGAGCCCCGCGCCGATCTGCCGGCCGGCGAGCAGGAAGATCGCGTGTCGCGCGTCGCGCAGCCCGCCCCACTCGGCCTCGGCAAGGGTCGCGAGCTTCACGTCGTTGTCGAAGAAGGTCGCGTCCGACGGGAACGACGACGAGATGAGCGACGGGATGCCGGCGCGCAGCCAGCCGGGCACGACGACCGAGTACGCGATGACGCCATCGGGGCCGACGACCGCCGGCACCCCCACCGTCGTCGCGAGCACGCGGGTCGCCGATACCGCGTCGAGCGCCCGCTCGACGACCGCGCGGATCACCGCCCACGCCGTCGCCGCGTCACCGTGGTCGTCGTACCGCTCCTCCTCGGAGTGCACGACGGCGCCGGCGAGGTCGGAGATGAGGCAGGTCACGGCGTGAGGCCCGACATCCACGCCCATGAGCAGCCCGGCCGCCGCGTGGAACCGGAACCGGCGCGCCCGCCGGCCCGCCCGATTCGGCACCGCCTCGGGCGGCACCTCCTGCACCCAGCCCATCTGCACCAGCTCGGCGAGCGCGGCCTCGACGGTCGGCCGGGTCAGCCGCACCTCGCCCGCGAGATCCGCGACGGTGCGCGCCTCGTCGGAGCCGTGCAGCGCGGCGAGCACGTCGCGGGCGTTCATGCTCCGCAGGCCCGCGCCGCCGCTGCCGACCTGCCGGTTCATCCGGGTGCTCCTCCCCGCCCGCGCGACGGCGTGCCCTCCCATCTTGGCCCGTCCGTCGGTCACACGCGCGGCAGCTGCGCGACCAGTGCGGCGATGTTCGCCTCGCGCTCGGCGCGGGTCTCGGGCCGGCCCGGGATGCCGGGGCGACGCTGCCACGGGCGCGGCCCGTCGGCACGCCGGTACTCGACGCCCATCGCGTCCAGGCGGGCCAGGTGCGCGTCGAGCCGGCGCAGGAAGTCGGCCTCGTCGCCGCCCGAGCCCGACCAGAGCGCCTCGGCGATCGCCGCGAGCCGCGGGAAGGCGAAGAAGTCGACGGTGCGCGGCGAGTCCATGTACTCGCTCCACAGGTTGGCCTGCCCGCCGAGCACGTGGGCGGCCTCCTCGGGCGAGAGCCCCGGCGGCACGGGGTCGAACCGGAACGCGTCGACGACCGTGACCGGCACCGACACCGGGATCGGCTCGTCGGGGCCGTCGGACTGCCGGTAGTCGAGGTAGGCGACGTCGTCGGGGCAGGCGACCACGTCGTACCCGAGCCGCGCGGCGATCGTGATGCCCGCCGAGCCCCGCCACGACGCCACCACGACGTCGTGCGGCGGTTCGCCTTCGAGCAGCTCGTCCCAGCCGAACGCCCGCCGCCCGCGGGCCCGCAGGTGCTCGGCGAGCCGGCCCGTGAACCAGCCCTGCACCTCGCCCTCGTCGGCGAGGCCGAGCTCGCCCATGCGCTGCTGCACGCGTGCGCTCCCCCGCCACTGCACGCGCGGGCACTCGTCGCCGCCGATGCCGATGTACGGACCGGGGAAGAGGTCCATCACGTCGTCGAGCACATCGCAGAAGAACCGCACCGTCGACTCCTCGGCGTTCAGCACGTACTCGCTGATTCCCCACCCCGTCCAGACGTCGACGTCGGGGCGGTCGACGCCCAACTCGGGGTACGCCGCGATCGCCGCCTGCACGTGCCCGGGCGACTCGATCTCGGGCACGATCGTGACGAACCGTTCGGCGGCGTACGCCACGATCTCGCGCAGGTCGTCCTGCGTGTAGTAGCCGCCGTGCGGCCGGCCGTCGCCGGGTGCGCCGGGGGCGGCGCCGACCTGGCTCTCGTGCCGCCACGCGCCCACCTCGGTGAGCCGCGGGTACCGCGGGATCTCGATGCGCCACCCCTGGTCGTCGGTGAGGTGGAAGTGCAGCCGGTTGAGCTTGTGCGCGGCCATCAGGTCGATGAACCGCAGCACGTCCCGCACCGGCAGGAAGTGCCGGGCGACGTCGAGCATCGCACCCCGCCACGCGAACCGCGGCGCATCGTCGATCTCGACGGCCGGCAGCCGCCACGCGGCATCCGTCACCCTCGCCCGCCGGTGGATGGCCGGCGGGAAGAGCTGCAGCAGCGACTGGCATCCGGAGAAGACCCCGGCCGCACCTCCGCCGATCACGTCGACGCCGTCGGCGTCGACCCGCAGCCGATATCCCTCCGCCGGCAGCGCATCGTCGATCGCCAACCGGATCGACCCGCTGAGCCGGCCCGCGATCGGCCGAACCGGCAGCGCGAACCCGGTCGGCGGGCGCAGCGCGCCCTGCAGCCAGACGGCGACCGGCGCGAGCTCGGCGTCGGCGGTGATCGCGCTCGACGCGGTGAGCTCGAAGCCGGCGCGGCCGGCACCGGCGGCGCCGCCGCTCGACGGGCCGGCGGGTGCGACGCGGCGCGGTCGGGGAACGAGCATTGATCAGCCCTTCACGGCGCCGGCCGACAGGCCGGTGACCAGGTTGCGTTGGATGAGGAGGAAGAAGACGATCACCGGGAGCGAGAACAGCACCGAGCCGGCCATCTGCCCGCCGAAGTCGGTGCCGGTCGTCGGCGTCGTGAACGAGGCGAGCCAGACGGGCAGGGTGTACATCGCCTGGTCCTTCATGAACGTGTACGCGACGAGGTAGTCGTTCCACGCGGCGATGAACGCGAAAATGCTCGTCGCGATGACACCCGGCCCGACGAGCGGGAACCAGATGCGCAGCAGCACCGCCCAGGTGCCCGCGCCGTCGATGCGCGCCGCCTCCTCGATCTCGGCGGGGATCGCGACGAAGAACCCGCGCATGACCCAGATCGAGAACGGCAGCACCGCGGCGACGTAGGCGAGCACGAGCCCGGCGAACGTGCCGAGCAGGTTCAGGCTGTTGAACATCAGGAACGTCGGGATGAGCAGCGCCGTGCCCGGCAGCATCTGCACCGCCAGGATCGCGACGAGCACCGCACGCCGGCCGCGGAAGCGGAACCGCGACAGCGCCGCCGCCGCGAAGAACCCGAGCACGATCGACAGCAGCACCGTGCCGGTGACGACGATGAGGCTGTTGCGCAGGTCGGTCAGGAAGCCGGTCTGCGTGATCGCCACGATGAAGTTGTCGATCGACGGATGCTGCGGGAAGAAGATCGGCGTCGCGGTCAGGATCTCGCTGCGCGGCTTGAACGCCGTGTTCACCATCCAGTAGACGGGGAAGATCCAGACGGCGCAGAAGACGATCGCGACGAGGTTCGGGATGACGCGCCGCCCGCGGGCGGTGCGGCGGCGCCGGCGGGCGGCGACCGGTGGTGTGGTGTCGGCTGCGGCGCTCACAGGTCCTCCCCCGATCGCACGAGGCTGCGGATATAGACAGCCGTGAGCACGAGCAGGATGAGCGTGGTCACGACCGAGATCGCCGAACCCGCACCGAGCTCGAACCCGACGAACGCCGTCTTGTACGTGAAGATGCCGAGCGTCGTCGTCGCCTGGTCGGGGCCGCCCTGCGAGACGAGCCAGATCTGGTTGAACACGTTGTAGTCCCAGATGATCGAGAGGATGGTGATGAGCCCCAGCGTCGGGCGCAGGAACACGAGCGTGATCGATCGGTAGACCCGCCATTCGCTCGCGCCGTCGAGGCGGGCGGCCTCGTAGTACTCGGTCGGGATCTGCACCTGCGCCGCGTAGAGGGTGAGCGCGATGAACGGCACCGCCTGCCAGACGATGAGCGCCCAGATGCTCGTCGCCGCGAGTACGGGATGCTGCGACCACGCGACATCCGTCAGATCACCGAAGACCCGCACCTGGGTGAGGAGCCAGTTGACCACGCCGTAGCCGGGCTGGAACAGCCAGTTCCAGACCAGCGAGGATGCCACGTTCGGCATCGCCCACGCGCAGATCAGCACGACCGTGACCAGGTAGCGCATGCCCGGGCGCAGCAGCGTCATGAGGTGGGCGACGCCCATGCCGACGAGCACGCTGCCCGCCACCATCACCGCGGTGAAGACGACGGTGCGGGCGAGGGCGAGCCAGAAGTCGGGGTCGGCGAAGACCGTCGCGTACTGCTCCAGTCCGACGAACGAGAACGCGCCCGTGAACAGCGACCGCTGGTCGAAGTCGGTGAACGAGATGCCGACGAGCAGCACGATCGGTGCGGCCGTCACGACGGTCATCACGAGCCCGGCGGGGCTCAGCAGCCAGAGGGGGGCGCGATCCCGGCGGCGGGCGGTCGGATGCTCCGGGCCGGCGGGTCGCTTCGAGCGGGGCCGCTTCGAAGCATCCGGATGCCTCGGGCCGGCGCTCCCGCCGGCCTGCTGGTCGACCGCGGGCGGGCCGGGCCGCCGGGCAGGAGCGTCCTGCCCGGCGGCCCGCGCTCGCGCGGCCGGATCGACGACGGTCACGACCTCAGCCGTTGAGCACGTCGGCGAGGTGCTCGTCCATCGCCTTCGCGGCGTCCTCGGCCGACTTCGAGCCCGACGCGACGGCGCCGAACAGCTCGGCGATGCTCTTGTCGCCCTCGATCGTCGGCCAGTTCGCGGCCGCCGGAGTCGCCTTCGAGTTGAGCGCCGCGGCGAAGAAGCCCTCCTGCTGCGGGGTCAGGCCGCTCGCCTGGGCCGCTTCGACGGCCTGCGTGCTGTTCGGGATCCAGCCGTCGACGCCGAACACGTAGTCCTTCTGGGTCTCGGGGCTGCCCGCGATTTTCGCCCACTGCAGTGCGAGGTCGCGGTGCTGCGACTTGGCTGAGATACCCCAGACCGAGCCGCCGAGCATCGCGGGCTGGTTCTGCCGCGAGAGACCGGGCAGCGGGAAGGTGCCGAGCTGGTCGGCGGTGATGTCGGGGTTCGCCTTCGTGATGCCCGCGATCGAGCCGCCCGTGCTCAGGATCGCCGACGTCTTGCCGTCGGCGAAGATCTGGTTCTGGTCGGGCGTGATGTTGTCGAGCGTCGCGGATGCCCCGGTCGAGTACGTGTTCTGGAACTCGGCGAACTGCTCGAGCCCCTCGATGCCCTCGGGCGTCGAGAACCCGCCCGTCCACTCGCCGCCCTCGCTGGTCGCGATCTCGGCGCCCGCATCCCACACGAACTGCATGCTCGACTGCCAGTACTGGCCCGGCAGGTAGAACGGCGCGAAGTCGGGCTCGGGGTGCGCCGCGGCGACCGCGTCGAGGGCGGCGGTGAGTTCGTCGTGCGTGGTCGGCACCTCGGTGACGCCGGCGTCGGCCCACATCGCCGTGTTGTAGATGACGGCGCGGGCGCCCGCGAAGCCGGGCACCGCGTAGAGCGAGCCGTCGATGCGGGCCGGGTCCTCGAGGCCGGCGAGCCAGGTCGCGCCCTGCTTCAGGTCGTCCTCGTAGTTCGTGAGGTCGAGCAGACCGCCGTTCGCGGCGTAGCCCGGCACCTGCGTGTTGCCGATGTCGATGATGTCGGGCGGGTTCGACGTCGCGAGCGCCGTGCTGATCTTGGTCGTGATGCCGTCCCACTGCTGGATCTGCAGGTCGACCTCGGCGCCGGTCTGCTCGGTGAACGCGGCGTTGATCGCCTCGAGCGTGGCGTCCTGGTAGTCGCCCTCCATCGCCCAGACGACGAGCGTCTCGCCGTCGCCCTTCGTGGTGGGCACGGGCTGCGGACCGTCGGCGCCTGCGGTCGCGCCGGTGCCGGCGCACGAGGCGAGCGTGAGCGCCGCGACCGCGGCGAGCGCCCCGAGGGCGGTGATTCGTGTGATGCGCATGTTCTCTCCTGGGGAGGTGGGCGGCGACGATGCCGCGTGGATGAGTGACTGCGGGTGCGTGGTGCGTGGTGTGTGGTGGGGCAGGTGCGGTGCGGAACGCATTTAGTAAACGCTTTGCATAACTCTGCTGTCAAGAGGCAGTTCGCAGCCCCGGCAGGCCGAATCAGCCGAGACGGCGCGACGCACGTGGCATCCATTACGCAATTCGTTTGGAAAACTGCGCGACGCGACCGCCCGCCCCTCCGCGGCCGCGCCGCGCGCTGTGCCATCTGCGCGCCCTCCGCGCCACATCGACTGGCGCAGAGCACGCCGACGTGGCGCAACGGCGGGCCGGGGGCACGCCGCGACGGGTTCATGGGAAGCCAGCGCAGGCAATGCGGTGCGCACGGCAGGCTCGCGGCGCGCTGCGCCACCTGCGCGCTCTCCGCGCCACATCGGCTGGCGCAGACGGCGCGCAGGTGGCGCAGCGGCGGATGCGGTGGGCGCGCGATGCGGCGTAGGCGCGCGCACGCGCCGAGAGGGGCAGCGCGGTGCGGTGGGCGCGGCGGCCCGCGTCAGACCTCGGGTTCGCCGCTCAGGATGCCGCGCAGCCAGTCGCGCGCTTCGATGTAGACCTCGTCGTCGTACTTCGAGTGGTACTCGACCTCGCGCCGATCGGCGCGGGGGTACGACCCGAGGTAGATGACGCCGGGGCTGAACCGGCGCAGACCGAGCAGGGCGTCGGCGACCCGTTCGTCTTCGATGTGCCCGTCGAGGTCCATGACGAAGCGGTACCGGCCGAGCTCGTCGCCGATCGGCCGCGACTCGAGCAGCGACATGTTGACCCCGCGCGTCGAGAACTGCTCGAGCATCGCGAGCAGCGAGCCCGGTTCGTCGTCGGGCAGCTCGACGATGACGCTCGTCTTGTCGGCTCCGGTTCGCGGCGGGATGCGCAGCGACCGGCTCACCAGCACGAACCGCGTGACCGCGTTGGGGTTGTCGCCGATGCCCTCGGCGAGCACGTCGACGTCGAGCTGGTCGACGATGCCGGGCGGGGCGACCGCCGCGTCGGCGTTGCTGTCGTCGGCGAAGAGCGACGTCGCGGCCTGCACGTTGCTCGCCGCGGGAATGTGCCCGTGGTCGGGCAGGTGTCGTTCGAGCCATCCGCGCGTCTGCGCGTACGCGACGGGGTGCGCGTTGACGACACGCACATCGGCGAGCGCAGTGCCGGGCCGCGCGACGAGCACGAAGTTCACCGGCACGAGGTACTCGCCCACGATCCGCAGCCCGGGCACGGTGGCGAGCGCGTCCTGCGCCGCGGAGACCCCGCCCTCGATCGAGTTCTCGATCGCGATCATGGCCGCGGTCGAGCGCCCGGTCGTGACATCCGCCAGCGCCTCGCCCACGTTGTTGACCGACCGCCAGATCTTGCCCTGCGCCTCGGGCACCTGCTTCAGCGCCGCCTCGGTGAAGGTGCCGGCCGGCCCCAGGTAGGAGTAGGTCTCCGAGGGTCGGGCGTCGCCGGTTGCGGTCATGCAGGCCAGCCTAGCCAGCGGGTCGCAGCCGACGGCGTACGGTGACGGGCATGACGGATGCCCCGCGGCTCGCCGCGCAGCAGGCGGGCGCGTCGGATGCCTCGGCCGGCGCGCCACGACTCACCGACGCCGCACGCCGCATCGCGCTGCGCCGGATGAAGGCGCTCGCGACCTGGCTGCTGATCGCCGCGGCCGTCGTGTTCGCGTTCGCGTTCGCCCTGCAGGACGCGTACCCGTGGCTCGGGTACGTGCGCGCGGCCGCCGAGGGTGCGATGGTCGGCGCGCTCGCGGACTGGTTCGCGGTGACCGCGTTGTTCCGGCATCCGCTGGGGCTGCGCATCCCGCACACGGCGATCATCCCGACCCGGAAGGACGAGATCGGCCGCACCCTGGGCGACTTCGTCGAGCTCGAGTTCCTGTCCGACGACGTGGTGCTCGGCAAGCTGCGCTCGGTCGACCTCGCCCGACGGCTGGGCGAATGGCTGCGGGTTCCGGCGAACGCCGAGCGGCTCACGGGCGAGGCCGCCGCCGGCGCGCGCGCGGTGCTGCGCCTGCTCGCCGACGACGATGTCGAACGGGTCATCGACCAACTCGCCCGCCGGCACCTGTTCGCGCCCGAATGGGGTCCGGCGATCGGCCGGGTCGGGGCGCGACTCGTCGCGGCCGACCAACAGCGGAACGCCGTCGATGCCGTCGCCGAACAGGCCGAGGCGTGGCTCGCCGCCCACCCCGAGGCGTTCGGGTCGATGGTGTCGCGCCGGCTGCCGAAGTGGGTGCCGTCGGTCGTCGATCGGTTCGTCGACGAGCGCGCCCACCGCGAGGTGCTCGGCTTCGTGCGTGCGGTTCGCGATGATCCGCAGCATCCGGCCCGCCTCGCGATCGATGCCTGGCTCGCCGAGTTCGCCGAGCGTCTGCAGCACGACCCCGCGCTCATCGCCCGCGTCGAGGCGCTGAAGCTCGACCTGCTCGACAGCCCTCGGGTGCGCGAGTTCGCCGCCGAGGCGTGGTCGACGGTGCGCACGACGCTCGAGTCGGCGCTCGACGAGCCCGACAGCGAGCTGCGGGCCGGTCTGCGCGCCGCGGTCGCCGAGATCGGCGGTCGGCTCGCGACGGATGTCTCGCTGCAGGCGAAGGTCGACGACTGGGTGGCGGATGCCGCGGCCTCCCTCGTGCGCACGTACCGGCACGACCTCGCCGGCGTCATCGCCGAGACCGTCGAGCGCTGGGATCCGGCCGAGGCGTCCGCGAAGCTCGAGCTGCAGGTCGGTCGCGACCTGCAGTTCATCCGCATCAACGGCACGGTCGTCGGCGCACTCGCGGGCCTGGCGATCTTCACGATCGCGACCGCCGCCCGCGCCCTCCTCTGACCGCACTGACTCTCGACCCCCTGACCTTTCTCAGGCGTCATCGGTCGGAACCGCGTCGCAACCGGCGTGTCTTGCTGAGAAACGTGCGATTCGGGCAGGAGTTCCTGAAAAGGGTCTCGTGGGGTGGGCGGGGGCGGGGCAGACTGGGGGGATGCATGAGCGAGCGGGCACCACGGCGACGGCAGACGATCTCATCGACGTCGAAGGGCTCGTCAGGGCCTATTACGAGCTGAAACCGGATGCCTCGCAGCCGACGCAGCGCGTCGCGTTCGGCACCTCGGGGCACCGGGGGTCGTCGCTGAAGACCGCGTTCAACGAAGACCACATCCTCGCCATCACCCAGGCGATCTGCGAGTACCGGGCGGCGCAGGGCACCACCGGTCCGCTGTTCATCGGCGCCGACACGCACGCGCTGAGCGCCCCCGCGCAGACCACCGCGCTCGACGTGCTCGTCGCGAACGGCGTGCGCGTGCTCGTCGACGAGTTCGACGACTTCGTGCCGACGCCGGCCGTCTCGCACGCGATCCTGAAGTGGAACGACGACCCCGCCAAGCGCGCCGAGGGCGAGGCCGACGGCATCGTGATCACGCCGTCGCACAACCCGCCCGCCGACGGCGGCTTCAAGTACAACCCGCCGCACGGCGGCCCCGCCGACTCCGACGCGACGACATGGATCGCGAACCGCGCGAACGAGCTCATCGAGGGCGGCCTGCGCGAAGTGAACCAGGCCGAGCCGAGCGGTGTCGAGACGTACGACTTCCGCACGAACTACGTCGACGACCTGGCGAACATCATCGACCTCGACGCGATCAAACGCTCGGGCATCAAGATCGGCGCCGACCCGCTGGGCGGAGCATCCGTGTCGTACTGGGCCGCCATCCGCGACCGCTACGGGCTCGACCTCACCGTCGTGAACGAGCGCGTCGACCCGACCTGGTCGTTCATGACGCTCGACTGGGACGGCAAGATCCGCATGGACCCGTCGTCGCCGAGCGCGATGGCCTCGGTGCTCGAGCACGCGGGCGACTACGACATCCTGACCGGCAACGACGCCGACGCCGACCGGCACGGCATCGTCACGCCCGACGGCGGGCTCATGAACCCCAATCACTACCTGGCCGTTGCGATCGAGTACCTGTTCGCGCACCGGCCGGGCTGGCGCGACGACGCCGCGATCGGCAAGACCCTGGTGTCGTCGTCGATGATCGACCGGGTCGCTTCGTCACTGGACCGGCGGCTCTGGGAGGTGCCGGTCGGGTTCAAGTGGTTCGTGCCGGGGCTCATCGACGGGTCGGTCGCGTTCGGGGGCGAGGAGAGCGCGGGCGCGTCGTTCCTGCGGTTCGACGGCACGGTGTGGACGACCGACAAGGACGGCATCCTGCTGTGCCTGCTCGCCTCCGAGATCCGCGCGGTCACCGGGAAGTCGCCGTCGGAGCTGTACCGCTCGCTGGTCGAGCGGTTCGGCGACCCCGCCTACGAGCGCACGGATGCCCCCGCCTCCGCCGAGCAGAAGGCGCGCCTTGCCAAGCTCGACGGCGACGCGATCGCGGCGACCGACCTCGCGGGTGAACCGATCACGGCGAAGCTGTCGCGCGCGCCCGGCAACGACGCGGCGGTCGGCGGAGTCAAGGTCGTGACCGAGGACGCCTGGTTCGCCGCCCGCCCGAGCGGCACCGAGGACGTGTACAAGATCTACGCCGAGTCGTTCCGCGGGCCAGAGCACCTGCGCGAGGTGCAGGCCGAGGCGCAGCGCATCGTCGGCGAGGCGCTCGCCGGCTGAGGCGTCACCCGAGACCGCGCCCCTCCGGCGTCGTCCAGCCCCTGCCCCTGAACGCAGGCAGGCTCGCACACGTCGTGTCGCGGCGGCAGGCCGGGCGCTTGTGACACGCGTCCCGACCTGAGTCGCGTTCTCGGTGATGGGCGGGGAGGGGCGGGGTTGGCGGGTGGAGGCGGGTCAGCGCAGCGAGAAGTAGTACACCGAGCCGCCGCCGGCGAGTGCGGTGTCGACGTCCCAGTAGTCGGCGTCCTTGGTGTGGCCGCCGACCCAGACCTTCGTGCCGGCGTCGATCTGCTCGACGCGCGTGACGACGGCGGTGTGGTCGCGGTCGCCGCTGTTGTCCCAGTCGAACTGCGCGATGTCGCCGACCTTGACGGCGGCGCGCTGCGAGTCGTCGAGCGGGGTCGCGAGGTCGGGCCGCGAGTACAGCCAGTCGCGCATCGCGGTCGAGCTCGTCCAGGTGGGCGAGGAGGCGCCGGTGGCGAAGTCGTACCACCACGCGCCGTCCATCGCCCAGCCCCGCTGCAGCAGCGACTGGCTGGTGAAGTTCGCGCAGTCGTAGCCCTCGATCACCATGAATTGGTCGCGGTTGTAGTTCTGCCAGTAGCTGAGCACGTAGTTCACCTGCGCATCGATGCGCGGGTCGCTCGTGTACGTGAGCGTGAGCACGGTGCGCTCGCGCGGCTCGGTCGCGCGAGCGGCCGCGGTGGTCGCGCGGTCGCCTCCGCTGGTCGCGGCGGCCGTCTCGGTCGAGCCGGCCAGGGCGGTGACGGATGCCACGCCGGGAACCGGTGCCGACGGCGCGACGAACGGCGCGGTGAGTTCGTCGTCGGGCGCGGATGCATCGGGCGCATGCGTGATGGCGTCGATGACCGGGCGCGGCGCGCCGAGCGCGGCGGGAGCCGCGGGTGCCGCGGGAGCGGCAGTTGCGTCGGTGGCGGCCGCCACGGCGGATGCCTCGCCCGACGCGGAATCGACCGCCGGCGCGTAGACGTCGACGGGTGCGCCGGCCTGGTCGGCGAACGCGACCTCGACCGCCCCGAGCGCGGTCGGCGAGGTCGCGGGCACCGCGAACGTGAGCTGGTGTTCGTCGGCGGCGACGATCGTGGCCGGTGCGCCGCCGACCGTGACCGAGGCGACGTCGTCGAGGTCGTCGCCCTCGACGGTGACCTGCGCGCCGCCCGTGAAGGGCACCTCGCTCGTCGAGAGCGGGCCGGTGACGGCGGGCTCGGCCGCCGGGGCGATCGTGTCGCGGGTCTTCTTCGTGAGTTTCGGCGTCGCGACCGTCGAGACGGCGCGATGGGCATGGCTCGTGGCGCGCGGGTCGGCGTGGGCGGCTGCGGCGCCGAGCGCACCGAGGCCGAGCATGGCGGTCAGGCCGGTGAGCGCGGTGACGCGACGCGCGCCGGTGCGGCCGGCGGAGAGCCGGCGGTTGCCCTGCGGCTCGGCGCGGTGGCGGGCGCGGCGGCGCGGTTCCGCGGCGGCGGGGCGCTCGGATTCGGGTGCGGGGGCCGGGACCGGGGGGCGGTAGGTCGAACGGTGGCGCGCGGGGGTGGTGGGTTCTGCTGAAGGCACGAGGAAGCGATCCGGGTCGGGTTCGGGGGGACTTCCCACTGCATCACGCGAGTATGTGAGGATTCCTTCCGAATGCTGGGAGCCGCGTGAGAGCGCGACCACTCGATCAGGCCGAGACGCGCGGCCCCACGAGCACCGCGCGAGCCCACACGACCGCGAGCGGGACGAGCAGGAACGCCGCCGCGGTGTTCACCGCCGCGAATCCGCCGAGCCCCAGCAGCAGCCCCGAGAACGCCGAGGCGATCGCCGCGGCGAAGTTCATCGAGGCATCCGACGCGCCCTGCAGCGGTACCCGCAGCGCAGGCGCGACCGATCTGGTCAGCAGTGCCGAGCCGCCGATCATGCCGGCCGACCAGCCGAGGCCGAGCAGGCCGAGCGCGACCGGCACGAGCAACAGGTCGTCGGCCGGCGCGAGGATGCCGATCACCACCGCGGCGAACAGGATGACCCCGCCCGCGGCGATGACCGACGCGGTGCCGACCCGGTCGACGAGCCAGCCCATCACGGGGCTCGCGCCGTACATGCCGAGGATGTGGATGCTGAGCACGAGGCCCACGACCCCGAGCGTGGCGCCGTGCGCGTGCAGGTGCACGGGGGTCATCACCATCACGGCGACCATGATCGTGTGCGAGCACACGATCGCGAGCAGAGCGAGCAGGGCCTGCGGGTCGCGCACCGCGACGCGCAGCGCACGCCACGCGCCGGGCTCCCCCACCTCATCGGGGACGCTCGTTGCCGCTTCCACGGCCGCGGAGCGACCACGAGCGGCCCCGGCGAGCTGTGCCGCGGCCGGGGCGGATGCGTCGGGCTCCCCGGATGCCGTGGGCTCGGCGTCTGCGGCCAGCGTCCCCGGCCGGGGCAGGCGCAGCAGGGTCGCCACGAGCAGCGTCGACAGCGCGAACACCGCACCCGAGACGACGAACGGCCCGACCAGCGGCGGCAGCCCGATCGCCTGTCCGAGCCCGTCGCCGAACTCCGACAGGTTCGGTCCGGCGACCGACCCGAGCGTGGTCGCCCACAGCACCAGCGAGAGCGACCGGGCCTCGAACCCGGGTGCGGCGATCTCGGCGGCGGCGAACCTCGCCTGCAGGCCGGCCGCCGTGCCGGCGCCGAACGCCGTGAGCCCGAGGAACGCGAGCACGACGAATCCGCTCGTCGCCGCGGTGATCACGAGGCCGGCGCCGAGCACCGCGAGCACGTAGCCGCACGCGAGGGCGATGTGCCGCCCCCGCGCGACGGCGAGCCGGGCGAGCGGCACCGCGGCCAGGCCTGCGCCGAGCACCGCGCAGGTCTGGCTGAGCCCCGCGAGGATGGCGGTGCCGGTCAGGCTCTCGACGAGCAGCGCCGCGACCGCGATGCCGCTGGCCACGCCCACGCCGGCCAGCAGTTGGTTGACGATGAGCACGGCGAGCGACAGGCCGCGACGTGGCTTCCGTTCGCTCACCGCCGCCGCCCGCCCGCGCTCACACCTGGGGTGCCGCCGGAAGCCCGAAGAACTCCTCGAGGGTGGTGGAGCCCGTGTTGTGCATCTCGGTCGCGAGGTCGACGCCGATGTACCGGTAGTGCCAGGCCTCGTGGGGGTAGCCGGTGATGTCGACCTTGTCGGCGGGGTACCGCAGCAGGAACCCGAACCGGTAGGCGTTGTCGCGCAGCCACTGCCCCTCGGGGCTGTCCTCCATGCATTCGAACGTGCAGCCCCGCTCGGTGCCGATGTCGATGCCGAGACCCGTCTGGTGCTCGCTGCGACCCGGCGGCGCGGTGGTGGGATCGCTGCCGTCGCCGTACAGGTCGACCTGGGTCGAGTAGCTGCGGTACGCGCTATTGGAGGCGAGGAAGAAGCCGGCCTCGTCGGCCGCGGCCTGGAACATCGCGACCACGGCATCGGATGCCTCCTGCCGGAGTTCGGGCTCCCAGCTGTGGGCCACCGGCACCGGGACCAGGTCGGGCGGGACGAAGTCTTCGGGGTTGAGCGGTCGGTCGCGGTTGACGACCACCCAGATGCTCATCGGGTCGTCGAGCGAGCGGGCCGCCTTGTCGAACCCGACCGGCGCCGCCGCCGGAGGCGCGCTCGGCTCGGGGCGCGCCGCCTCGGTCGGCTCGTCGCTCGGCTCCGCGTTCGGGGTGGTGCTCGGGCTGCTGCGGGGGGTGCTGCTCGGCTCGCCGGCGTCGGCGGTGCTCGGAGTCGAACTCGTCGGCGCCGCGCCGGCCTGGGCACCTGTCACCCCACCGACCACGACGGCGGCGATGCCCACGAGCAGCGCGGTGAGCGCGAGCGCGACCGTCATGCGCCGTCGCTGCACGGGCTCGCTCAACGTGTCGTGGGGATCGGGCATGTGCCGAGTGTAATCGCGGCTCCTTCGAGCGAGCCGATCGTCCCAATCGTGAGAGCGCTCTCTTGACAGCGTCCCCAATGACGTGCCAAAGTCTCTCCCGACAGTGTGAGAGCGCTCTCACATGTCGCTGGGAGAGCGCTCCCACAGCACCGCACCGAATCCATCACACACACGCACAAAGGAGTGACCGTGAAGCTCTCACGACGCACCCGGGCTGTCGCCGCCGTCGCCGGCGCGGCATCCATCGCCCTCCTTGCGACCGCCTGCTCCAACGGGGGCGGCGGCGAGGGCGGTGGTGAGGGTGAGGAAGTGACCCTCACCATCACCACGTTCGGCACCTTCGGGTACGACGACCTGTACAAGGAGTACGAGGCCGCCAACCCCGGGGTGAAGATCGAGGCGACCAACATCGACACCGGCGGCAACGCCCGCACCGACGCGTTCACGAAGATCGCCGCGGGCTCAGGCCTCAGCGACATCGTCGCGATCGAGGAGGGCTGGCTCGGCGCCATCATGGAGGTCTCCGACCAGTTCGTCGACCTGCGCGACTTCGGCATCGAGGACCGCAAGGCCGATTGGGTCGACTGGAAGTACGAGCAGGCGACCGACCCCGACGGCCGGGTCATCGGCTACGGCACCGACATCGGCCCCACCGGCATCTGCTATAACGGCAAGCTGTTCGAAGCCGCCGGCCTGCCGAGCGACCGCGAAGAGGTCGCCACCCTCCTCGAGGGCGACTGGGCGCACTACTTCGACATCGGCCGCCAGTACCAGCAGGCGACCGGCAAGGCCTGGTACGACCACTCCGGCTTCGTCTGGAACTCGATCGTCAACCAGCTCCCCGAGGGGTACTACACCTCCGACGGCGAACTGAACGTCGAAGACAACGCCGAGCTCAAGGAGAACTTCGACCTGCTGGGCTCGGCCATCGGCGACGGCCTCTCGGCCGCGCAGTCGGCCTGGGACTGGAACGGCGGCAAGTCGTTCGTCGACGGCACCTTCGCGACCTTCGTCTGCCCCGGCTGGATGCTCGGCGTCGTGCAGGGCAACACCGAGGCCGGCGGCGGCGACGCCACCACCGGCTGGGACTTCGCCGACGTGTTCCCCGGCGGAGCCGGCAACTGGGGCGGCGCGTTCCTCTCGGTTCCCGAGACCAGCGCTCACAAGGAGGCCGCGGCGGCCCTCGCCGACTGGCTGACCCAGCCCGAGCAGCAGGTGAAGCAGTTCGAGGCTGCCGGCACCTTCCCGTCGACCGTCAAGGCACAGGAGGAGCTCGCGGCGAACCCCACGCCCAACGAGTTCTTCAACGACGCCCCCGTCGGCCAGATCCTCGCGGGTCGCGCCGAAGGCGTCGTCGCTCAGTTCAAGGGTCCGGATGACTCGGTCATCCAGGAGAACGTGTTCGGTCCGCCGCTCTCGGCGCTCGACCGCGGCGAGGTCGACACGGCCACGGCGTGGGACCAGGCCATCGAGCTGCTCCACGAGCTCGTCGACTGATCACACCCCCTGCTCGCTGGTCGAGTAGCGTCGACAGGCGCTACTCGACCGGCGATCCATCCGCACCCGATCTCCAGCTGAACGGCCCGACATGACCACCACGCTCCAGACGCCGGCCGACGCACCGCCGGCCGACCGACGCCGCCGCCGCTCCCAGCCGAAGCCCTCCTTCCGGCACCGGTTGTCGAGGTTCGACGTCAAGGCCTCCCCGTACTTCTACGTCTCGCCGTTCTTCATCCTCTTCGCGCTCGTCGGGCTGTTCCCGCTCGGCTACACCTTCGTCGTCTCACTGCACGAGTGGGACCTCTTGAAGGGCCAGGGGCCGTTCGTCGGGTTCGACAACTTCGTCGAGATCCTCGGCGACCGCATGTTCTGGAACTCGATCTTCAACACCGTCAGCATTTTCCTGCTGTCGGCGATCCCCCAGCTCGTCGTGGCGATCGTCGTCGCCTACCTGCTCGACCAGGGCCTTCGCGCTCCCACCATCTGGCGCATGGGCGTGCTGCTGCCGTTCGTCGTCACCCCGGTGGCCGTCGCACTGATCTTCTCGAGCGTCTTCAACGAGGCCGACGGCCTGGCGAACAACCTGCTCAACCTCTTCGGCATCCCCGACCAGCAGTGGAAGCACGACACCTTCCTCAGCCACCTCGCGATCGCGACGATGGTGAACTTCCGCTGGACGGGGTACAACGCCCTCATCCTGCTGGCGGCCATGCAGGCCGTGCCGCGCGACCTCTACGAGTCGGCGGCGATCGACGGCGCCGGCAGCGCCCGCCGCTTCTTCTCGATCACGATCCCCACGATCCGTCCGACCCTGATCTTCGTGATCATCACGGCCACCATCGGCGGCCTGCAGATCTTCGCCGAGCCGCGGCTGTTCGACGTGTCGACCGCGGGCGGCATCGGCGGCAGCGACCGGCAGTTCCAGACCACCGTGCTGTTCATGTGGGAGCTCGCCTTCTTCCGCCGCGACTTCGGCGAGGCGGCAGCGGTCGCCTGGCTGCTGTTCCTCCTGATCGTCGGGTTCGGGTTGATCAACTTCCTCATCTCGCGCCGCATCGCCACGGGGGATGCCTCGAAGCAGAGGAACCGACGAACCCGCCGCGCCGCCGCCCGAGGAGCCGAACGATGAGCACCGCGATCCCCGACCCCATCCCCGCCGTGCAGGTCGACGTCGTCGCCCCCGACACGGCCGCTCATCCCGATGTCGTCGGCCGCGGCGGCCGCGGTTCCGGGCGCCCGCGCCGCGGTCGCGGCAGCGGTCTCGCCGGCATCGGCAGCCGCCCCGGCTTCCTCACCTACGGGCTGCTGACTGCCTTCCTCATCGGCAGCGCCTACCCGCTGTGGTGGTCGTTCGTCGTCGGCAGCGGCACGAACGCGACCCGAGGCGAGACGCTCCCCCTCATTCCCGGCGGCAACTTCGCCGCGAACGCGCAGCGAGTGTTCGACGCCATCCCGTTCTGGCTGGCGCTGTGGAACTCGGTGCTCATCTCGTCGATCATCACGATCTCGGTCGTCACGTTCTCGACGCTCGCCGGCTACGCGTTCGCGAAACTCCGCTTCCGCGGCCGCGACGGGCTCATGGTGTTCGTGGTGGCGACCCTCGCGATCCCGACCCAGCTCGGCATCATCCCCCTCTTCATGGTGATGAAGGAGCTCGGCTGGACGGGCACGATCGGTGCGGTCATCGTGCCGATGCTGGTCACCGCGTTCGGCGTGTTCTTCATGCGCCAGTACCTCGTCGACGTCATCCCCGACGAACTCATTGAGGCGGCCCGCGTCGACGGCGCGAACCAGTTCCGCACCTTCCTCACGGTGGGCCTGCCGGCGGCGCGGCCGGCGATGGCGATCCTCGGCCTGTTCACGTTCATGACGGCCTGGACCGACTACCTCTGGCCGCTCATCGTGCTGAGCCCGTCGAACCCGACCCTGCAGACGGCGCTCAGCCAGCTGCAGTCGGGCTACTACATCGACTACTCGGTCGTGCTCACGGGCGCGGTCATGGCGACCATCCCGCTGCTCATCCTGTTCGTCATCGCGGGCAAGCAGCTCATCTCGGGAATCATGGCAGGAGCAGTGAAGGGTTGACCTCGACAATGCGTTTCCCCAAGGGCTTCATCTGGGGCTCCGCGACCGCGGCGGCCCAGATCGAGGGCGCCGCCCACGAGGGCGGGAAGGAAGACTCGATCTGGGACGCGTACGCGCGCGTGCCGAACGCGATCGCGGGCGGCGACACCCCCGAACGGGCCGTCGACCACTACCATCGCTACCCCGAGGACGTCGCGCTCATGCAGCGCCTCGGCCTCGACTCGTACCGGTTCTCGACCTCGTGGGCGCGCGTGGTCCCCGGTGGACGCACGGTCAACCCGAAGGGCCTCGACTTCTACTCACGGCTCGTCGACGAACTGCTCGAGCAGGGCGTGCTGCCCTGGCTCACGCTCTACCACTGGGACCTGCCGCAGGCCCTGCAGGAGCGCGGCGGATGGGCGAACCGCGACACCGCGTACCGATTCGCCGACTACGCCGAGGCCGTCTACGGCGCGCTCGGCGACCGTGTCTCGCACTGGACCACGTTCAACGAACCGCTCTGCTCGTCGCTCATCGCCTACATCGGCGGCGAGCACGCGCCCGGACTCAACGACCCGGTCGCGGGCCTCGCCGCAGTGCACCACCAGCACCTCGCGCACGGTCTCGCGGTCAGGCGGCTTCGCGAGCTCGCCACGGCTTCTTCGACGGATGACTCGCAGCGCGACATCCGGCTGGGCATCACGCTCAACCTCACGAACGCGGTGCCGAACCATCCGGCCGATCCTGTCGACCTCGAAGCCGCACGCCGCATCGACGCCCTCTGGAACCGCATGTTCCTGGAGCCGCTGCTGCTCGGGGCCTACCCGACCGACCTGCTCGAAGACGTGCGCGAGTTCGGGCTCGCCGACCGGATCCTGCCCGGCGACCTCGAGGTCATCTCGCAGCCGATCGACTTCCTCGGCGTCAACCACTACCACGACGACAACGTGTCGGGGCATCCGCTTCCCGACGGGGCGCCCACCGGGCTGCGCCCGACCGACAAGCCCGGCCGCTCGCCGTTCCCGGGCTCAGAGCACGTGAGCTTCCCGTCGCGTGGACTGCCGCGCACCGCGATGGACTGGGAGGTCAACCCCGCCGGGCTCGAGGAGCTGCTCGTGCGGCTCGGCCGCGAGTACGACACCCTGCCGCCGCTCTACATCACCGAGAACGGCGCGTCGTACGACGACGTGCTGAGCGACGACGGGCACGTGCACGACGTCGAGCGCACCCGGTACATCCTCGACCACGTCGCCGCCGTCGGCCGGGCGATCGAACGCGGCGCCGACGTGCGCGGCTACTTCGTGTGGTCGCTGCTCGACAACTTCGAGTGGGCGTGGGGGTATGCGAAGCGGTTCGGCATCGTGCACGTCGACTACGACACGCTCGTGCGCACCCCGAAGGACAGTGCGCTCGCGTACGCGCAGCTCATCGCCGAGGCGAAGGCCGCGGCGGGGGTCGCTGGCGCTGCGGGCGCAACCGGCGCTGCGGCTATCGTGGGGTAATCCGGAGCAACGAGAGGGGGCCCGATGGCTGGGATCCCGAGCGCCGGCTCCGCGCCGACGTTGGAGATGGTCGCCGCGCGCGCGGGCGTGTCGCGTGCGACCGTCTCGCGCGTCGTCAACGGGTCGCCGAAGGTCAGCCCCGACGTGGTCGCCGTTGTGCAAGAGGCGATCGCGGCGCTGAACTACGTGCCGAATCGCGCCGCCCGCTCGCTCGCGAGCCGGCGCACCCAGGCGATCGCGCTCGTCGTGCCCGAGTCGACGGCGAAGGTGTTCAACGACCCGTTCTTCGCGACCCTCGTGCAGGGCATCGGGCTCGCGCTCGCCGACACCGAGTACACGCTGTCGATGCTCATCGAATCCGAGGCGGCGTTCGACAAGACCCGGCGCTACCTGCTCGGCGGCAACGTCGACGGCGCCCTCGTGGCGTCGCACCACACCGGCGACCACTCGTACGCGCACGTGAGCCGGTCGCTGCCGGTGGTGTTCGGCGGGCGCCCGCTCGACCCGAGCGAGCAGGTGAACCACACCGTCGACGTCGACAACGCCCACGGCGCAGAACTCGCCGGCGACCACCTCGTCGAGCGCGGCCGCCGCCGCATCGCCGCGATCGCCGGCCCCCAGGACATGCCGCCCGGCGTCGACCGGTTGCGCGGCTGGCAACGTTCGCTCGAGCGTGCCGCCCTCCCCATCGGCCTCGTCGAATACGGCGACTTCAGCCCCGCCTCGGGCGCCGAGGCGATGCGTCGCCTGCTCGCGCGCGAGCCCGAGATCGACGGCGTGTTCGCTGCGAACGACCAGATGGCGATCGGCGCGTACACCGCGATTCTCGAGACCGGGCGGTCGATCCCGGGCGACGTGGCGGTGGTCGGCTTCGACAACGACCAGTACGCGGCGATGGCGGTGCCGCCGCTCACCACCGTGCACCAGCCGTCGCTCGAGATGGGCGAGGTCATGGCACGCACGCTCGTGCGGCTCATCGCCGGTGACGATGTCCCCGCCACGACGCTGCTGCCGACCCGGCTCGTGGTGCGGCAGTCGAGCTGACGGCGGCACGGTAGCGCGCCGCCGCGCTCTCAGCCCGCTCTGCGCCACGTACGCGCCCTCCGCGCCACCTCGGCTGGCGCAGACCCGGCCGAAGTGGCGCAGCGACGAGCGGGCCCGCGTCACCGCACGTGCGGCACGACCTCGCTCGCGAGGAGCTCGAGCACGTCGAGGTCGTCGAAGTCGAGCACCTGCAGGTAGATCGTCTCGACGCCCAGCCCGGCGAGCACGCCGAGGCGGTCGACCAACTCCTGCGGGGTGCCGGCGACGCCGGCGCGGCGCAGCTCTTCGGGGTCGCGGCCGATCGCCTCG